>JAYWFM010000306.1:0-9364 GCA_043778825.1 Planctomycetota bacterium | reverse complement strand
GCCAAACCAATATCACCCCAGAATCCCTGATTATCCGGCCCCGCCGTGTGTGAAACGGGGAGGAACATTTGTAAAAATGTGGGTAAGACTGAGGCTTTCCAGCCTGTCGCTCCAAGAGTTGATGTTCAGCAGGCCTGACAGGCTCGGCTTCCCAAGCGGCGAACGCAGGGAATCTCCACAGAGAAGTGGGACTCGCCTCAGCGACAACTTGTCTTTGTCCCGCCAGGGACACCCGAAAATAGCCCACCGATTCATCGGTGGGTCCACGAGTCACCCGTCCCCACAGCCCCGGCAGGGGCGACAGACACCCCCGCCGTCGCCCCGCCGCCGCCTGCACAGTGCCCACGGTTTTCGCAGGCGTCTGTCGTCCCTGACGGGACTGGTCGGTTCTTCGGGGGGCGCTCTCCCACCGTTGAAACGGTGGGCTATTATCGGGTGTCCCTGACGGGACAAAAACCGGGGTTTCCGGGGGAAGCACACACCTGAGAAGCCCTGCTCCGGAGCAGCCTAAAGGCTGAACTCCAACAGTCGTACTACCGATCAATCAGCGACGACGCCGACACCGTCTGCATCGGCGTCAGCCGCAACTCGCCGTGCGAGGACTGGATCGTCAGCATCTGCTGGACCGGCACAGCCCCCAGTCGCGACTCCAGCACCAGCGTGCCCCGGTTCCCTTGGGCATCGGTTAGATGATAGTAACCGCCGGGAATCCGGTCGAGGAAACCCAGGACCGGAGACGAGGGGACGCGGGCGATTTGGTTCGTGGGTGTGCGGCGAGTCAGCGGGAGATTCTGCATCACCGACGGCCCCGCATAGACGGGCCGAGTCCTGGCCCGCGTGGCGGCGATCTCCGCTTGAATCTTCTGGTCCCCCGACCACAGTACAGCAAACGCCACCACTGACGCGATCAGCCCCAGCAGACGCAGCAGCGGGCGGGTGGTGTCGCAGGACGAGTTCACGACGATCCCCAATCGAACTTCCGTAGTGTGATAGACATGCGGGACGGTCTCCCGCAGTGAGTATCGACGACCGGCGACTCGACCTGTGAGGTAAACCCTGCGGCCCACGCCCCCCGTGAGAATCCCGGCGGGGTGTAGCGGTGGTAGCGATTGATTGCGTAGAACGGAATTCATTCCGTTCCGGCATCACTGGCGAGTCGTCGTGTGTGCAGCACGGTGCCACCTCCCACGCATTCAGTGACGGACGCCATCTCCTTACGATAAACTCAGCCCATGAAGCTGAAATGTCGCCCCGAGGACTTTGTCGTCACCGAGCTGTCGGAGTTCCCGATTCGCGCGAAGGGGGAGTTCACGGTTTATGAGTTGACCAAGCGCGGGATCGGGACGCCCGAGGCGATTACCCAACTGCTCCAGATGTGGAATCTCCCGCGCGAGCGGGTGTCGTATGGGGGACTCAAGGACAAGCATGCGCAGACCTCGCAGTTCGTCACGGTCCATCGCGGCCCGGCCCGCAATGCCCAGCGGGACTACTGGGGACTGAGCTACCTGGGGCAGTCGGACATCCCGTTTCGTCCGTCGGAGATCTCGGGGAACTCGTTTCAGATCGTGATGCGTGACATGGTTCCGGACGAGTGTGCGCGAGCCATCGCGGCACTCGATGAACTCAAGCAGTGGGGTCTGCCGAACTATTTCGATGATCAGCGGTTTGGCTCGGTGACCTCCGACGGCGAGTTCATCGCTCGCCCGTGGATTGCCGGGGACTACGAGCGGACGCTGTGGCTCTGCATGGCCGCGCACTCGCCCAATGACCGCTCGGCGGAGAAGAAGGAGAAGGCCATCCTCCGCGAGCACTGGGGGAACTGGCCGGTCTGTATGGAGCGACTCGGACGCTCCCACCGCCGCAGCATCGTGGGCTATCTGGTCCAGCACCCCACCGACTTCAAGGGAGCCTGGACCCGCGTGCGGCAGGACATGCGCAGCTTGTACCTCTCGGCCTTTCAAAGCCATCTGTGGAACAAAGTTCTCGCCGAAGCGATTCACGTCACCTGCCCACCCGAGTGCCGCGTGGAAGTGCCGTTGTCGCAGGGTCCGGCCCCGTTCTTCCGGTCGCTGCCCGCCGAGGCTCCGCTCGATCTGACGACGCTGGAGATCCCGTTCCCCTCTGCGCGATCCATCTACGAAGACGACGCCCCGATCACCATCATCACCGATCGCGTGCTGGAGCGCGAGGGCCTCACCCGAGCTGACCTCAAGATCAAGCACCCCCGCGACAGCTTCTTCTCCAAAGGCGAACGCGCCGCCTTGGTGCGGCCCTCGGAGGTCAGCAGCACGGAAGTCGATGACGACATGTATCGCGGCCAGCGGGCCCTGCGATTGACGTTCACCCTGCCCAGAGGCTGCTACGCGACGATCCTCGTGAAACGGATCACGTCAGCTGCGGGGGTCGTGCATGCGGGGGCGTTGGAAGACGCGGAGGGGACCGAGTGAACGGTCGTAGCTGCGTTCGCCAGAACGCGGGGAGCCGGAACCGACGCACAACGACTGAAGCAGCCCCCCCTGTGGCGAACGGTCCGTGAAGACTGACCCGTGGGATAGGCTTCCAGCCTGTCTGTTGACTGAAGATGACAGGCTGGAAGCCTATCCCACGGTGAGTTTTCTCTGACCGCAGAACGCCGAGAACTGTCGCCCGCGTTCTGGCGAACGCAGCTACGATCGTCTGAAAGCCTCCACGCAGCGGCGGATGTCCTCGTCCGTATGGTCCGCCGTGAGAGAGATTCGCAGCCGCGATGTCCCGCGCGGGACGGTCGGCGGGCGGATGGCGGGGATGAGGAAGCCTTGCTGCAGGAGTTCGTGCGAGAGCGACACGGCCTCCTGCGGTTCACCGACGATGAGCGGCACGATCGGGCAATCGACCTCGCCCGTGGATGTCCAGCCGGCGGCCTGTAACTCCGCACGCAGGTGCCGCGCGAGGCCACGTACGCGCTCCCGTCGCTCCGGCTCGATACAGATCAGTCGCAGCGACTCCAGCGCCGCCCCGCACGCTCCCGGAGTGAGTGCGGTCGAGAACATCTGGGGCCGGGCGGTGTTGCGAACCCAGTCGCAGAGTGCCTCGGTGCCCGCCACGAAGCCGCCTTGCGAACCGATCGCTTTGCTCAACGTGCCGACCCGCACGTGCTCGGGGGGAGTCGGGGGTCGGGAGTCGGGAGTCGGGGGCCAGACAGGGCCATCCAACCCAGCCTCTTCGCACAGCCCGCGTCCGGTTGCCCCGTAGACCCCGGTCGCGTGGGCCTCATCGATCAGCAACATGCTGCGTGAGTGTTGAGCCAGTGCGAATAATTCAGCCAGTGGGGCCGCGTCTCCATCCATGCTGAACAGGCTGTCGGTCACGATCAGTCGGCGGCGGGCCTCTTTCGCCTTGTCGAGTGCGCTCGACAACTGGGAGAGGTCGCGGTGCGAGTAGACCCGCAGCCGCGCTCCACTCAACCGGCAGCCATCGATGAGGCTCGCATGATTGAGCCGGTCGCAGAACACGACATCCCCCGCCTCGACGAGGCTCCCGATCGCTCCCACGTTGGCAGCGAACCCGGTCGGGAACAGGACCGCAGCTTCCGCCCCCTCGAACTCAGCGATGGCCCGTTCGAGCTCCGCATGCAGCGGAGTCCGCCCGCTGACGATCGCACTCGCGCGGGCTCCGGCCCCGTAGCGGGCCGTGGCATCGAGAGCGGCAGCGATCACGCGGAGGTCGCCCGCCAGGCCGAGGTAATCGTTGGACGCAAAGTTGACGAGCTCGATGCCATCGACGCGGCAGCGCCCGCGCGGGAGTGGTTCGTACACCCGCGCGCGGCGGCGCAATCCCGACTCATCCAGAGCATGGAGTTCGTGTGTGATCCAGTCGAAGGGCATCGGGGCATGTTATCGGACCCCCGTAGGCGATGTCGCTCCGCGACTCGCATTTCTCCCGCCAGACGACTCACTCCTCGAAGGTATGCTGGCTCCGACTTAAGGGATCTGGCAGCAGGAATCTCAGTCGCGGAGCGACGTGAGCTACAACGATGTCGCTCCGCGACTCGCATTTCGCCCGCCAGACGACTCACTCCTCGAAGGTATGCTGGCTCCGACTCAAGGGATCTGGCAGCAGGAATCTCAGTCGCGGAGCGACGTGAGCTACAACGATGTCGCTCCGCGACTCGCATTTCGCCAGTGACCGCCCAATGGCGAATGCACCTGCCCCTGAAGAGCCCAGTTCCGCCGATGGCCAACCGGCAACGCACCCATTAGCATGGGTTGATTCCACTGACTCACTCCTCTGGAGATCGGACTGATGAGACTGTTTCGATTCGTGTCGCTGGCTGTCTGCGTGGCCTCCTGTTCAACGCTCTTCGCGGATGGTCCTGCGGACAATCAATGGGCGACAGTCCGACAGGTGCCGCCTCCGGGGGTGATGATTGACCCGACGGATCGCGAGGCACTGGAAGGGACGCTGAAGACGCTCACTGAGAAGATCGTGGAGCTGCGAGCGTCGAAGAGTGCGATCGTGCAGACGTATCTGCCGGATGTGGAGATCTTCGCTCGGGCGGTGAAGATCGCCTTGGAAGAGGACGGGTTCTTTGATCCGTCGGATGCGAAGCGGGCGAAGGATGTGTTGGCCGAGGGACTGACGCGGGCGGAGGCGTTAGCGAAGGATCAGAGTCCGTGGAGGAACGCCACCGGAACCGTCGTGCGGGGATTCCGCTCCAAGCTCGATAACAGCGTGCAGCCGTATGGGATTGTTTATCAGTCACCGACGATCAATGCCCCGCTAGTCCCCGGCCTGCGGGCCGACATCTGGTGCCGAGGCCGCAGCGAGAAGGGTCTCGAACTCCAGTTCATCGCCCAGCGGATGACGAATGCGTCACCGGAGCCAGCCCCCGGCGTGATGATGATTCACCCATTCGGTCGGTACTGCAACGCCAACAAACTGGCCGGTGAAGTCGACACGTTGGAAGTCGTCGACCACGCCCTCTCTCAGTACCCTATCGATCCGCAGCGGGTCGCCATCCGTGGCTTCTCGATGGGCGGCGCAGCGGCGTGGCACTTGGCCGTTCACTATCCCGATAAGTGGTTCGCCGCCAATCCGGGAGCGGGGTTCTCCGAGACGCCGGACTTTCTGAAGGTGTTCCAAAAGGAAGAGCTTAAGCCGTACCCGTTTGAGCAGACGCTGTGGCAGATGTACGACTGCCCCGTCTGGGCGCGGAACCTGCGGATGCTGCCGACGATTGCCTACAGCGGGGAGATCGACAGCCAGAAGCAAGCCGCCGACATCATGGCGGCAGCGTGCTGGAACTTGCCAGAAGGAGAGCGGTTCGAACTGACGCACATCATTGCCCCGAAGACCGGGCACAGTATGACTCTGGCGACGCGAGCGGAGATCGAAAAGCGGTTGGCGACACTGGATTCCATTCGCTCGACCAGTGCCCCGAAATCGGTGACGTTCACCACGACAACGCTGAAGTACAACAAGTCTCACTGGATCACGATTCACTCGCTGCAGGAGCACTGGAAGCCCGCCCACATCCGCGCCAGCTGGAATCAGAACTCCACCGGGTACGGCAACTCCGAGTTCACCGTGCGGGCCGATAACATCTCCGAGTTCTCGCTCGATTATGCCGCTGATGAATGTCCGTTTGACTCCCTGACAGCTCGTGTCCGAATCGCAAATCCCGTCGCGGAAGCCAAGGCCGCAGCGGAGCAGGAAGAGTTCCGCAAACTCGTCGAAGAGGCTCGGAACAACGAAGAGGCCCGCGCACGGCTGCAGGAAGCAATGAAGAATCGTCAGCAGACTTGGAGCGGACTTCCCGGGGCGTTGGGAGTCGGCGGACTTTCGCCTCGGAATACAGACAACGGGATCAGCGTGCCCCGCCGCTCGGATCGCTCGTGGAGTGCGCGGTTCCGCCTGAACGGTGATGGCCACTGGGAACAAGTCTCCCCGATCGAACCGCCGTCGAAGGAACTCATCAAGCAGCACAACCTGCAAGGCCCGATCGACGACGCCCTCATGGGACCATTCCTGTTCGTCAAACCGACCGCAGCCGGTCGTCACCCCGAGGTCGACAAATGGGTCGATGCCGAGTTCAACCGCGCGGTCCGCGAGTGGCACCGCCAGATGCGCGGTGATGCTCGTGTGAAGACTTCGGAGGAGCTGAAGCCGGAAGACATCGAGAACTTCCACCTGATCCTCTGGGGCGATCCGCAGAGCAACCCGACGATCGCCAAGGTCGCGGACAAGCTGCCGATCCAGTGGGGGGCTGAACAGATCAGCGTCGGCGAGCAGAAGTTCGACGCCAAGTCGCACGCCCCGGTCCTGATCTACCCGAACCCGCTCAACCCCGAGAAGTACGTCGTCCTCAACAGCTCGTTCACCTACCGCGAGTACGACTACCTCAACAACGCCCGCCAGGTGCCGAAGCTCCCCGACTGGGCCATCATCGACCTCTCGACGCCCCCCGATGCGCGCTGGCCCGGCAAGATCGCCGCTGGCGATTTCTTCGGGGAGAAGTGGGAACTGAAGCCCGCGCGATAGAATGAGGAGACCCAGCGAGCGGCGGATGTCAGTCCGCCGTGCTGAGGCCGCGTGTCCGACCGGGCACCGTCAGACCTCGTCCGGCATCTCAGAGGCCACTTCGTGACCCCGCGTTGGTTCATCTCGACAACCTCGCGATGCTGTCTCGCACTGGGACTTGCGACTGGAGTGATCAGCACATCGCATGGCGACCCAAGCCCCCCGGTTGCAACCGGGGGGCTTTCACACGAATTTACTGATGACGCTCATCAAACCGAAAGACTTTATGACGGCCAGACGCTCGACGCCTGGCGCGAGCGGATCAAGTCCCTCGATCTCCAGTCCCCCGAAGCGGCCGCTGCGGTGCCGGGGTTGATCGCGATCGTCGAGGACGAGGCCGCCCCGTGGTTCACGCGGCGACAGGCGGCTCTCACTCTGGGGCGGATTGGAGCCCCGGCTGTCCGCGCGGTCCCGATCCTCGAACGATTCGCCAGCACACCAGCCCTCAACGGCGATGATTCGACTCCGCTGTGGGCTGTCAAAGCGCTGGCTCTGTTCGGCCCGGTCGCAGCCCCGGCCACGCCGACGCTGGCTCGTCTGGCGACCGACTGCGACACCGATCACTCGGTGCGGCTGATGTCGATCGAGGCCCTGTGCCGGATCGGAATCGCTCACCCGCTGGCGTTGCCCACGGTGATCGCTCTCTTGCAGTCTCATGCACCTCGCGTCGATCTGGCACGCCAGCGATCCGGAGCGGAACTCGATCTGGTGGTGGCGTGCATCGAGTGCCTCGAACTGTTCCGAGCCAGCGGAGACAGCAGCGTCCCCGTGCTGTTGCGGTACAGCGAAGACCGCGACGAGCGCGTCCGGCGGGCGGTCGCCGTGACTCTCGGAGCCATCGGCCCGCGCGCGAGTGATGCCGCCTCACGACTGGCCGAGATGGTCGTGGCCGATCGGTCGCTCGATGTCCGCGACGTGGCCGCTGTGGCCTTGGGACGAGTCGGCGGAACCGACCGGCTCACGCGCATCCTCAAGCACCCGGAACCCGAGACCCGCGAGCGAGCCGCCACCGGTTTGGGGTCTGCCCCCGGTCCCGACCCCGCGACGAACGAGGCCCTCACCACTGCCCGCACCGACGAGTCCCCTCGCGTCCGGATCGCTGCCATCGAGGCCACCCAGCGTCTGCGACCCCACCCGCAACTCACCGCCCCCGCAGCGGCGAAGGAGATCGCCGCCCCCGACCGCTCGGTGCGCCTGCGAGCGATCCGGTTCCTCACCCATCTCGGCTCGAAAGCAGCTCCGGCAATCCCGGAGTTGGAACCGCTGCGTAATCATCCGGACATGCAGGTGCGGCAGTCGGCGGAGAAGCTGCTGGAAGGATTGCGAGAACCGTAGCTCAGTCGCTCCGCGACTGAGATTTCTTATTCCAGACACTCACCTCGAAGCCGGAGGATCCTGAAGAGGGAGCCTTCCCGCCCATGGAATGCGAGTCGCGGAGCGACATCGCCTACGTAGCTCGGTCGCTCCGCGATTGAAATATCTGAGGGAACGCCAACTTGCGAATGCTCCCTCCGACGACAGTTCCCCCACTCCCCATTGACAGCAACCGGACATGGCAATACGTTGCCACCTGCTAACCCATTGCCACATATATCGGGGTGCGACACATGGCCCGCAAGCCACCTACAATCGATCTGGCCCGCCGCGAGCGGCAGATCATGGATGTCATTCACCAGCTCGGTGAAGCCACCGTCAGCGAGGTGCTGGAGCAACTCTCCGACCCGCCGAGTTACTCCTCCGTGCGGACGATGATCCGGCACCTCGAAGCCAAGGGGCTGTTGTCCCATCGCCAGGACGGCAAGCGCTACGTCTACAAGGCCACGCAATCTCGCGAGGCGGCCAGCCGGTCGGCCTTGCGAAAGCTCATGGATGTCTTCTTTGCCGGGTCAGCCACCGATGCGGTGGCGGCGATTCTGGATGTCTCATCCGAGTCGCTGGAACCAGCCGACCTCGACCGCATGGCCCGACTCATCAAGCAAGCCAAAGCGGAGGGGAAATAGCATGGACATGCTCACACTCGCGCGCTCGTTCGCGTCACTGCTGCTCGACACAGCCGCCAAGGGGACCGTCCTGCTACTGCTCGCGTGCTTGGCCGCGTGGCTCTGCCGCCGGTCGTCCGCAGCTCTGCGGCATTCGATCTGGTGCCTGACGATGGGCGGGCTGTTGCTGCTGCCCATGGCCTCGTGGGCGTTGCCCGCTTGGCAGATCCCGATCCTGCCCGTCGCGGAAGTCGTCAGACTTTCGCCGTCCCCCATCGAGCCGTCGCGGATCTTCGAACCCCAGTGACCGGCACCCCCAAGTCATCGAGTGCGACGGACTTGCGGTTCTGTGTTCTGCCGCCCAACGTTTGAATTCACCGGCTGGCCGCGCTTTTCGGCCAGTCTGGCGGAATGATGGGTTGGGCCGAGGACGTACGCAAACCAGACCGATACTAGCCTTTGACCTTTTCTATCATGTGGTTGATGACATGGCTGTGCTCGTGCTGAGGGCTGAACATGATGATTTCCGCGTCGGCGTCGACCTTTACATTGTGCCCAGGTGGCCAGTAGAAAAGATCATTAGCTTTTACAGTCTCTTGTGTGCCCTCCGCATCGGTTGTGGTGAGTTGGCCGCGCAGGACGAAGCCCCAGTGAGGGCACTGGCACAAATTGCCTTCCAGCCCTTGGAACAGCGGGGTTGTGTCAACGCCTGCCGAGAGAGTGAAACATTCGCCACTGATCCTGCCGAATCCAGTTGCATCGCCGAAATCCGTTCGCTGGCGGATTACCGCACCTGGGATTTCCATCTTGACGTCTACATCTTCCTT
>JAYWFM010000305.1:0-9392 GCA_043778825.1 Planctomycetota bacterium | reverse complement strand
AGCCCCCGGACCGAGCGACACACGAATCGGTCCGGGGGCTGACGCCGCCCGGCTCGCCTGCTACAGCGGTTCAATTCCTGCCAACTCTGCCGCGAGTCTCAGCTTCTGCAGCACATCCTCCGGCAGGGGAATCCCGTCGACCAGGGCCTTGCGACGGAAGGCCCACTCGCGCTCTCCCGGCAACAGCACGCGCTCGATCCCCTCAGCAGTCGGAGCGGCGTGGATCTCGTCAGAGATGTGCTTGATGCGGGCGGCGAACACCTCCGGCTCGGCCACCGCAGCCACATCGATGACGATGAACCCCGCGTTGTGTCGCGAAGGTTTGTGCGGCTCGTCGAACATCCACGTCCCGACCTGCCACGTCATCGCCCCCCCTGGCAGAACTCCCGCGAGGATCTCCGCCCACAGGCCCAAACCGTACCCCTTGTACCCCGCCATCGGAGCCAGCGAGGCATTCATTGGATACAGGCTCCCATCGGTCGTCGGCTTCCCCTCCCGGTCGATGATCCACGTCGGCGGGATCGGCTCGCCGCGCGTATGAGCGGCATACACCTTGCCCCCGGCCACCGCAGCTGTGGCCATATCGAGGAGGATCGGATCGCCGCCCAGGACCGGTATTCCGTAGGCATACGGGTTGCTCCCCAGCACCGGCCCCCGCGACCCCGGCCCGGCGACGCTCGGCATGTCGTTCCCGACCACGTGGCAGATGAACCCAGCCCGCGCGGCCTGGGCGGCGAAGTACCCCGCAGCCCCGATGTGCCCGGTGTTCGTCAAGCCGACATAGGCCACCCCGACATGGCGGGCCTTCTCCAGGGCGGTCTCGATGGCAAACATCCCACCGACCTGCCCCAGCGCATGATCCCCGTCAATCACCGCCCAGCCCGGCCCCTCGCGGTCCACTCGCGGCACCCCCGCCACGCGATACCCGCCTCCCTTTAGCCGGTTGATGTACCCGCTGAGCAACTTGGTCCCATGCGTGAAGACCCCCATCGAGTCGGTCGTGACCAGCGCATCGGCGGTCGTAGCTGCGTCCTTCGTGGGCATCCCGATCTGGGTCAGGGCCCGGAGGCAGAACGATTGCAGGGCGGCGATGGGGATCGGCATGGGGGGGGCTTGGTGGAGACGGGGAGAGGGGCAGAAACGACTCGTTGGCATGGATCATGAGCCAGAGTCGGTCACACCGTCAATGAAACAAGTGATTATCTCAGACAATCCCGCCCGGTTAGCCGCGACGCGGAGTCTTCGAAGCGGAGCGTCCGGGAAGATGGAGTCGCACGGGTGACTGGGAGACGCAAGAACTCGATGATGGTATGTTGAACCCCGCTGTGGCATTGTCGCCGCGACACTCAACGCAGCGTCTGGCCCTCCCATCCCTGGAAACCGTGGAGTGTTGAAATGAAAACCTCTGTCCTCTGCGCACTCGCGCTGCTCATCGTCGGTTCCGGCATCTGCCGCGCTCAAGTCAGTGGCAATCTGGCCTATTCCGCCAATGGAGCCAAAGGGCGGGCAGAACTGCGGGAACACAACAAGCGGTTGGTTCCTGAACAAGAACGGCCTCCCTCGAACACCAGCATGTTCGTCGATGCGGACGTGCTGATGAACGTGAAAGCCGATGAATTCGTGGGCGTCTTTGGCCTCTCGCAAGAGGGCGAGACCGTGGCCGAGTGCAACGAGAAAATGGCAGCCGTCGTCAAAGAGTTCACGGGCGCTCTGCGGGCCATGAAGATCGCCGAAGACGACCTGTTTCTCGACTTCGTGACCCAGACCAAGATCTACGGCTTCGAAGTGGCCGGTGACATCGCAAAAGAGAAACTCGTCGGCTTCGAGTTGAAGAAGAACCTGTCGGTCCACTACCGGGATCGGTCTCTCATCGACCAACTCGTGGTCACTGCCGCCCGCTCCCAGATTTACGATCTGATTAAGGTCGATTACATCGTGACGGATGTGAATCTGATGCAGGACAAGCTCATGGGCGAAGCCACCAAGATCATCGAGCAGAAGGTGGCCCGCTACAACAAGCTGCTGGGCATCAAGCTCGTGCCCCCCGCTCAGGTCTTTGCGGAGATCCCCGCCATGTACTACCCGACGGAGATGTACGACTCGTACACAGCTGCCGTGACGGAGCAGATCGATGGGCCGCTGAATCGACAGAGTCTCACAGTCCAGAGGGCCCGCAAGGGGACCACGTTCGTCTTCAACGGCCTGAGCGGAGACGGCTTCGACCAAGTGATCAACCCGGTCGTCATTGAACCGGTCGTGCAGTTCACGCTCTATCTCAAGGTCAAGTATGAGGTCGAACAGATCAAGGCGAAATAGCGGCACCCTGTGACGAGCGCATCCGAATCGAGTGCAATCACTCGCCGCCGCATCCCAAGCCGCGAAAGCGGCGGCAGCAAATAGCCGTGGGCGACAGCCCACGGACCCTGTTCCCAGTACGAGTATCAGCCGCGAGAGCGGCGACAGCGCCTCTGCCGCCGCTCGCGCGGCTTGAACCTCGGGAGTAACTTCATCCGTGGGTTTCACCCACGGCTATTTGCCGCCACCGCTCTCGCGGCGAAGCGGCTGTCCGTAATCAACCCCGCGCGAGGTGGCCCAGACGCTGCTTTGAGCGTCTGGGTTGCGGAGCAACAAGAGGTTATGAGGGAAGACGCTCACTCTTCAATCCCTCTTGTTCCTGCGTCACCCAGACATCCAAAGCGATGTCTGGGCCACCCCGCCGCAAATCGATAGCGAGCGGCTGGACGTTAGTCCGCCGTGCAGGGTGGACGTGCTGCTCACCGACCACTGTTCTGACGGAGTACGTCACTCGGGCACGTTGGACTTACGTCCAACGCTCGCTGCGTCTTGGCACGCGGCGTTGCGGAGCTTGGGACCGCAGGGGAGAAGACAGCCTAAAGGCTGGACTCCAACGGCTACACCCGCAGTTCGGTCGCCGCGCCGCCGAGGTCGTTGGCGTACTTCTTGCGGATCGGGTCGACGATGTGGCTCACGAAGCTGTCGACTTGCTCGGGGGCGCGGCCCACGAAGCGGCGGGCTTCGAGGGCGTTCGAGAGGTCGGCGTTCTCGAAGGCCGGGTCATTCTGCAACCGCTCGATGAGGTCGTTCGACTGGCCGAACTCTTTCACCTGGCGACCGGCGGCCTGGCTGTGGACGCGGATCACTTCGTGCAGGATTTGGCGGTCGCCACCGGCCTGCACAGCGGCCATGAGGATCTCCTCAGTGGCCATGAACGGCAGTTCCTCAGCCAGGTTCTTCTCAATCACTCGAGGGTAGACGACCAGCCCCTCGACGATGTTGCGATAGATAATGAGCAGCGCATCGATCGCCAGGAACGACTGCGGCAGCGACAGACGGCGGTTCGCACTGTCGTCCAGCGTCCGCTCCATCCACTGCACAGCTGCGGTCTGCTCGGCGTTGGAGGTGAGCGACATGGCGAACCGCCCGAGGGCACACATGCGTTCGGCCCGCATGGGGTTCCGCTTGTAGGCCATCGCGGAAGAGCCGATCTGGTCCTTCTCGAACGGCTCTTCGATCTCCTTGCGGCTTTGCAGAATGCGGAGGTCGCTGCCCATCTTGTGGCCGGTCTGACCGATGCCGCTGAGGGTGGAGAGGACCATCGCGTCGACCTTGCGGGAGTAGGTCTGTCCGGTCACGGCGTACGAGCTGGGGAAGCCCATCTTCTCGGCGACGCGCTGATCGAGGGTCTCGCACTTGGCGTGGTCGCCGTGGAACAGTTGCAGGAAGGTGGCCTGCGTCCCGGTGGTTCCTTTGGCTCCACGGAACTTCAGTGATGCGAGGCGGTGTTCGAGTTCCTCCAGGTCGAGGACCAGATCCTGACACCAGAGGGTCGCCCGCTTGCCCACGGTGGTCGGCTGGGCCGGTTGCAGGTGGGTGAATCCGAGGCAGGGCAGGTCGCGGTACTTGACGGCGAACTTCGCCAGATCGTCGATGACCTGCACCAGCCGCCTGCGGATCAGTTGCAGTCCGTCCCGCATCTGGATCAGCTCGGTGTTGTCGGTCACATAACAACTGGTCGCCCCGAGGTGGATGATCCCTCCGGCTGTGGGGCAGAGTTCCTTATACGTCTCGACGTGCGCCATGACATCGTGGCGGCGGATCTTCTCGTGGTGAGCTGCGCGGGCGAAGTCGATGTTGTCGACTTGAGCGCGGAGTTCATCGACCTGAGCCTGCGTAATATCGAGCCCCAGTTCCCGCTCGGTCTCGGCCAGCACGACCCACAGCCGCCGCCACGTCGAGTGCTTGCGCTGCTCCGACCAGATGGCCGACATCTCGCGCGAGGCGTAACGGGAGTTGAGCGGGCTTTCGTACTGGTCACGCGACACGAGGGGCATCCTTGGGGCGGGGGGAGCGGTGGGACTCCGGACTCCCTCATTGTCCGCGAAGGGCGAGAAATGAAAAGCGTGCCCGCTGGGCACATCGTCCGACGGGGGGGGGCAGTGTCGCCTTTCGCTCCGCGAAAGGCCGTTCTTTCGCGGAGCGAAAGACGACAATGCTGATGACTGTTAGTGAGGCAAATACTGCACGGTTGCGGGCTTGGGATCGATGATCGCATCGGCCTCGGGGAGGCCGGTGGCCTGGCGCTTCTCCGCGTCCCAGAGGATCGGTTTCTGCATCCGCAGGGCCAGCACGCCGAGCATGCCGACTTCGGTGATGCGGGCTCCGATTTCGAACGGGGAGTACGATTTGGCGTCCCCGGCACAAGCCAGTACCCACTCGAACATGTGCGAGTTGTTCACGCGGCTCCAGCGCGGACGTTCCCCCTGGGCAGCGAGTTTGGGATCCCACTTGAGGACTTCGGTGTCGATGCGGGGTTGGGTCTTGGCGATCTTGGCGACCTCGGGTTGATTCGCCCCGGTGAACTCTTTGGCTCCCTTGAGTCGCACATTGCAATCGGTATTCCACAGGCCCGCCGAGAGCGTGCCTTCACTCCCCACGACGAGGCAGCCCGTGTTGCCGACCGGCCCCTTCGTCACACTCTCCGGCGGCAGGTTCTTGTCGCCGGAGTAGAAGTAGAGCTTGACCGGCCCGCGATCTCCCTTGGCAGCGAAATCGAATGTGACCGTGCAGCGGGTCGGGAACGACTCGTGCCCCATGTCGTCACCCGTGGCTTCGATACGAGTCGGAGCATCGAGGTCCAGAGCCCGATAGGCCAGTTGAAATCCATGACAGCAAAAGTCGGCGATTGACCCGCCACCGAAGTCGTACCAGCCGCGCCACTTGCCCGGATGATAGATGTCGTTGTTGTACGGGCGGGCCGGTGCCTTGCCCAGCCAGAAGTTCCAGTCGAGTCCCTCGGGGATCGGGTCGGCCTGGGCCGGACGGTCGACACCATTGGGCCAACTGTGAGCGGGGTGCCAGACGTGGACCTCGGTGATCGGACCGAGCAGGCCGGAACGAATGACCTCGAAGCTGCGACGGAAGCCCTCGGTCGAGCAGCCTTGATTCCCGGTCTGCGTCGCCTGCTTGGGGTGGTCCAATGCCAGTTTCTCCAAGGCCCGACATTCGGCGACCGAGTGGGCCAGCGGCTTCTCGCAATAGACATGCTTGCCCGCTTGCAAGGCCGCCTGGCAAATCGGCACGTGCCAGTGGTCGGGCGTGGCGATGATCACCGCGTCGACGCCTTTCTCTTTCTCCAGCAGTTCGCGATAGTCGTGATAGGTCCGCGCCTCGCTCAGCCCGTTGATCTGGAGGGCACTCTCCCGCTGCCGCTGGTCGACATCGCAAATGGCCACGATCTGCTGATCGAGCTTGGAAAGTTCCGGGATCAGATAGCCCCGCATCTGGCCCCCCATGCCGATGCACGCGAACGACAACTTCTCGTTCGGCGATTGGCCGAGCAAGATTCCTGATGGCAGGATCGTCGGCAGGCCAATGCCGATCGCAGCTGCGGATTGAACGAATTGGCGACGGGAGAGTTTGTGGGGCATGATGCAGTCGACTTCTGGGCGAGGTGCGGGACTGGTTCCATCGGAGTGTGTGCCTGAGTTGGGAGAAGATCAAGGCTGGCGTGATGTTGGTGAATTGGAGTGCATCCATTGTTGCACCCCCTGACGGAATCGAATTGACAATTCGATTCTGGACCGCGAGAGTGCGGAAGAGTTCTGCCGTATTCCTCGGTCGAGGAACAGTTCCTGGTGATCGACTGCCTCAATGGACACGATTTACGTTGAAACCACCGTCGTGGGGAGTCTCGCTGGTCGAATGCACCCTGATCCGCTGATCGCTGCTCGGCAAACGGCGACGCGAAAATGGTGGAAGTCTGCCTCACAAAAATATCGGTTGTTGATATCCGAACTCGTGATCGACGAATGCAATGCAGGCGATCCGACAGCGGCCGCAGAACGACTGGCCGTCATTAACGGTATCGATCTCCTGGATGCCTCCGAAGATGTCGAGAATCTCGCTGACGCACTGGTGTCCCATCAGGCTGTCCCCCGATCCCAGCCACGCGACGCATTTCACATCGCCATTGCCGCTGTCCACGGGATACAATACATCGTCACGTGGAATTTCAAGCACATCTTGAATCCCACCCTGCAACACCGGATTGCCGCAGTCTGTCGCGATTGTGGCTTTGAACCCCCTGTGATTTGCACACCCGAACAATTGCTGGAGGCTGCAGATGACGAACACGATTCCGACGCCGACTGATGAGATCCGCGCGATCCGGCACATGCTCTCCGCGAAATTCGGACATGATGTGCATCGCATTGCTGTGGAAACCCGTCGCCGTCAACGAGAGTCGGGGCGAGCCTTCATTTCGCTCCCCAAACGCGAGCCCCAGACTCTGAACACGACGGGCCATGCGGTGCGCCCGAGCGTTGAGGTCCAGTAATCTGCACCACTTCATGACACAACCACATGACCCTCCACATGCTTCTCGTGGCGATTGCTGTCGGGACTCCGTTTGCGGGGGTCGTAATCGAAGCATCTCGGTTGGGTGTTGTGGGATCTCTGGTGGGTCTCTGTTTCGCAATGGCTTTCGGTGTGGTCCAGTTTAGAGGGCATGACAGGTTATTGGATATGATCCTCCGCAAGTCCAGTGACGGGTGGAATGCGTCATTGCTCCTGTTCGTGGGGTTGTACTATGTGTCGATCCCCGTGGTTGGCGGTCTGTGTCACGTGTTGACGATCTGTGTGGCTCGGCACGTCGTAGACTGGGTTCGCTTCTGAAGAGAGTGGACTGTCAGAGTGAGTGTCGTGAACAGGGGACAGGGGACAGGGGACAAGGGACAGGGGTGATCGGCTGCCCACTTGGACTCGTTCGGGCAGGTTGCGCACGAAGGGGACGGGCAAATGTGCCCGTCCTACGGACTGACTCGTGTCCCTCGCTTGGGTTCAGTGATACACTGCCTCGCCGCTGGCCCACCACCTTTTCGCCTCGTTGCCCATGTCCGTTCGCATCACCAATCTGCGTCTTCCGGTGGAAGAGTCGGAACTGACTCTGCCAGCGGTGATCGCGCGGCGGCTCAAGTTGCCGCCGGAGGCGGTGCAGCGGTTGCAGATCCTGCGGAAGAGTCTGGATGCCCGCAAGCGCACGGAGCTGTTGTTTGTTTACTCGGTGATGGTGGAGTTGCAGGACGAGGAGGCGACCGTCAAACGTTGGAAGAATGACCACGATGTGCAGGTCTTCCAGCCCGAGGTATTCGACGACCCGACTCCGGGTTTGATGCCATTAGAAGAACGACCGGTCGTCGTTGGCACCGGCCCAGCGGGGTTGCTCGCAGGGTACTATCTGGCCTTGAAGGGATACCGCCCGCTGCTCATCGAGCGCGGAGCCGCCGTCAAGGAGCGGGTGCCTGCGATTCGCACGTTCGACTCTGGTGGCGTTCACGATGTCGAGAACAACTACCTCTTCGGCGAGGGCGGGGCAGGGTGCTTCTCGGATGGCAAGCTGACCTGCCGCATGTCGGGGGCCGATTTCGAGTGGGTGCTGCGGTCGTTCGTGACTTGCGGTGGACGCGAGTCGCTGGTCTATGAATACAAGCCGCATCTGGGCAGCAACAAGCTGCCACTGATCTGCCGCAACTACCGCCGCGAGATCGAGCGACTCGGAGGGGAGTACAAATTCCACTGCCGGATGGAGGGGCTGGATGTCGTCGATGGCCAACTGCGCGGGATCGAGACCTCCAGCGGGTACATCGCGACGCGGCATGTGCTGCTCGGCATCGGGCACAGTGCCCGCGACTCGTACACGATGCTGCATGAACTGGGACTCCCGCTGAAGCAGAAGGCGTTCCAACTCGGCCTCCGCATCGAGCAGCCGCAAGAGCAGGTCAACCGCTGGAAGTACGGCCGCGACTCATACCTCGACATCCTCGGAGCCGCCGACTACAGCTTGGTCGCGAACGGCGAGCGGGACTTGTACTCGTTCTGCATGTGTGCCGGAGGGATCGTGATCCCCAGCATCTCCGAGCCGAACATGTTCTGCTCGAACGGCATGAGCAACTCGCGGCACGACACCCCATTCGCCAACAGCGGACTGATGGTCACGCTCAACCCCGACGAGTTCGGCAGCTCGCACCCGCTGGCCGGGGTCGAGGTCCAGCGGAAGTACGAGGCCGCCGCCTTCGAGCTGGCCGGGCGCGACTACAAGGCCCCGATCATGTGGGCCAAGGACTTCGTGGCCGAGAAGTCGCCCCGTATCGGCGAGAAGCTGCCGAGTTCGTATGAACGCGGGACCGTTTCGGCGGACCTGCGGCAAGTGCTGCCCCCGGTCGTGGCCCGCGCGATCCGCGACGGCCTCCCGGCGATGGACCGCCGCTGGCGAGGCGAGTTCCTCAAGAACGCCACCGTCGTCGGCCCCGAGATGCGCGGCAGCTCCCCGGTGCGCATCGACCGCGACCTCGTCACGCGCGAGACGCCGGGGTTCGCGGGCCTGTACCCCGTTGGTGAGGGAGCCGGGTACGCAGGCGGGATAGTCAGCGCGGCCGTCGATGGCCTGCGGTCCGCGCGGGAGATCGTGCGGCGGTATGCGCCGCTGACGGTCGGCTCACGTTGAACGACGCTTCTGACGCGGGGGGATTTGTGGTTGCGTTGACTCCCGTCTCTCTGCTCCCTCTCCCCCACAATCGACTCGACATTCTGCGACAACTCCACTGTGGGGGAGAGGGCCGGGGTGAGGGGGAATTCCCTGTCCCCGCTTCCTTAGTTCCTTCGAGGCCCTGATGCCGCTTGGGGCATCTCAAGTCGCAGAGCAACATGAGGACTGTGCGGTGAACTTCGTCCAAGAGAAGCATCTGGAGCAGTGGAGTAAGTCGATTGCCGGTAGCGGCCCCCTCACCCCAGCCCTGGCCTGGTGAAACGGGCGGAAGTTGGGGGGCTTGGGTTTGCGGGGAGAAAGCGAATCTGTTGCGCTCAGCTGACCCCCA
>JAYWFM010000304.1:0-9420 GCA_043778825.1 Planctomycetota bacterium | reverse complement strand
GGGGGTGGCGAGGTCGGGGCGGGTCAGGTGGCCCAGCCGAGGGTGATCATGCGTTGCAGGTTGTGGGTCAGGGCGTGCCAGAGCGAGACGGCTTTCGCTTTGATCTGGCCGCGAACTCGGAATTGAGAGAGGCCGTGATTGCGGCAGACGGCGTTGGGGAATTCGGCGATCGAGGGACGGGTTTTATAAAGTGTTTTCGCGTCGTCGGTGGCCATGCGTTGGCGAAAGGCGGCCATCTCGTCGGAGTCATTGCGTTGTCGGGCGTGGGGGTCGTTGCCTTTTTCGAGCATGGTGGCGGCCCCGTGAATCGGGGCGTAAATCTGCGTGCCGCGTTGTTCGACTGTCGTGATATCGTCCTTCGTATTAAATCCGCAGTCCACCAGATAATTCTTCGGGGTGGTCCCGTAGCGATCGCGGACCCCCTGGTGCATCGGAGCGAGCTGCCCGTGGTCATTGCCGGAGTTGGTGACATCGACAGCCACGATGAATCGCGAGCCGCCCTCCGTCGCGAACTGCACATTATAAGCGGGACGATAGCCGCCATCGCCCATCTTCATCTTCCGCGCCTCGGGGTCGGTCGTGCTGCAGCGGGCCTGGGCACCGGTCCCCGCTTTGCGTTCCTCTTTCTGCGCTTGCAGCTGGGGCAGTTCTGCGAGGGCCTGCTCAATGCGTTGCTCGCGCTCGGTGGCGGCGCGGTGCTGCGCGGCCTCGCGACGGGTGTGGCTGGCGTCCTGGTCGCCGTCTCGTGCTCGCTCCTCGCGCAGCTTCTGCACCTGCTCGCGGGCCTCGTCGCGACACTTCTCCAGCGTCGGTTGGCGGCGAAATGAACTCCCTCCCGCACTGGCCCGCACCCGCATCCCGTCCTGGGCCACCGTCTCCAGAGTGACCAGATTCTGATGGATTAAGGTGGCGATCGTGTCCGTTAACAATTGATCCAGGTACTCGCCATGATCCACCCGAAAATCGGAGATCATGTGATAGTTCACCCCCACCCCGCCACAGATCCACTGGTATGCCAGATCCCGCTCACACAACCGGTTCAACTGCCGCGCACTGCTGATCCCCTCGATCGTCGCGAACATCCACAACGCCATCAGAATCCGGGGGTCTGTCGCGTCCCGCCCCGCCGACCCCTCGACCGCCTTGATCTGCGCATACAGCGGCTCCAAATCGAGCGACTCGACATACCGCCACACCACTCGCACCCGATGATCCGCGGGGATCAACTGGTCGAGCGCCAGCGGCCTCCACTCGATCTGCTTCCGCTCCGGCCGCTTGACCCGAGCCTTGCTCCTCGCCGCTGGGACGCGGGCCGAAGTCGCCGAAGTCGGCGGGATGGGTGTGGTGCCCGAGGTGGGCGAAGGGGGTGCCGTCTGCAATGATGCGTCCATCTCGCAGTTGTAGCGCCCTCTGGCGTTCTTTGCCAGGCTTGGTTTTGAAAAACTCACAGCCTCGGAGCGTCGTGCCACAATCTACTACTCCACCACCGCACTTGTCCGCACGCCCGTCTCCGTGGCATCGATCGTCGGCAGCGTCTCCTCCTCGGCGGAAGGACTCATCGGCGGGGGGAAGGCGGGTTTGGCGGTCTCCACTCGGGTGGGGCCGGAGGTGGGAGTGTCGGGGCGGGCGGGTGGGTTGAGGGCGATGCGCTGCTCGCCGATCTGCACATCGGCGATCTTCATCGTGCCGGTCGTGGCGACACCGGAAGCAGTGCGGTTGAACAAGGGGCGAGAGGCGACGGAGGATTGAGCCGCCTGGTCCGGACGCAGTGTGAGCTTCACGACGGTCCGATCCGGGTAGGTCATCTGCACGGTGAATGCCAGGTTCTTGCGCGGGGCCTCGAACGGGGCCCCCCAGTCGCCCTTCCCGACGAATCGCAGTTGATACTGTCCGTTGTGGGACGCGATCTGCGGCCTGCCGAGGGACTGGTCTCCATAGTAGACCTGCATGGAGGCGAGGTGGAGTTGCCAAGACGGGGAGACGCGCACGAGCAACTCATCCTTGCCGAATTGGAACTGCGGTTGAGCATCGAGCGACGCCATGATCGCCGGGATCACGGTCGCTGGGGTGTCCTGCTCCCCCAGCGAGGCCGCACACCGCAGCAACAGCGGTGCGGGCAGATCAGCCACGGTCTGCGGGTTCGATAAGACTCGCGCGAGCTTGGTCCTCGCGCCGGTCTTCTGGTACAGCGCGACGAGGAACACGTGGCTGTTCTGGCTCTCCAGGCTCGTGTCGAGGTTGCACAGGATCGCGTCCTCCGCTGAGGCCGTCCGCGAGTTCCGCTCCAGGACGCGGGCACACACCAGGTTCGCCTCCCACACGTCGCGGCTGTAGGCCAACGCTCGATTCGCGGTCGCTGCCGCCGTCAGTTGACCGGTGTAGTCCTCGATCGCCGACTGGTTCGCGAGGGCGGTGGCGAGCATGTCGTCTTTGCGGAAGTGGCCCTGGCCCAGCTGTTCGAGGCGTTGATACGTCTGGACGGCTTCCGTGAGTTGCCCCTGCTCCTGCTGCGTGCGCCCCACGTAATACCAGTACGGTGGGTAGCACTCCATGAAGTCCTCCATCCGCTTCAGCACGCGGAGGCGGACCTCGGGGTTCGGCTCGCGCATGGCGACTTCGAGGGCATCCAGATCGTTGCCGCGCACCAGCCACCTGTCGGGAATCTTCTTCTTCTGCGCCAGCTTCCAGAACGTGTCCATGAACAGCGACGACTTCGCGACCACGGACGTGATGCGGGTCTTCTCGATCTTCAGCAAGTCCTGCTCGCGCTGAAACGTCATCGAGCGGTAGTCCCACCAGCTGTTGGCACCGCTGCGGATGGCATTGCCGACTTGGGCGGTGGCGACATCGGCCCCCATCGCCAACACGTCCCAGGCGACCTTTTTCTGGATCGAATTCTTGTGCTGGTCGCGGTAGAGATTGCGTTCGAAGTCGGCGACCCCGACCTGGTTGATCTCGTCGAGGACAGCTGTGTAGAGCTGGATCACCTCGGGGTCGTCGACGGCATCGAGGTTCAGATTGTTGAGTATCTTTTCTTGCTCTTGATAAAGCACAACGCGCGTCGGCTCCTTGCGGATGCGGTGGAACGAGGCGCGGCAATAGTTCAGCGCCACGGCGGTGGAGCGGTTCTCGGCACTGGTCGTGGGAGCACTGGCGGTGGCGACGGGAGGGACGACCAAGGGAGCTTCCGCCCGTGGAACGAGGAGCGGCGCGGTGGGTGCCGTCTCCTGCGCCATGGCCGCACCCGCGAAGGAAAACCCAGCCAGCAGAGTCAATTCGATCAGACGCAATCGCATAGGGAGCCAGAGGTTTCCAGACATGTGACATCCTCCGTGAGGGAGTCTCGCCGTGGGACGGGCACATTTGCCCGTCCGTGCGGCGAGTGGTCGTTCACAAGGGGCAGCCGATCCGATCCGTCCCATGCCACCCGCTATCGACGTTTGAATGTCGATTGGAAGGACGGGCAAATGTGCCCGTCCCACCATTGTGCCCATCCGACAGCGACGCTTCACTCTACTTCCCGGTCCGGCTGTCGAGTCGAGCGGATCGTCCCGAAGGCGGCCAAGCCGTGGTTCCCCGCACACGATTTGCGGGTGAGGCAAACCTGAACGGGGCCGATGCGATCAGGACAACCGGCGAGGTTTGCCCGATCGACAGCGAGCGGCGGACGTAAGTCCGCCGTGCTGAGAGGATGTGCTGCGGTATGACGCGCCGCACCTGCACGGGGGACTGACGTCCCCCGCTCGCTATCGATAGCACGATTGATGCCAAACGGTCGGACGGGCCAATGGGCCCGTGCTACGACGGTTGATCGGCAATTCCTGCCGATTGAGCGGCCTACCGCATGTCAATTGGGTCGACATCAATTGTCATTTCGACATCGGGATGGAGTTCGATCTTCGGCTGGACCTCGCGCCACAGGGCGTGGATGGGATCGAGTGACTCGCACGACATCTGGAAGTGAAACCGCCACATCTTGCGGAGCCGGGTCAGCGGGGCTGGAGCGGGGCCGAGGATGCGGACGGTCAGGTTCATCTTCTTGGCGGTCTCGCGGTACAGAGCGGTGATCCGCCGGGCCTCCTCATTGACAATCTTCTCATGCAGCCCGCGCAGGATGATCCGCGCGAGGTGCGTGAACGGCGGAGCCTTCAGTTCCCGGCGATGCCGCAGCTCCCCCTCTGCGAACCCGAGATAGTCGTGCTTGGCGGCGCGCATGATCACCGGCTCTTCGGGGCAGCGGGTCTGCACGATGACGCGGCCTCCCTTCTCCCCGCGCCCGGTACGGCCCGCGACTTGAGCGATCAGTTGAAACGTCCGCTCGCTGGCCCGCATATCCGGCTGGTGCAACAGCGTGTCGGCATCGACGACCCCGACCAGCGTCACGTTCGGGAAGTCGAGCCCCTTGGCGATCATCTGTGTGCCAACCAGGATGTCGACCTCACCATGCCGGAACTTTTCGAGGGCCTCATCGTGGCTCCCCGGTCCCTTCATCGAGTCGCTGTCCATCCGCAAAATGCGCATGTCCTTGAACTTGGTGGCCAACTCCTGCTCCAGCCGCTGCGTCCCGGTCCCGAGGTACTTAAGTCCCGGCATCTTGCAGTTCGGACACACCTCCGGCTTGATCGCCACGTAATCACAACTGTGACAGACGACCTTCTGGCGGTCGGCGTGCCAGGTCAGCGTGAGGTCGCAGTCGGCACAGCGAACCCCGGCCCCGCACTTCTGGCACCACAGCACCGTCGAGAACCCGCGCAGGTTGAGGAACAGAATCGCCTGCCCCCCGGCCTTCACTGCGGTGAGCACACTCTGGTGCAGAGCCCGCCCGATCGCCTCGCCGCGCTGGATGTGCGGGTCGTTGCGGACATCGACGATCGACACCGGCGGCAGCGGGCGGCCCTCGACCCGGCTGGGGAGCGAGATGAGTACGTCTTCTTTCCGCCTCGCTCGCAGCAGCGACTCCAGCGTCGGCGTGGCGGACCCCAGGATCAGCGGCACGCCCGCCAACCGCGCGCGTTCGCGGGCCACCTCGCGCGCGTGATAGCGCGGGGTCGAACTCTGCTTGAAGGTCGTCTCGTGCTCCTCGTCGATCACGATCACACCGAGTTGCGGCGTCGGGGCGAAGATCGCGCTGCGAGCGCCCACGACCACCTGCACATTCCCCGAGGCGATCCGCTGCCACTGGGCATGCCGCTCCGAATCGGTCAGGTGGCTATGGAGTACAGCCACCGAGTCGAAGCGGCTGCGGAATCGGCGGATCGTTTGCGGCGTCAGAGAAATCTCGGGGACGAGGACGATCGCCTGCTGGCCGTAGCTGACGATCTCACGGATCGTCTGGATGTAGACCTCGGTCTTGCCACTGCCGGTGATGCCGTGCAGCAGGACCGTCTGGTGTTCCTTCTTGCGGACCAAGCCGAGGATCTGGGTCATCGCCTTCTGCTGGTCTTCGTTGAGCTTGAGATCCTGCTGGGGATCAATCGGCCCCATGTCCTCCAGCTCCCATGTCGCCATCCGCTTCTTGACCGGCACGATCAGCTTCCGATCGCGGAGCCAGTGAATCGGAGCGGTCCCGCAATCGGCGAGCGTGGCCAACTCGTCGACCATGATCGGCTCGTGGCGGCTGAGCAAGGCGTCGACCACCGCCTGCTGTTTCTTGCTGAGCTTGGTCGAAGCCAGCTTCTCCGCCAGCCCCTCCGCAGCTGAGTAACACACAATCTCCCGCGTGCCCGACTGCTTCTTGACCCCCGCCGGAATGACGGTCTCGAGTACCTGCCCCCAACTGGCCAGATAGCGCTCGCCGATCCACTTGGTGAGCTGGAGCATCTGCGGCCCGATGAGTGGTTCGCGGTCGAGGATCTCCAGAATGGTCTTGAGCCGCCGCGAGGTCGGGGCCGAGTTGCCGACTTCCACCACATACCCCAGCGTCGGGACACTCCCCCCACCAAACGGCACCCGCACCCGCTGCCCGACCTGGATCATCTCCCGCAGCTCATCCGGCACCAGGTAGTGATAAATCGTCTCCAGCGGCCGCGCCAGCACCACCCCCGCCGTCACCCGATCCGCGTCCGCCGCCAGTTCCCACGGCATCGGATCGGGTGCGAGTTCGAAGAGGGATTTTTGCTGGGGCATGCGGGAGTGGTGGCTCAAATGGGGCAGGACCGGTTCGTGTGGCAAGTGCCACCGGGAAATGTATTTAGAAATTGTGATTCAGCCAGCGTCGCATGTCTTCCGAATCCGATGGTTGAGGAACGCCGAAATGGGTGCGGAGCCACTCCCACGTGATGTCGTAGATGAACATTAACCGTGCGGGAGTGTGATCCGCGCTCCGGGCCAGGATGTAGTGCTCGCCTCGCTCCAGTGTCTGGAGTGTGTAGATTTTCCCCTGGACCCCTGCGGGGTAATTGGCGTGATAGAAGCTCAACTCAAACTGCCGCTGGCCTGTATGAGAGAGCGTGATTTCCTCGACGCGGATCGCCGACCGGCTCCGCAACTCCCCGTCGATGCCGAATTCATCACCAATGAATTCGACGGCATACCATTCACCGGGTCGCAACGTGAAGCGTGTTTTGGAACTCTTGGTCATGTAGCAACCCTTCAATGACGACGGCGGAGAAGGAACAGCGATACTGCATAGTGACGCCGACTGCGTCATTCGATTTCGAAGGCGAGTCATGCCAGAATCCGAATTGCAAACTCACGTCCGTTCAGTCGTCCGATCAACTCGAGCAAGTTCTGGTGTGAGATTTCGCGATTCCCTAAATCGAACTCTTTGTGATGGTTCGGGCACAGGACGAGTAGATTGCCAAGGACGCTTTTCCCGCCATTAGCAACCGGTTCGATATGAGCAACCTCCACATATGGAGTTCCGTCTTTCCTCTGAATGTTGGCGGTACATCCGGGAAACTGGCACTGAAACCCGGCAGCCACCTTCAGGGCTTGTACGATCGGGCTGTCATTCCTGATGGTGATGTCAATCAGCTGTTTGAGGCGTTCTGGATTTACGTCCTGCATCGTCTGGTTGAGTTCGCGCAAACGCGAGAACAGATCGACTCTGGTAGACGGAGAACCATCTGGCAGATAGTCATCCAATGTCGCAACCGGTTCGCCCGGATCCTCGATTCGTGGTCCGCCGAACCATGCTCTTCGCTTCTCGCAGGTGAGTTCCAGCCAGCCGTCTCTGGGAAACTTCTGATCCGCAGGCCGGGGAATGTTCAAATCTCCCCCCACCTCCACTTGGAATACCAGGCAATACCCTTGGTCGGGTTTGGCTGTTGTGTAGGCATCGTAGATGTTCACGGCATGGCCGAAGAATTTCTGCAAGCGGACAAACAAGTCAGCCTTGCTTTCATAGTGAAATCGGTCCACACCCGTGACTTTGCTGCTCGCAATGATGACACGTTTTGAAGAAACATACCAATAGAGCGTATCTCCGATCATCATCTTGCTGTATGGCCAGAGACGCTTCTGCCAGATGTTCCACCATTCTTGGGGGTGCTCCTCGGCGGATTGCGGATTCGCAAAATCCTCTTGGCTGGTGATGAATTCGGACATGCTAACCCACGAACGAGCGAGGCCGGGGAACCATTTCCATCAGGGGCAGCGGATGCCCAGCGGCGATGGCTTGCTGTCGCACGCTGGCGAATTCTTCACCCACCGCCACGATGCCAGACCGTCCGCGATCCCATGCCACCCACTTCCCGGCATGTTCCACAGGGGCTGAGGACGGTCGCTGGGGCTGAGAGATCATGGGACGACTGAAGTTCGGCATGGGAACATCCGGGTGCAGCCCCGAGATGGGGCGAGACGCCTGTCATCATACCGAGGCTCGGCAGAGTCACGTAGGTCAAACATCGAGAAACTGTCAGTTCAGATCAGGTGGGACCATCTGTGTAAAGACTTCCGAATTCTGGCAGTGTGGCTCAGACCCTGCTTTGAGGGTCTGGGTTGCGGAGCTTGGCCGCTCTCCGAGTTGATTGATGCCCCGCAGGCCCTCGCGTCCACACTCGTTTGATTGTCTCCTCGAAGTCCCCAGAGTATCCTGTCCAGCATTCTAGGCGGTGGGTCGAAACCTTCCGCTGAATTGACAACTCAGAGGATGACGCAGCATGGAAACGACCAACGGCTCACTCAATCGCAAGCTCCGCATGGCCCTCGTCGGCGGAGGCCAGGGAGCCTTCATCGGGCGCGTTCACGCCACAGCTGCGGTCCTCGACAACCGGGCCGAACTGGTCGCGGGGGCGCTCTCGTCCGATCCCGCGCGGGCCAAGGCTTCGGCTCCGGCGTATGACATCAAGGCCGATCGGGCGTATGGCTCCGTTCCCGAGATGATCGCCGCCGAAAAGGCCCTGCCCGCCGACAAGCGGATCGACTTCGTGACCGTCGCGACGCCGAACCACACGCACTTCGCCATTGCCAAGGCGGCTGTCGACGCGGGCTTCAACGTCGTGTGCGACAAGCCGATGACGTTCGATCTGAAGGAAGCCGAAGAGTTGCAGAAGGCCGTTGAGAAGAGCGGCGTAGTGTTCGCCCTCTCGCACAACTACACCGGCTATCCGCTGGTCCGCCAGGTCCGCGAGATGATCCTCGGCGGGGAGTTGGGCGAGATCAATGCTTTCCGGTCGAACTACATTCAGGGGTGGCTGCGGACCCGGTTGGAGTCGAGCGACCAGAAGCAGGCGAAGTGGCGGACCGATCCCAAGCAGTCGGGGATCGCGGGCTGCTTCGGCGACATCGGGACGCATGCCTACAACTTGGGCCGGTACATGACGGGTCTGTTGCCGGCGGATGTCTCCTGCCACCTCAAGGTGTTCGAGCCGGGTCGGTCGCTGGATGACTATGGCCACGCGGTGATCCGCATGGAGAACGGAGCCCTCGGCACCGTGACCGCCAGCCAGATTTCGCATGGCCGCGAGAACGATCTGAGCATCGAAGTCGACGGGACCAAGGGAGCGATCACCTGGCGACAGGAGAACCCCAACGAGTTGATCGTCCGCCGCAACGGCCACGCGCACCAGATATACACCCGCAACGGCGGCCCGTACCTGAGCGCCCTCTCCGGAGCCTCCAGCCGCCTCCCCGCCGGCCACCCGGAAGCGTTCTTCGAAGCCTTCGCCAACGTCTACCGGTTCGCGTATGACTCGATGGCCGACCGCGCTGCGGGAAAGAAGTTCGAAACCCGCGACACGATTTACCCCAACGTCTACGACGGCGTCGAAGGCATGTACTTCATCCAGCAGTGCGTCGCCAGCAGCCAGGAGAACGGGGCCTGGGTGAAGCTCAAGCACGCCAGTGCGCGGCGGTAAGGCGGGAGCGTATTCAACCTCAGTCCCAAGCTCCGCTCTCATCCTTATACACAAGTCTTGCCTTCCATGGCATTGTACGTGGCCCAGGCCAAACTGAAGTCGTAGACACGGCGGAGGCCGC
>JAYWFM010000303.1:0-4006 GCA_043778825.1 Planctomycetota bacterium | reverse complement strand
TGAACTCCAACTTCGAACTCCCATGGGACGCGGTCGGCCATCCTCATAACCGCTCCAAACGGACTGGGGTTGGAGGTTCCGATCCGGTCCCAAGATGAGTGGTCACGTTCCCCTCCTCTCCCAGCCGAAATCTGACTCGACGGACTGTCCGGAGCGAGCAGACTTCTTGGAAAAGTTTGCCCAGAACGGAAATTCACTGATTGACAGGGGAAATTCCCCCCGCGTACGATCAGTGAGTGTCACAGTTCGTCAAGAGTTCCACACACCGGAACTCCCGCGGTGTTCTGATCGCGTGACGCCCTTTCTGCGTGCTCCTCTATGACACGTCTCGGCAAAATCCTCGTCATCTTGATCGCGTTCGTGAGTCTGGCCTTTGCCGGGTTCTCGATCGTGGTCTTCTACGCTGGCCCGAACTGGCAGGAACAGGCCGGGCAGATCGAGGGCTACAAGTTCACCTACACCCCCGGCGAGAACCCGACATGGTCGGCAGTGAAGGCACGTGGGGATGTGAATATCGCGACCGATAAGAACCTGGCCAAGGTCATCGACGCGGTGCTGGCCGAGAAGCTCAAGGATGTCAACGCGGAAGTCGCCGACTTCTCGGGCCGGATTCCTGCGTTGACGGCAGAATTGGCAGCGAACAGTGCAGCCAATACTGCGGATGAACCCGCTTTGGCGGCTTACATCCAGGCTGAGCAGGCTCGGCTGGTGGCCTTGAACGCCGCTCTGGCCAAGTTGGAGGCCGAGGTTCTGGCTCAAACAGCCGCCGCTCAACAGATCGAAAACATCGCCAGTTCCCGCCGGGAGGATGTGTTCTGCCTCGGGGGGCAGTTGGCCGAAATCCGGGCAGACAAGTACCGCCTGGGGGTGATTCTGCGTGATCTGGCTGAGGATCTGGAGCATGTGAACGGCAATGTCGAACGGGCCGGAGAGCGGCAACGCAAGCTCAAGGCCGATCTGGATGCCGAGGGCTACAATCCACCCGCAATCCCACAGCCGGTGGAGCAGCCTGCTGTCCAGTAGTCCGGTGACAATCGCACACGTGAAGTTCGCAGTGCCGGGGTGACCGGAGGAGGCAATCATGTCATTTGTCGGAAAAATCCTGGTTGTCGTCCAGCTGGTGCTGAGCGTGCTGTTCATGGCCCTCGCGGGGGCAGTGTTTTCGGTGCATACGAACTGGAAGACGAAGTATGAAGCGCAAACCCTGCTGATGGATGGGGAGCAGAAGAACATCGCCACCACACAGTCGGAACTGGCCTCCGTCAAGCAGGCGAGTCAGAAGATCGTCGATGACAACAAGGCTCAGATGGGGATTCTGACGCAGCAGGTGGCCAGCCAGACCATCGAACTGGAAGCCCTCAAAAAGAAGAACAACGAGGACCAGCAAGAACTCCAGACGCAGACCGCCCTCGCGGCGACCAAGGCCCGGGAAGCGGCCTTCCGCCTCCAGGAAGCGGACGAGCAGCGGGCCGCCAACCGCACCCTGCAAATCGCCCTCGATACGACCGCCGCGACGATGCGGCAGATTCAAGATGACCAGTTCGCCCTCCAGATCGAGCACGACAACCTCAAGGATCTGTATCTGGTATCACTCGAGAAGGTCGCGTATCTCGAAAAGATCGTCAGAAAGTATGGAATCGAAACTGACCCCAAGATCGCCGAAAAGAAGGATGCCCCCCCGCCACCCGTCGATGGGTTGGTCAGCGAGGTCAAGAAAGACAACACGAACCGCCCCAAGTTCATCACGATCACCGTGGGTGAGGATGACGGTTTGCTCAAAGGCCATGTCATGTCTGTGATGCGCAGCGGAGTGAGCGGCAAAAAACCGCAGTATCTCGGCCAAGTGCGGATCATCGTGATCACGCCCAACAGCGCCGTGTGCGAAGTGGTCGAGTCCGCCAAGAACGGGATCATTGAGGTAGGCGACAATGTCACAACGAAGCTCTGAGGATCCGCAGCCGGACGTGTACGTCGGCCTGCTGTTCGTGTCACTGGCAGCTGTGATCACCGGGATTATCTTCCTGATGATCGAGCTGAACAGGTATGGCATGCTGTTTAAGTGAGTCGTGCCTGCAAGGTTCGGCAAGGCGAGCCGGTGGCCGTCAGGCCCCGGATTTTCCGCGCCCGCGTCATGTCGCCAGAGTCACACAGTCCGGGTGCTGACGCACTCCGGCTCGCCTGCTCTACTGTGTGTGTGTGACGCACTCTTTGCCGAATGGCTGAACTCGCACGCTCTCTCCGCTACACTCTCTCCATCAGAAACGTCGCCCCGTGCGGGCGAGGATCTCCTGGGAACTGAGAGTCATGAAGCGGATTGAACAGGTGGCGGGGACTGGCATCCCTTTGCTGTTGGACGATATCGATACCGACCGGATCATTCCGGCGCGGTTCTTGCGCTGCGTCAGCTTCGAGGGGATCGGCGAGCACGCCTTCGCCGACGACCGCAAGCAGGACGCCACGCACCCCTTTAACAAGCCCGTCTACCGTTCGGCCAGCGTACTGGTCGCGGGGCGGAACTTCGGCTGTGGGTCGAGCCGCGAGCATGCCCCGCAGTCGCTGATGCGGTGGGGGATTCAGGCGATCGTGGCGGAATCGTACGCCGAAATATTCTTCGGCAACTGCACCTCGCTGGGAGTGCCTGCGGTGTGCGCCTCTCGCGGCGATCTCGAACAAATGGCCGCTACGATCACTGCTGATCCGACGACCTCCGTGAAGGTGGATCTGCTCGCCAAGACCGTCACCGTCGGGTCGAAGACCTACCCCGTCACGATGCCCAAGAGTGCCCACGAGTCGCTGACCACCGGCCAGTGGGACTTCCTCGGCCAACTGCTCGACGCCCAGCCCGCGATTCGTGAGACGGCGGGGAAGCTCCCGTATTTGAAGTCGTTCGCGGGGTGATGTGGTCAAGTATTTCTCCATCCTGGAGGGATGACAGAAATTAGCCGGTGGTTAAGCGCAGCGACACCACCGGAACCATGTTCCCCACAGGATCCCGCATCCCGGAGGGATGCGAGAAGAATGACTTCTGGGGCTGAGGCGAAGAGGAACCCAAGATGGCGATCTCAAAGCACAATGATCTCTGGCATCCCTCCGGGATGCTGGTTTCCATGACTGTCGGTCGTCCGGTGGTGTCGCTCCGCTCAACCACCGGCTAATGTCTGTGACCCCTCCGGGGTCGACATGAAGCATGCTCGTGAATGGTGAATTCAACTCAACTCAAACCGCGTCTGCCGTCACCACGTCGCCCGGTTCATACATCGTGTTCTTCCTCGGCAGCGAGCAAGGATTCGGCATAGTGCAATCCGGCTCGTATCGCATCCCGCTGGTCCTCATCGGACCAGGCATCGCTGTCCTCGACGACACCCGTCAGACGAGTCTTCAGAAATAAGACGAAGTCGTACACTTCCTCCACGCGCTCGGGAGGCAGCGTGCTGATCTGTCGCATCACTTCGGGCAAACTCACAGACATGCGTTTTCTCCATCCGGCAATTCGGCTTTGCTCCTGATTGAGAATACCGTCGCCTTCTGACTCAACAACCGGGCTGCGCTGGTCCAGGCCAGGGAGCGGGCGTGTGGGTCTCGTCTGTCGGTGGAATGGCATGGGCGAGCGGGAGGGCGACGCTCCTGCGGAGCCGCGTGCAAGGGTGGACGTTGTCTGGCTCAGGCGGCTCGGCAGGAGCCTCGCCCTCCCGGTTGGTGTTCGCCACGGATAATGCGGACACGCACCCCCTTCGGTGTGATCGTTGTCAGAGTATTTGACACTCCTCACGGTAAGACGCTATCTTACAGGCATGAAAACCACAGTCTCCACCAAAGGGCAGATTGTCTTGCCAGCCGAAATACGGCAGCTGGATCAGGTGCTGCCCGGCCAGCAATTCAGTGTGGAACGCATCGAATCGGGGCAGTATCGAATGGCACTGTCGCAACTCATATTTCCGACTGCCCGCGCGGACATTGGTCTGGGGCGGCGGGGATCATTGTTCTATGATCGGTCCGGCCCGGGGTG
>JAYWFM010000302.1:0-4008 GCA_043778825.1 Planctomycetota bacterium | reverse complement strand
CTGACCGCAGAACTGCAAGCCCGTGAGACAAACCACGATGCGGTCCGCCCGCCGATCTTCGTGTTCGTCAGCCAGATCAGCCGCTTCCGCGACCTCCGCAAACCCGACGACGACTACAGCTTCGGCAGCAGCGGCAACGACGCCCCCCCCTCGGGCGGCAAGCTGTTCGCGGAGTTGATCTCGAATGGTCCCGAGAACGGCATTCACGCGATCATCTGGTGCGACTCGTACAATAATCTGGAGCGCTGGGTCAGCCGTCAATCGCTGCGCGAGCTGGAACGCCGCGTGCTGTTCCAGATGAACGCCACCGATTCGAGCAACCTGATCGACTCGCCGATCGCCAGCCGCTTGGGCACGCACCGCGCGTTGCTCCACTTCCAGGAGAGCGGAGCCATCGAGAAGTTCCGGCCCTACGGACTCCCCAAGCAGGGCTGGCTCGACTGGGCCGCCGGTTGCCTGCAAAAACGCGGCCCGATGGACGAGGCCACCGACCTGGACAGCTTCATGGTGACCTGAGCGGGAGAGACTTCCGAAGTCTCCGAAGACTTCGGAAGTCTGAGTGAACCACCCGGTAGCTGCGTTCGCCAGAACGCGGGGAGCCGTGCCCCAGTCAGCGGCTGACATCAGTGATCGACAGCGAGCGGCTGGACGTAAGTCCGCCGTGCGGGCTGGCGCTGTCACGCCCGCCCGCGTGTGTGCGACAGAAAAGTCGGCAGCCGCTGTCCTCGCTGTCCTCTGCCCCCTCTCCCCACTGGCGGTGCGGCTTTCTGAGAGGACGTGACTGTGGGGAGAGGGCCGGGGTGAGGGGCCCAGAGCGGGCGGCGTGACCCCCTCACCCCAGCCCTCTCCCCCGCAGTGACGCTGTTCTCCGGCGATCACGCCGATGGCGGGGGAGAGGGGGCAGAAACTGGCCGCTGCAGACTTTTCTGATGCGCACACCCGCCCGACCCCGTACTGGCCGAAGAGCGTCGCCCAGGCACGGGGGTTGGCGCCGCCCCGCTCGCTCCGGGTGAGCGGCAGGGTGGCCCAGACACTGCTTTGAGTGTCTGGGTTGCAAAGCCCCAAGAGGATCTGGGGGACCGGCTCACCCTTCAATCCCTCCTGTTCCTGCGTCACCCAGACATCCAAAGCGATGTCTGGGCCACCCCGCCGAACAGAGTACCACTTCACGGGGCTACGGCGTCAATCGGATCGAGCGGAAGAAGCGGTCGACCTCGGCGGGCGATTCGTTCTTCTCGAAGCCGATCACGAACTCCAAGATCGCATCGCGGTGGAAATAGTGGCGAACGTACAGCGGAGTCCCATCGGCCTTCTTGAGCTTAATCGTCTGTGTCTCATGACCTTGGTCCTGTGAGAATGTTCGCTCGACGGTGGTCGACCCTGGAAACGATGCCGCGAGGGTCTTGGCCCCAACATCCAAGATGAATCTTTGCGTCTTGCCATTCGTGACTCGCTTTTCCAGAGAGAGCGAGGTGATGAGGTAGCCTGCGTTTTTGTCTGCGTCTTGCAGGTAATACGCCTCCAACCCCGGCTCCTCCATCTTCGGTTGACGCGCAGGTGTCCCCGGCAGTTCGCAGGAGAATCCCCCGGCGGCATGGTCAAACATGGTGAACTTCGCGTTACTCTTCGCTGCCGCCACAGCCTCATTCTGGGGAGCAGAATCCCCCTTCCCCTTGAGGAACCAAATCACCACCCCCATGACCAAGCCCACCGCGACAAACCCGCCTATCATATACGGCAACACACCGCGTGACGCCCGCTTCCCCTTTCGCTTGCCGCTTTTCTTTCCAGCTGAGGTGCGAGGGAGTGGTGTGTCCTCGTCGGACACTTCGTCAGGGTCTTCCAGCGGCGAACCACACTCGCGGCACTTGCGCCGCTTGGAGGTGTCGTCATCCACGCGGAACTTCTTGTCACAGGTGGGGCAGATGAGGATTCTGGACATGGTGACTCGCATTCTCATCCGGGGGACGTGTTCAAACTCTGGCCACACTGGGACGATGAAACCCAGATCGAGAGTGTCTTCTTTTCTCTGTCGGACGCAAGTGTCAGCGGTCTATGGCGAGATTCATTGTGGAGGGATCGCCCCGCAATCAGGGCGTCAACCGGATCGAGCGGAAGAATCGGTCCATTTCCATCGGTGACTCAGCGGCTTTGAACCCCATCGAAAATTCGACAATCGAGGAGCGGTGATAATAAAACCGTGAGTACCGAGTAATTCCACCGGGCAGTACAAACTTTGCGGCCAAGACAACACAGCCCTGATCATGCGAGAATGCCTCATCCGAGATTGTGCCCCCCTGCGTCTTGGTGTCAGCCCACTTCGTGAGAAATGAACGAATGGAACTGCCAGTATCGAGTTCCACTTTGCGGTCGCAATATTCAACAATATATGCCGACTCCCCATGAGCCAGTAGCAGATAGTTTTCATGTCCTGGGGTTTCAGTTTGCGGTTGCCGTTCTGGAGTCCCCGGCATCTCACAGGAAAATCCCCCGGCAGCATGCTCAAACTTCACCAACTGCTCGGGGGTTGGCAGTTGCTCTGTTTCGGTCTGGGGAACGACGGATTCACTGGGGGCCACTGCGGCTGGCTGGCCTGCGGGAGCTGAATCCTCCTTGCCGCTGAAGTACCACACTGACAGACCGACGACCAACCCCACCCCGACAACCCCGCCAATCACAAACGGCAACGCCCCGCGAGACGCCTGCTTGAATTTTCGTTTACCGCTTTTCTTTCCCGAGGAAGGACGATTGCTCGACATGTTGACTCGCAGGTTGGAAGCCTGTGTTTGGAATTCGTCACCACAGCGGTGAATCATCGCGACGATCACTCACCACATCTTACAGGAGAGAGCACTTCTGAACAGTCCGCCAGAGGGTTGGAAGCGACAAGCCACAGTGTGGCTTCGCAGAGAACCAAGTCGTCACGTTTGTCAGAACGTGGGCCTGATACACCCGCGCGTTACCCAGCTGGCGGTCCCCTGAATTCCAAGCAACCTCATCCCAGCACCGAGGCTCGAATCTCTCGAGTTGCCGCCTCCGACCGAGCCTCTCGATGAGCCACTACGGCCCCCAGCGTTTCGGGGGACAACAGCAGCGGATGCCCGCCGATGGAATCGCGCGAAACGCTCTCGATCATCTCGCGAGCGACTTGAGCATTCACTCCGAGTGATTTGAGGTACAGCCAGATCACAGTCGGCGACCGATTCTGCCCCGCCAAACAGTGGACAAACACCCGCGCGCCCTGCCTCTGAAACATCTCGTCCAATGCGAGCAGTACCTCTCCCACAGTCTCTGGGTCAATCGGCACGCAATCCGCGATCGGGACAAACACCACCGAGCGGAACCCCGCAGCCAGCGTCTCTGGATAGCTCCGGGCATCGCTCACATTGAGGATATCCGTAACGCCTGCCACTTGGAGCAATGGGACGCGGGATGGCGAGAGAAACGGACCGACAGCGAGTGTGGAGGTGATCCAGTAAGGAAACATTGCCTTCACTCCGCAGTCTTCGTTCGCACCACCCGGTGGAAGTGCAGCTCCACTTCGCGGTCGACGACCCTTCGCAGCCCCTCGGAGAGGCAGGTCGGCTCGTGGTCGGACTCGCCGATGCGGACGATCTGGTCCAGCGGCGTGCCGGGGCGGACGCTGAAGGTGCTTTGGTTGATGATCTGGTTCCCGGCGTCGAGGTCGGGCACGATGAAGTGGATCGTGGCCCCGTAGGTCAGCATGTTGCACTTGAACGCATCGTGGTACGGCTTGAAACCCGGGAACGGCGGCAGTAGCCCGTGGTGCAGGTTGATGATCCGCCCCCCAGCGAACTCCCAGCACAGGTCGGCGGGCAGCACCCGCATGTACCGGGCCAGCACGATGTAGTCGACATCGTACTGGTCGATCAGCTGGGCCATCGCCTGGTAGTCGGGTTCGCCAGCGGCGTCGCCGATGTTGTGGAAGGGGACATCGAATTGCTCGGCCAGCCCTCGACAGGTGTTGCGATTGCCGATCATCACTGC
>JAYWFM010000301.1:0-4040 GCA_043778825.1 Planctomycetota bacterium | reverse complement strand
AGGTCGGACTTCGATTTGTTGCGTTTGAACAGGTCTGAGATTGCGGTGCGTGACAGCCCATTTGTGCCGTTGGAATTCAGGGCGCGGAAGATGGTGTCGGCTGTCCGGTCGGCTAGGCTGTGGCCGAAGACATGCGTGACGGATGCCTCGCAATATCGCCACAACTCCCCGGCAGCCCGAAGGTGCTTGACTGAGATCACCGGAGACTTGTCGAGGAGTGCGTAGAGCAAGGACAGACGGACGACCTGTGCGGCCCCTCGATTGCAGACAGCCCCCAAGGCTCCCGGTCGGTCCTTCGACAATTCAGAGTAGAGTTGACGCCACTCCGCTGCGGCCTCAGCGTCGCGAACAATCTCCCGATCCAGAGTGGCAAACTTGACTACGCCCTTCAGCGTTTCAATCTCCGGCCCGAAGTCCACCGTATGGATTTGGCCACCTTCGGGCAATAGTTGAGAACGCTTCACGCAACACCACAAGAAGCGATTGGCCAGCCCATTGGTCATATCGCCTTGGTGAGACTCATATCGCAATTCTTCGCAGGTGATATGGCCAATGAGTGAAGTGTGAGCATCGGTCGCCTTTGCGGGAGAGTTCTTGGCAGCCGTGCGCAATCGCCCCGAATCCCATGCTTGTCGCAGGGTTTCGGAAAGCGAATTCCCATCTCTGGACTTGGCCTTGAGCAAGCTGGAAAACTCCGTCTCAAACGTAAGCAACCGCTTGTCCAGGATGCCTTCATCGATGACCACCTCTTCGTAACCAGTCACTCTTGGCGGTTTTCCACTGTCACGGAGCGGTTGTTTCTTGGTGATTGGGTCTCGGACTTGCCAGACCAGCCCTTCCCCGGAAACGAGTCCACCGATGACTCGATTCAGTGACCAGTCGGGGTCCACCGATTCGATCAATCGTTTGACGTGATCCCCGGCGGTTCCCTTTCGTCCAGTGGAAGACGATCCGACAATCACAGCAAACAGATTGGCGTAGTGCCGGGTGGCTTCGACGCTGAAGTAGCAGTGCCGTCCAATGACGTTGCCCAGCGCGACCAGCAACTGAATCAGAATGGCCACTGGATCGGCTTCCGTATGCGGTGCGATCTTTCGCACGATGTCACCGGCCACGCCGTGGAATGCGATTTCACCGAGCGGCTCCGGCCAGGGTTCGTCGACGATCGCGGTTGTCTCACCATTAAGGATGTTCCCGTCTGTCAGCCCCTTCGGTGATCGTGTCGGTGGGTTCTTCTTGGCTTCGGCGACCTTCCGGCGTAGTTCAGACTCGTCCCACGGCGGAACGCATCCGAGATTGAAATCGGACGCGAGCAGGTCGAAGGCTTCGGCGTTGTTCAGTTCGAAATCGTTCACCAAAACCGATGCCGCCCTGAGCAACTTGTCGTGACCATGCTCTCCCTCGACGCTCGGGTCCATCGTAGCCAGATACTTGCTCGCCCGCTCAATGGCCTCTGGACGTGACGGACGGCCTCCAATGTCGGGACGGCCTCCAGTATCAGCGCGGGATGCCCGCCGGGTTGCCGGAGCTGGGGGCTGTTTCAACTCACCGGCGAGCTTCTGGAGTTGCTCAGTCGGGACCAAATCGAGTGACTGCGGAATCCGGACGATCTTCGAAACCCGGTGAGGCCGCTCGGGAGTGTTCTCGCTCTTCGCTGCCACTGTGCCATACAGCTTGCAGATTCGGCTGGCGTTGCCGACTGTGACATCAATGTCGACGGCACCATCGGAGAACCGCTGATCTAGGACTTTCAGCACCCGCCACACCAGCTTTTCGTCTTTGCCGGGGAGGTCGATTCGGTAGAGCAAATGCCACCCGTTACCGGAGTCGGCAATGATCGGACGGGGCCAGCCGAGTTCCTTCAGGAACGCATGCACCGCCTTCGCTTTTGCCTCTGCCAGCGACTTTTCGGCGTCCGTCGAGGAAACCGTCCCCTTCCTCTTGGGGTCACAATCGACCAGCAGCCATCGACGCTGGACAATATCCTCGTCCGTGGCAGGCGTGCCGTTCCATTCCGTGGGGAGCGGGTTCAACAGGAAGTACACACCCTTGGCTCCCCGGCCCAGTCTCAAGGCGTCACGCGCCATGCGGGGCAGGTCGGTCGAGGCATAGTGCCGGATGATCGGTGGTTTGCCCTCGAACACGATACGCATCTCTACGGTCGAATCGGGGGCGACCAAGATAGCGAGCCATTCAGCGATTTGATTGACGGTCACTTGGGGAGTAGAATCGGACATTGCAATAGCCTTTCGGGATCGACTGAAGGGAATCCGGCAACGGCCCCGTTCGTAGCGGGGCCTTGCCATTGGGGGATACAGGATTGCCGGATCACTCGGCGGACGCGGGACGGATGACGCGGGACTCAATCCACGCAGCCACGTCTGCGGAGCGGTACAGAATGCGTGCCCCCAGCTTGACGCACGGAAGCGAGCCACGCGGGGCGGTCGAGTTCCATACGCTTTTTGCGCAAAGCCCGGTCTGTTCCGCGACATCGCGGATGCTCAACAACTTGGTAACGGCAGGTGCCACAGCGTTCGACATGGAAGATGCTCCTGTACAGGGTCAAGGACACGTAACAGGGAGCATTCTCGATGAGGCTGAAAAAAACGTTAGGACAGATTCTTCGCTACTTCTTTGCGTCCAGTTTCACGACTTTCACGACCCGCTCTTGTGGCGGAGCGTCCGGTCGGTAGTAACCGATCTTGGCGTTGCGAACAATCTTCCCGTTCGCCTCCAGGATTGACTTCAACCCATCGCGATACAGTCGAGTGGTTTCACCTTCCGTGACAACTTTCGCGAGTTCCTCAACCCTCATGGCCTTTCCGTCGAGCGCATTGAGTATGTTCAAGCAAGTATCATTCAGCACCAGTTGTTCTGGCTCCGCTAATGGCGCTGGATACGACACCTTGGCCTTGGCATCCTTTGCTGCAATCTCGCTCAGTTCTCGAATCAGTTCCCCAAGCTGAAATTGCGACGGTTGGAAGTCAATCGAGGAGCAACCACAAGCTGGCCATCGATCTGGGGCATGGTTCCACTCTTGAAATGCGCATTGTGCATTCAAGAACGTCAATCTTAGGACATCAGACCTCTGTGTCGGCCCCTCGAAGGGATTCTGAACCGTGCGACTGACATATTTCGCTCGTAGTTTCAGGTGGGAGATCAGTTCAGGGATGTCTCGGACCGGCTGGATTCCCAGCCGATAGTAGTTCCATCCTGTCGTCTCCCATCCCTCTGGCAACTCGTGTTCTTGACCGTATTTCAACAATTTCCATTGCAGGCCATCAATACCCCATTCGAGCTTTTTGGGAATGCAATCTAGCGATCGGTTCGTCCAAATTGACGGCAGGAAGGATCGATCCGAGACATCAATATCCTTCAGGAATGCACACCATTCCACAGGCTGGCTGAGTTGCTTCAACAGTTCGGGCAAACGGACCCGCAACCATTCGAGCTTCCCGCTGGCAAGATGACGGTCGCGAACAGCGTCTGACTCCGGTGGCGGGCCTTCCCCGTGGTTCGCGCTCCTCTCAATCTCATCTTCAGTGAGGACCATCCAATGCGGGATGATCGTCGTGAGGCAGTTGAGCAGTGATAGGCAACTTGGCTTCCCGGCCTGATCGGGAAGCCAGGTTTCGTTCAGTTTCGCCACAATTTCGGGTGAGAATGACTCTCCCATGAGACACGTTCGCCTTTCATGCACGGGTTGACCACTGTCGGCATGGAGAAAGGCGAATTCCCCTTGCCGACAGTGGCCACTTGGCTCGTCGGTTGCAACACGACGCGGCCCTCCCGTTGAAATCAGTCTACGGCTTTTCGGACTTTCAGCAAACAGCTGAGACGTATCCATCGGCAGCGTTGCGAACCCTCTCGCGACTACCGACAATCGCGCGGTCATGTTCCTGATTGCAATCACCATCGCGAAGGGCCACCGATGATTCAATTCACCTGCGAGTGCGGACGCGCACTCAAAATCAAACCTGAGTTCGCTGGAAAAAAAGTCCGCTGCCCAGACTGTCAAGCTGTCCAGCGCGTGCCCACTG
>JAYWFM010000300.1:0-1573 GCA_043778825.1 Planctomycetota bacterium | reverse complement strand
GTTTCCGGCTCGGGAGGACTCGGCAGACTGGCATCTGCTGGCTCCATTGTTCAAGGTTGTTCGCGTCGTCCGGCGTGGATGAAGTCGACAATCTGCTGAGCATTGAGAGGCAGGTCAACGCCCGGCACATCGAGCGGCGACTTCTGCGCGGCAGCGGGTTGCAGCACGAAGACCTCGCCGTTCGGGCGCTGAATGCGAATCATACCTTCCTGGGTGGCATGCTCCAACAGGGTGCCGAGCGACACTTGTGTTTCCTGGTAGGTTGTCATCACTGGAACACCTCCACAACGGGAACCCCGGCACGGCGAGCCGCATTCTCCAGCGCTCGATCCAGAGTGAGCAACCGACATCCGACTTGCTCCGCGCAAGCGATCATGTAGGCATCATACGCATAGACGTTGAGCGAATGCGATAGCTCAAGCGATCGCTGCAAATCAATGTCCACGTAGCGAATCGAGATTCGCAGGAACTCGTCGACTGCCAACGAAGCGAGAGGCAACTCGATGGCCTTTCGCTTGAACATCGCGGAAAAGGCATTGACGATTTCCCACGGCAACGAACGGGGGGCGAACAACTCCTCACCGCGAGTCAGGGCGATCAGTGCCGACTTAATCGGTTCGTTCGCGATCACTGCGATGATCACCGAAGCATCGACAACAATCGGCATGTGGGTCTCCCGTTACAAAAAAAAGGACGGGTAGGAGTGCCCGTCCTACTTCACACGGCAGACTTACGTCTGCCGCCGGGTGCCACTGGCGGTCGCTTTGGACCGCCAGTGTTTTGTGGACGTTGGACCTCGGTTCGCACTGGCGGGTCAGAGCACCCGCCAGTGGCACACATTGATGGTGGTTCTCGGGTGGTCAGCGTCCGGAGGACTCCGGGCGCTGACGCTTCCGGCTCGGTGGGTTACTTCTGCTTGTGATCCCCGACGTTCGGAGCATCTTTCTGGGCTTCGGGGCCGAAGTAGCGGAGGCCGACGAGGGGCTCCGTGCCGGTGTTCTCGAACGTCACGCCTTCGGCGGCGGCGGGGGCGGTGACGAAGACTTCATCCTCGGTCATTTGGCCGAAGCGGATCATCGCGGGGGTTTGCAGCTTCATCCCGTTGACGCGGCCTTCGCCCTGGACGGTGATCCAGCCGTAGGCTCCGCCGTCTTGGATCGTGACCTTCACGCCGGGGTTGATCGTCAGTTCCTTGGCGGTGAAGAGCTGCTCTTTTTCGATGCGGCCGTAGACGATCCAGCGGTCGAAGTAGCCCTCTTTGGCGCTGCCGGTGTGGAGGATTGGTTCGAGGTAGTTGTGGTCCTTGAAGTCGGGGTCGACGTTCTTGTCCCAGTCGAGGGCCTCGACCAGGTACTTGTTGTTGTCGTGCTTCTCCTTGGGGAAGTCCTTGGTGAGCAGCGCTCGCGGCACGGCCCGGCCCTCGACCATGCTCTGGTACATGCCGAACACGTCCGAACCCCACTGCGGTTCATACGTCAGCAGCGAACCCGGTGCGTGCAGCACGCAGGGCGGGATCAGCCAGCCGGTGCCGACCTTGAGCCGGTACGCCTTCGACAGGTCGAGGATGCCGTTG
>JAYWFM010000299.1:0-4043 GCA_043778825.1 Planctomycetota bacterium | reverse complement strand
TCCGCCCCGATCGCCAGCCAGTCGGCCTTCAACGACACAAGTCGGTCCGCGGGATCCAACCGCGGGATGTGCCCCGGCGCCATGGCGGTCGCGGGTTCTCCGTAAACATTGAACTGCCCCGACAGACTGCGGGCCGAGAGCGGTGCGATCGGGAGTGGCAGGCCATTGGGTCCGACGGCCGCACGGACCGCTCCAGCGGACAAAGCCAGCAACACGAAACCCAAAAGGCAGGCGGGAATGGCCACAGGAATCTGACCGGGTCACTTCCCAGCCGTGCCGCCCTTGGATTTTGATCCGGCCGGGGGAGCTGGAGACGGTGCCTTTGCGGCGGGTGCGGCGGGTGCGGCGGGTGGCAACGTCGGAGCTTCGGGTCCGTTTGCTCCCGGTCCACGACTGAACCTCGTCGGTCGGAACAACTGGCCCGCCCGGACCGTGGTGGGGATGAGTGCTCCCGGACAGTTTGCGGGTGACCTGAACATTCCGTTCCGGCAAGGCTCGTTCGATCTGGCCGCTCCCTCGTTCGGAAACTTCGATCCGGCAGCGGGCATCCAGTTCGGCATGGCCATCCTGAGCGATGTGGAAGCCTTCCTGTTTGTGCGGGCGGCCCAGGGCGATCGCCGATCGAACATCTTGCTGGCTCCCAAGGTCACGACCTTCAACGGCATTCCGGCGACGGTCATCAGTGGATCGTTACGGTCGCTCGTGACCTCACTGACTCCCGTGTCTTCGGGATTCAGCATCGGCTTCCAACCGCGGATCTCGCAGATCCCGGAAGGGGTCCAGCTGACCGTGCAGCCGGTGGTCTCGGCGGACCGTCGTTACGTGAGACTCACCGTGGTGCCGAACTTCCAGAACATTACCGATGTGCAGACCTTCTCCTTCGCAGGCGGGGTCGGTGCCGTCGGTGGTGCTGCGGGTGCGGCGGGTGCGGGGGGTGCGGGGGGGGCTGCGGGTGCTGCGGGTGCGGCGGGTGCGGGTGGTGTTGGTGGCAGCGGGTTGTCGGCCGCAGTCCAGATTCCCACCATTGCGATCGTGCAAATCAACACCACGGTCAGTGTCCCCGACGGCGGGACGGTCTTGCTGGGCGGCGTGAAGGCCCTGAGCGAAGGCCGCAACATGGCCGGGGTGCCGATTCTGAACAAGCTGCCCTACATCAGCCGGTTGTTCCGCAACTCCGGTGTGGGTCGTGAAACGTCGAGCCTGATGATGATGGTGACTCCGCGAATCATCATCCAGGAAGAAGAAGAAGAACTGCTCGGCCTGCCCGAGTAAACACTCTCCAAAGCGTTCTCTCCGCTTGACCGTCACCCTGTCTCTCCACAGGGTGGCGGTTTTTTTGTTGGAGCGGTCAGCTTTCAGCAGTCAGCAGTCAGCCAGAGAGAAGCCCACCGGTGGCAACCGGTGGGCTTTCTTCGCTCCACCCTCTTCCGATAAACCATCAACCATCAACCTCTTCACCATTCACCGAACGGACTTTCAGTCGTACAATCCCCCCCAGACGTGAGGCACCGGAGACATCCCGGCCCGCATCATCCCGCAGGAGTGTGTCGTGAATCGTCCAACGGTGTTGGTGGTCGGGGACCAGGAATCCCACATCCCGCTGGGCTTCGAGTGCGAAGTCATCCGGGCTCATTCGCTCGGCGAGGCCCTGGCCCGACTGCGGCTCCAGCCCGTGGACGCGCTGCTGCTGCAACAGGTCGACCGCTGTCCGGCCTCACTGGTTCTGGAGGCGGGAGGCTTTCTGGAACAGATTCCCGAGGGGATCGCTCTCCTCGACCTCGACACCCGCATCGTGTGGGGCAACCGTCATTTGGAGACACTCTCGGGGCGGGCGACGACCGTTGTCGGCGAAAAGTTCTTCGACGCCTTCCCCACGAACGACATCCTCGGACCCGACTACGAGCCGCTCTCCTCGGCCATCGGCAGTGGCGAATCCGCCTCCACCATCATGCGGCTGGGGGACAAGTGTTACCTCTCCCTGGATGTGACCCCGCTCTGCAATGCGGGTGAGGAGCTGCCCTCGAATCTCATCGTGATCGTGCGCGACTCCTCGTCGGAGTACATCCAGCGTCAGAAGCTGGATGCCATCTACCGGGCCGGGTCGGAGCTGGGCGACCTCCAACCGGATGAGGTGACCGACCTCTCCGAAGAAGACCGGATCGAGCTGCTCAAATCGAAGATCCTGCACTATACGAAGGACATTCTGGGGTATGAATCGGTCGAGATTCGGCTCCTGGAACGCGACACCGGACTCATGAGGCTGCTCCTGGCCGTGGGGTTCGAGCAGATCGCCATGGAGCGCGAGCTGTATGCCAGTCCCGAAGGCAACGGCGTCACCGGGTTCGTAGCCGCCACCGGGCGCAGCTACCTCTGTCTCGATACGCAGTGCGACGCAAAATACATCACGGGAGCAGCCGGAGCCCGCAGCTCAATCACGGTGCCGCTGGTCTTGCGGAATGAAATCCTGGGCACATTCAACGTCGAGAGTACTCGTCCGGGAGCATTCGGGGACAACGACCTGCAGTTCCTGGAACTGTTCTGCCGCGAGGTCGCGCAGGCCCTGAACACCTTGGAATTGCTTGTGGCGGAACAGGCCACAACCGTCGCCGAAAACACATCCCGGATTCTCTTCGAAGTCGCCGACCCCGTCGACGAGATCCTCAACGATGCCACCTGGCTCATGGAAAAGGTCACCAGCGATGACCCCCGCGTGGCGGAACGCTTGCAGCAAATTCTCGACCACGTCCGCGAAATCCGCGAATCGATCCTCGAAGTCGGCGACGAAATCCTGGCAGCGGGCGGTCACAGCCTGGGCCAGACGCAGGCTTATGCCATCCTCAAGGGGAAGCGGATCCTGATCGTCGATGGGGACAAGGAGATTCGCCGTTCGGGTCACGAACTGCTGGGCCGTTTCGGCTGCATCGTCGAGACCGCTCAGGACGGAGCCGGGACGCTGATGATGGCCCGGACTCACAAATACGATGTCGTGATCGCCGATATCCGGCTGGCCGACCTGAAGGGGGACGAGATGTTCCGCCGCCTGCGCGAGTTCGATCCCAAGCAGCAGGTGATCCTCATGGCGGGGTTCGGCTATGACTCGAATCACACGATCGTGAAGGCCCGCCAAATGGGGCTGCAATCGGTGATCTACAAGCCGTTTCGCCGGGAACAGCTGCTGAAATCGCTGGAATTGGCGATCACCACGCGGGCTCAGGCAGGCCCGTGAGCGGCTCGGCGCTAGCCGCCGGTTCTTCGCCTGAGACAGCGCTCCGAAGTACCGATGGTTCCAAGTCAGAACCCGGGGGCTGACGCCGCCCGGCTCGCCCGCGTTCAATCAAAAAATTGCCCGGCAGGGATTCGAACCCCGACTAAGTGATTCAGAATCACTCGTGCTACCGTTACACTACCAGGCAGGCCGTGAACCCGAAGTTTAAGCGGGGAGACGAACTCTGCCAAGTCAGTTCTGGGAGAGATCAGCGTTTCGTGTGCGTGCATTCAGACAAGTCGGCGATGATCGGAAAGCCCTTGCCCGTTCCGACAGTGTCCCCACTCCATCGGACGTTGAAGAAGGCTCACGCAGAGGCGCAGAGATGTTCCTGGCCTGACTCTGCGATCTCAGCGCCATTTCCGGACTCGGGAGTCATCCCTGGTCTCTCCCGGAAGAGGAATCTCTGCCGCGGCCGACTTTTCAGAAGCACACACAGTAATTCCGGGTGTGTGCGTCAGAAAAGTAGGCAGAGATTCACCACAGAGACACGGAGCAGAGCAACTCTCGGTTGACTGGCACCACTTTGCCAAAGGACGAGGAATATTTAGACAGGATCAACAGGATCAACAGGATTCCCATATGCTGAATCAGCGGCGGAAACCATCCTCTTGATCCTGTTGATCCTGTCCAATCGAGCGACCAGCACGGCTCACGTGCGTTCTCGCACAGGTGAAGTTCTCCGTGCCTTGTAAGTTGAGAGTGTCGCGACCGGGGTTTGAATTTTGGCGTAGGGTTCTATGCCATTCTGGCCTGCCCCGGAAGCGAAAAGGCACCC
>JAYWFM010000298.1:0-9546 GCA_043778825.1 Planctomycetota bacterium | reverse complement strand
AGATTCCTCCCGCCAGACACTGTCCGGACCTCGGAAAACTCCGCGTGAGTCGGTCTTCCCTCATGCGGAATGCGAGTCGCGGAGCGACATCGCCTACGAGAGCGATTTCGGAGACATCGCCGACGGTCAGGCTGTCCCTTCGCATCAATCGTGTTCACAGAACTGGGGCGAGGCTCTTGCCGAGCCGCTGGTGCCAGGCACCGACGAATGGGACGCATGCACTGCTTCCGATGTCGTGACAGAGCCATCTGGCCGAGTCACTGGAATTCCTCGTATACTCAACAAAGCGGCCATTCCAGACGACTCCCGGTTCCCGGAGCGAAGCATGGCGAATCTCTCCCGTAAGCGACTGGCATGGCCAGTCCTGCTGATTCTGATCGGTTCTCTCAGCGGATCCGATATCGCGTTCGCCACCGATTACTTCGTGACCATCGGCGGCGGCTACGTTCCCGAGCAGAACCAGGCCTCGCTCGAAGCCAACGTGATTTTCTTCCGGAGCGTGCTCGACAAACAGCATCCGGGGAAATGCAGCCACGAGATATTCTTCTCCGATGGCTCGGATGCCGAAGCGGACCTGCAAGTTCTGGCTCCCGTGGAGCCCTCCAAACTCCCCGCCACAGACTTGCTGGCCAGCCTGCATCGCCGAGGCGACCCGCCCGACTCGAAGGTCGAGTATCGCAACCATCGCGTCCCCCAGTGTTCCGGCCCCACCTCGCCCGCTGGCATTCACGCTGCGATTTCGCGCATCGCCCAGGACGCCAAGACCGGTGATCGACTGCTCGTCTATGTGACCGCTCACGGCGGCGAAGGCCCCGAAGACGAACCCCACAACACCAACATCACCTGCTGGAATGAGCAAGAGATCACCGTGCGTGAGTTCGCCCAGTGGCTCGACGAACTCCCTTCGGACCTCCCCGTGATCCTGGTCATGGCCCAGTGTTACTGCGGCGGATTTGCCGACACGATCTTCACGGACTTGAAGCAGCGAGAGGGCCTCACCCCTAAAACCCGCATAGGCTTCTTCGCTCAACAGTACGATCTCCCCGCCGCCGGGTGCCGACCCGACATCGAACATGACCAGGAATTCAGCAGCTACTTCTGGGGCGCGATGATCGGCCACAGCCGCAACGGCGACCCGATGCCCGGAGCCGATGCCGACAAAGACGGCACCGTCTCGTTCGACGAAGCCTTCGCCCACGCCGTGATCGTCGGCAAGACGATCGACATCCCGCTCAAGTCCTCCGATGTGCTGCTCAGAAAGTTCAGCCGCATTCCGGACTATGTACTGATGAGCGAGCGTGATCGCCGCGGACCGCCGCCGAAGCCGAGCGAAGAGTCCCCGGCCCAGAAAGAGGACACCGAGAAGCCCGCTGAGAAGCCCGAACCCCAGAAACCAGAGCCCGTCCTCCCCGCGAGGATGTCCGGCCCCCTCCGCGACCTGCTCGTCAACGCCTCTCCCGCCACCCGACGCATCGTCGTCGAACTCGGCCAACATCTGGAACTCCCGCTCGACAAAACCGTCGCCGACCTGCTCCAAGCCTACGAGAAACACCAGCAAGGCCCGTCCGGCCGCCCCCCGCAGCGAGGCCCCGGTCGTCGAGGTGGTGGCCGCCGAGAACTCCTGGCCGAGATCGCCGAAAAGTGGCCCGACCTGGCCGATCCCAAGGAGTGGTCCAAGTCCCCCCTGCTCAAGCCCGAGGACCAGCAAACCCTCTTCGAAGACCTGAAGAAACTCCCCAGCTACGCGGTCTACGAGAAACGCCGCCTCGACCGCGAAGAGCAATCGAAACAAGCCGAACGCCACGAACTCAAAGAAGTCCAATACCGCCGCCTGATCGACACCCTGGAAAACCAAACCCTCGCCCAAAACCTCCCCACCGCCGCCCCCAAAGAGGTCGTCACCCGCTACCAGACCATGCTCCGCCTGGAGCAGTCGTCCCTGGGGCCACGCTGACGTTGAGAAGGGACGAACATCCTCTTCCTCCCTCTCCCCCACTGGCAACATGGCTTCCGGTGAGAACTCGACCGTGGGATAGGCTTCCAGCCTGTCATTCTTCTCCAATGTCGACAGGCTGGAAGCCTATCCCACGGGTCAGACAAGTCTGACCGATCGTCGTACCACGGACATCCTTGTCCGTCGTTCTCTACCGATCCCTCACCGCGATGGACGATGACATACGACGCCCCGAAGGGGCAGCCGCAAACTCGCCCCGGGGCAGAGCGGAACGGAACGGCGACAGCCGTGCAGCGCCGCCCTGGGTCGCGATTTGATTTGGTGGGTTGGAGTCCAGCCTTTAGGCTGCTCCGGGGCAGGCTAAATCCTGAACTCCAACCCCCATACTGAGTCCTGACGAGGCGCTGGCCAGTGTTGTCTCGCCCTTTCTGGGCCAGGGGGATGCGAGACTCGTGACCCAGGGCGGCGCTCCCGCTGGTCGCTCTGCCCTGGGCTAGTGTGTGGCTGCCCCTTCGGGTGCAGGGGTCGTCTCGACGAGAAGTGGTTTCTGGCTGATGGCTTCCCCCGCAGTTGCGGCTGTGCCGCGCCGGGTTTATCTTTGGCTCAATACTCCCCTCCTGTCACACCCCTTTCGGCACCGCCCAGTGATCGCGGTACTGCCGGTGGGTCAGGGCATCCGCCTCGGCGTCGTCCTGGATCCGCCCCTTCTCGAGATCGACATTTAGCACTCGCCCGACCCGTGCCGCGATGTTCCCCAGATGCACAATCCCGGCTGCGGTCGTCCCGGCAGTGATGTCCGCGTTCGTCGGCGTCCCGTGGCGAATGGCATCGAAGAAGTTCTGGTGATGCGCCGCCAAATCGGCCCCTCCGGTCTGCTCGGCAATCAACTGATTCTTCGGTCCATACAGCTTCCAGCCGACCGAGTGCCCCATGATGAGTACCCCCTCGGTCCCGTAGAACGCCGCCCCGTTTTCGTACCCCTCCTGGACATAGGGCGTCCAGATCCGCTGCTCGAAGATCAGCTGTTTGTGGCGACCCGCGGGGGCACCTGTGTGGGGGTATTCGCAGATGACGTACTGCGTATCGGGGTACTGCTGGTCGTCGTCGAAGTAGTTCTTGCCTCCCAGGCAAGTCACGCGCGATGGTAGCCCCCGCACTCCCAGACCCCACGCGGCCACATCAATGTCATGCACCCCGTCATTCCCGATATCGCCACAGCCGAAGTCGTACCACCACCGCCAAACGCCATGCAGCAGGTTGGTGCGATAGGGAGTCTGGGGAGCGGGGCCGGTCCAGGTGTCGAAGTCGAGGTGCGGCGGCGGGTCGCTCGGTTGGGTCTTGCCGATGGAGCTGCGGCGCTGGCTGTTCCAGGACTTGGCGACGAGCACCTCGCCGATCTCGCCCTTCAAGACATGCTCGATCCCGGCCATCACGCAGGGTGTACTGCGGCTCTGGGTTCCGACCTGCAACTTCTTCCCCGAGCGCTGGACCGCCTCGGCCATCAGTTGGCCTTCGCGGATGTTGTGGCAGCAGGGCTTCTCGACGTAGACATGTTTGCCCGCGTCGAGGGCCAGGATCGCCGCCGGGCCATGCCAGTGATCGGGCGTGGCGATGAAGACCGCGTCGAGCTTGTCATCCGCCAGCAGCTGCCGCAGATCGCCAGTCGTCTGAGGCGAGAACCCCGCTTTGGTCGCGGTGGCCAGCGCCTTATCCAGCCGCTGCTGATCGACATCGCACACCCAGCGGAGATCGATATCCTTCCGCCGACACAGCTCGTACAGGTGCCCGCTCCCCATGCCTCCGGGACCGATCAGCCCGACCCCCAGCTTCCGCGAGGGATCGTCGGCTTGTGTCGCCCCGACAAAGGCCCACGTGGCTGTCCCTGCCACGGTTGTCTTCAGAAAATCGCGTCTGGGAGTGGTCATCGCAGCCTCTTCACCCTGGGAAGATGTTCGACAATCGCGAGTTGAACCAACTGTCCAGCCTCCGAACGCATCAAAGAATGCCTGCGACAACTCCCGGTGTCAATGTCGCCGTAGGACACGATTCCTGCGGGGTGAAGTTGCCGTCAACAACACCGACAGCGAGCGGGCGGACGTCAGTCCCCCGTGCCAGGGCGACGCGACCTGACGATCCGGGGCGCGATGGCAGTGGAGCATCGCACAGCACGGCGGACTGATGTCCAGCCGCTCGCTGTCGCACTGTCCTTCCCGATATTCGTCGACGGCACCCCTTTACTGTTGTTGCCATCCCCGTTCTCCCTAGAATGGAAGCGTCTCAGTCACTGGTCCCCAAAAGACTGTGGTGTTGGTCGAGGCTCTGCGAACCTCGACCAAGCGTCCCGACAGTCGAAACACAGGAGTTGCCCATGCCTTACACCCTGCCCCCACTGCCGTATGCCTTCAACGCCCTGGAGCCGCACATCGATGCGAAGACGATGGAGATTCACCACGGCAAGCACCACCAGGCCTACATCAACAACGCCAACAAGGTTTTCGAGGCCCATCCCGATCTCGGCAACATGCCGGTCGAAGAACTGCTCAAGGATCTGACCAAGATTCCCGAAGCGGTCCGCACGGCTCTGCGGAACAACGCGGGCGGTCACGCCAACCACTCGCTGTTCTGGACCGTCATCGGACCCAAGGGCGGAGGCGAGCCCGCCGGGGAACTGGCTGCGGCCATCAACGCGGCCTTCGGCACCTTCGCCGCCTTCAAGGAAAAGTTTGCAGCTGCGGGCACCACGCGGTTCGGCAGCGGCTGGGCATGGCTGTCGGTGGCGAAGGATCACGGCCTCGTCGTGACCAGCACCGCGAACCAGGACAGCCCGCTGTCCGAAGGCCAGACCCCGATCCTGGGCATGGACGTGTGGGAACACGCCTACTACCTGCACTACCAGAACCGCCGCCCGGACTACATCGCCGCGTTCTGGAACGTGGTCAACTGGGCGGAAGTCGCCAAGCGGTTCGCGGCTGCGAAGTAGGTGGGGAAGCTGTCAGCGATCAGCTTTCAGCAGTCAGCCAGAATTGGCGAGCCGGGCGGCGTCAGCCCCCGGAGTCTTCCAGGCAGGACGGGCCCATTTGGCCCGTCCTGCTTCGTTTCCCGGTTGGAGTCCAGCCTGGAGGCTGCCTCACGCTCACCGGAGCAGGCTAAAGCCTGAACTCCAACACCCTCCACCCTCAACGATCTCACCCATGCCACGCACCCGCAGCCAAGCCGAATTCGCCCGTGCCCAGAAGACCATTCCCGGCGGCGTCAACAGCCCCGCGCGGGCGTTTGGCGGAGTCGGGGGGCATCCGTCGCTGATTGATCGCGGCGACGGGCAGTACCTGTTCGACATCGATGGCAACCGGCTGATCGACTTCGTTGGGTCGTGGGGGCCGCACATCCTCGGGCATCGGCATCCGGCGGTGATTGCGGCGATCGAGTCGGCTCTCCAGAAGGGGACCAGCTTCGGGGCACCGACCATTGCGGAGACGGAGTTAGCGGAACTCGTCTGCGAGGCGGTCCCATCGATCGAGAAGGTGCGGATGGTCAGCTCCGGGACCGAGGCCACGATGAGCGCGATCCGCCTCGCCCGTGGCTTCACGAAGCGAAACGTGATCATCAAGTTCGCGGGCTGCTACCACGGGCATGTCGATAGTCTGCTTGTCGCGGCGGGGAGTGCGGCGCTGACGCTCGGCGTGCCGAACAGCCCCGGAGTCACGCCGGGCTGTGCGGCGGATACGCTGGTGCTGCACTACAACGATGTGGCCGCCTTGGAGCAGGCGTTTACCCAGCGCGGCCCGGAGATCGCCGCGATCATTCTGGAACCAGTTGTCGGCAATATGGGGGTGGTTCTGCCCGAGCCGGGGTTCCTCGAGGCGGTGCGTGCCCTGTGTACGCAGCACGGGGCGGTGTTCATCATGGACGAGGTGATGACCGGCTTTCGCGTGGCGTATGGCGGGGCCCAACAGCGGTTCAAGATCACGCCCGACCTGACCACGCTCGGCAAAATCATCGGCGGCGGGCTGCCGGTCGGAGCCTACGGAGGCCGGGCCGACATCATGGACCACATCTCCCCCGTCGGCCCCGTCTACCAAGCCGGCACCCTCAGCGGCAACCCCCTCGCGATGGCCAGCGGACTCGCCACGCTCAAGACCCTCCGCGACACCAACCCCTACCCGGCCCTCGAAGTCAAGACCAAAACCCTCACCGCCGGTCTCTCTCAAGCGGCACGTCATGCCGGGATCGCCCACACCGTCGCCCAGTGCGGCAGCATGTTCACCCTCTTCTTCAGCCCCACCCCCGTCCGCGATTACCCCACAGCTGCGACCAGCGACACCCAGCGATTCGCCGCCTACTTCCACGGCATGCTGGAGCGCGGCATCTACCTGCCGTGCAGTCAGTTCGAAGCCAACTTCGTGTCGGCGTGTCACACGGAGCAAGACATCGCGGAGACGGTGAAAGCGGCGAGTGAGGTACTGGCCGGACTGTCTCGCTAGCAGTATCGACAGCGAGCGTCCGACATCAGTCCACCGCAATGTGCCGAGCCGGAAGCGTCAGCGCCCGGAGTGAGTCGCGCGTCGTATTCTCCGGGCGCTGACGCTTTCGGCTCGTGGGCGGGGTCGGTGGCAAGCCCGTGGAGTGACTTCTTGTTGGGCCACTCGCGAACTCGTAGACTGGTGGACGTTGCACTCCGCACGATGCTCTCCTCCAGGGAGTTGAAACATGCCCTCACCATTTCCCGGAATGAACCCCTGGCTCGAGCAGGATGGCTTGTGGCATGACTTTCATCAGAGGCTTCTGACAGGCATGAGTGATGCCATCTCCCAGGAGGTGGCCCCGCGCTACTACGTCGCGCTCGAAGAACACGTTTACATCCACGAGCCGCCGGAACCTGTGGCACGGTTCCTGGGGCGACCCGACCTCGCCATCGTTCGGACGGGGGCCGTCAGTCCCGTAGCGTCCACCGCCGTCATGGAGGCTCCGGTCTACACAGCCCTGCCTGAACCGATGGATGTCCTGCACGAGTCCTACATCGAGATTCGTGACACCGAGAATGAGCGTCTGGTCACGGTGCTGGAGCTGCTGAGTCCTTCGAACAAGAACGCGGGGTATGACCGGGACGCCTACATCGCCAAACGCCGGCAGTACTTGTTGAGCGATGTGAACTTCATCGAGATCGACCTCCTGCGCGGCGGACCGCGGATGCCGATCGAGGAGTTGACTCCCTGCGACTATTACGTGCTGGTGAAGCGGGCGACCGAGCGGACTCGCGCGGGGGTCTGGCCAATCCGGTTGCGAGACGCGATTCCGCTGATCCCGATTCCGCTGCGCGCCCCCGATCCGGATGCGCGACTCGATCTGCAAGCGGTGTTGCATGCGGTCTATGACCACGCGGCCTATCGGCATCGCATCTACCGAGGCACCCCCAAGCCGAAGCTGGTCGCCGACGACGCTCAATGGGCAGAGGCGATGGTGAAGGAACATCTCGGAGTGTAATTGCGCTCCGTCACCATTCGGTCAGTGCTTCGCATTGAGGCCATCCCGCAAGAACGACGGCAGGCCGCGAAACGCCGCCTGATACGTCGGCTCCAACGGGACGTTGATGTACCGGTCCGGATTCAGAAACAGAGGCATGTCGATGAGCTCCGCCCCGACCGCGAGATGCTCGACATACGCCACGGGTTGAGTGCCTGCGGTGAATGACGCCAGTGTCAGAGGCTGGCCGTGCGGCGTGACATACGGCTCATCATCGAAGCGTTCCCAAATCGCACCGTGCATGCCGCGCGGATCGTGTCGACCGGGCGGAAACAGGTCGACCACCAGCACATGCACGTCCTGTAACAATGCCGCTTCGACTTTGTCCACAAACTCTGCGACATGCGCCAACCGATCCTTGTTGGCGGGCGAGATGACTTCCAACAGCGCGATCACCCGATGACCGCTGACATGCCGAATGGCGAGAGTTCGTCGCAGCACACGACTTGCCGCCCTCGCTGTCAGCCGCAGTTGTGTCTTCGGCGGAGCCTCCGCCACAGCCACCGCCAGGCCACCGTCATCGATCAGCGAATCGGAGGGTAGTTCTGCCGGTCCCTCCAACGGCGAGTGCAACGTCAGCACATCGGCAATTCGCCGCCCGGCATGCTGCTCCGGCAGTGCGTAATACCGCGGAGGCAGACACCCGCCATACAGAGTTTCGCTGAGATGCGTCATCCAAGCAGTGTGGAACGCATGAAAAGTTCCCGCATCGGCTCGAGTCCAGTCGTGTACGGGCATCGTCAGCACTCCGATGGGGATGGTTCTCATGAGCGTCCCACACGGTCTCATTCGACGGGGTGGCACAAGTTGCCGCATTGGGCAACTGTGTGCCTTGGCACAAGAGGCTATCACGCAGGCCGGGGCACCGCAAGAATCTCTTCCGGCTGCAATCGCTGCGTGCGATTCAAATCGAGCCATCCCCTCTTTTAGCTGATTAATGAGTTGCTTCAGTGAGCGAAGCTCCCGCTCTTGGGAGTGTGCCTTCCGGACTTGTCGAGTCGAGCGGCTTGGTCGCTGGCTTCCAGCAAGCGGAGTTTCTCGCGAGTGAGTTCCAACTCGATCGGTGAATTCTGGCTCATCACAGCACCTCGATCATGCCTTTGGAAATTGAATGACGGTCCGTGGCGAAAGGTTCTCGACCCGCATGTCCAACCGACGACGACTCATCAGTTCGGCGGTGTCGTCATGAGCGGAGATGTGATTTTACTCACCCCGCTCGGCCAGACTTGCTGGAAGTGGTCCGTATTCAACGTCACCAGGAGGTCCACCTCGGCCAACGCGGCGGCTTGAGCAATGATCGCATCGTAGACCAGCCCGCCGCCCAGCGAATGCCGAGACAGTTCCGCCAACAGGACAACATAGTCGTCGCCTGTCAGTACCACGATCTGAGCACACGAGAGGATGTTGTCTTGCACCATTCGCCACGCCTCGCTGGGGCTGATGCGGGGCGAGCGCGGCAGACGGGTCAACACCGAATAGACCTCGGCCACACGATGGCCCGAGACGACGAACTCCAGATCGCCAGCGATCGCGCGTGACAGCCAAGCGTGGGCCGGTGCGTGATGGACATGATCGGGCAACATCGCGGCGATCAGCGAGGAAGAGTCGAGTCACACCTTCATCGCGACAGACCCTCGGCCAACTGCTCGAAGCGTTCCTCTCGCAGGTTCGTCAAACCAGCGTCTGGGGAACTGGGAGCCACCGCGCGATGCACCAGCACATTCCCTTCGAGACACAATCCTGGCGCAGCGCGGGCGGGCGTAATGACGCATTCACCCCAACGACTCTCCAGCGTCACTTCTTCGCCGGGGCGAACGCCCAGTTGCAACTGGAGGTCGTGAGGCAACTCAATTCGTCCCTGACTATCAATGGTGGCTTTCATGGAGACTGCTCCGAACGACTGGGGACACTGCCGTTCATTCTACTGACTGTTCGATGCACCGTCGAAACACACGTCACGAACAGCCGCCGAGGTGTGTGCGTCCCCATCGTCGGTGCTCTGGGGCAGAGCATCCAAACCCTCGGAGTGGAACCACGAAAGTCACGAAGCACACGAAAAGGATGACCAAGGA
>JAYWFM010000297.1:0-4056 GCA_043778825.1 Planctomycetota bacterium | reverse complement strand
ACAACAGCCCCTACCCGATCATCAATCGCCGCAACGTCGCGACGACCGTGCAGGTCAAAGACCAGCAAACGATCGTGATCGGGGGACTGATGCAGCGGCAGACCGTCGATCGGGAAAGTCGGATTCCCTATCTCGGGGGACTGCCGTTCATTGGGGCTGCATTCCGCAAGATCGAGAAGCAGGAGCAGGACGCCGAGGTGGCGATCTTCATCTCGCCGAAGATCGTGGTGCCGACGGCGGCCATTCGAGTCGATCTGCTGCCCGAGCCGCTGATCGAGATCCCGGTCGCTGTCCCGCTGCCAGTGGTCACACCAGTGGAGAGGCAGGCCCCCCTCCCGACCGGGGCGGTGATTCCGCAGTGGCGAGCGGTTCCAGTGGCCAATCCGGTCCAGTAACCCGACGCGTCAGCGAGGGCCGAGCGAAGCGAGGAGTTCTACCCCGAGGGCTTCGGCGGGAATCCAGAACTTGTCGGACATCGAGAGGCGTACGCCCTCGCTCACGCGTCGGGTTACTGGCAGCGGATCTGGACAGTTCATTGGCGAATGCAACCACACATCGGCCCCTCCGGAGGAGGGACCGTACCAGTTCCGGGAGGGAGTACCCAGAAAGCTCATGATGACCCGGACTCTGATTTCCCAGCTCGGCCTCGCTCTGCTTTGCCTCACTCTGGCCAGCGAGGGACACGCCCAGGTCGGCCCCAAGCTGCCGGTCGGTGCCAACGCACCGATCCCGGGGGCTGCGGCATTGCCCCAGGGCGCGAAGGCTCCGCCCGCGAAGCCCGCCCCCAAGGCCGGACAATCGATCAAAATCACCGAGGCGGTCCGCCCGGCGTTCATCATCGATCCGATCGTCAACCGGATTGAGGCCCGCCGCGCCAAGGTCGTCGATGTCGAGTTCGGGATCACCGGCGAAGGCGCGGCGACCACGCTGGAGATCCAACCGGTGGCCCTCACCCAGGACGAGAATGGAACGATCTTCGCCAACACCAAAGTCCCCGCTCCGAAAGACCTGGAGATCCTGACACCCCTCTCCGTGCAACTGACGCCGAATGAGAAGTTTGTCATCCGGGGACGGCTGCGCGTGCCGGATGTGCAGTCGACGTTTCATACGTTCGGAGTGCTGGTGCGTGACGCCGGTCAGGTGAAGTCCCAGCCGAATCCCGAGAAGGCCGATGGCCCCCGGATCGGGATTCGCTTTGTGACGCAGTATCTGCTGCGGTGCGATGTCACCGTGCAGGGGGTGCGGTCGGAGAACGTCGCGAAGCTGGAAATCGACAGTGCGGAACTCGTCGAGGTCGACGGTATCCCGGTGGCGCGGGTGTATGTCGTGAATCCCACCGAAGGGCCGATCGAGTTCGGCCTGCGGACTCAAATCCGCCAGTCCGAGGAGAGCGAATCCCGTCCCACATTCCCGCTGGGGATGCCCGTCCGCGCGAATCTCGAAGTGCCGGAAAAGTACATCGGGCGCATCCTGCCGGGGGCCAGAATCCGCATGGTCAGCCCGCTCAACTCGCCGATCTTTCCCGGGCAGTATTACATGGAGTCCTCGCTGCTGGGGGACAACCGCGTGGTGTCCAAGGCGGGCTTTCCGATCGTGGTCGTCGAAGGCGATTACCCCGCGCAAGGCATCGCCACAGTCCAGGCGGCCCCCGGTTTGCTGGCCTCACCTTCCCAGATCGAACTCTCCCTGCAACGTGGGGGGAGCCGGGTGGAAGTGCTGAACTTCGAGAACACCAGCAGCACAGCTGTCGACATCGAAGTCATCGCGGAAGCATGGGACGGAACTCCCGTCGCCTGGGCTGGGGTCCGCCCGAACCAGGTCGCCCTCGCACCGGGAGCGAGTCGCAAGGTCTCCGTGACTCTGGCCAGCTCCGGCGATCCGAACGTTCACAAGTACGCCCGTCTGCGAGTCAAATCGACGCCCGTGGGAGGCACCACGACCGACACGACTCCCATCACTGTCGCGGCACTCGGACGATCGACCTCACAGCCGAGCCTCGCAGCCGGGGAATTGGTTTGGGACACCGCACACGGAGTTCCGGCCTTCGTCATCGACGTGAAGAACACGGGAGAACGCCACATGCCGGTGGAGGCGAAACTCATTCTGGGTGATGCCGAAGGGCACCCCACCGAGATTCGCGGGGGCTTTGGGTTGTGGGTCTTGCCCGGTCAGAGTGGCGCGATCCGGTTCAAGCCGCCCCAGTCTCTTCCCATCGGCAAGTACACAGCCCGTCTGCTCATCCCCAACGGTGCTGGGCAAGAGCCGATCGAGAAGCGGTTGGAGTTTGAGTACACCGGCGTGCAGTAGACCCGATTTCGGCGATCAGCGGGTCCAGGGGCTTTGGTATCGACACAACTCAACAGCCGCGTCCTGACACTCCCTCGAGGCAAGCCCGAATCCGGCGATGGGCTGGAATCCCTACTTTGCTCGAATCGCGTACAGCGCATGGTACGTTCGCATGTACAGCGTCCCGTTCGAGATCACGGGCGAGGCGGTCTGTGGCTCGCCGAGTTCGTTCTCGGCCAGCACCTCGAACGCCTTCCCCAGCTTGACGACCGTACACATCCCATCGCGCGCGGTCAGGTACATATGCCCCTCACTGACCACGCCCGAGGCGCGGTACTGGGCGTTGTGAATCCGCTCATCGTAGACCTTCTCGCCGGTCTTCTGATCGACGCACCGCAGACGCCCATCCGTCATGCACAGATAGACCAGCCCCTCGTGGATCACCGGGCACGACACGTCCGGCGTCTTGTCGCCGAACCACTTCACCGGGGACTTGCCGGTGACGTTGCCGCTCAGTTCGCTGGCTTGCAGTCCCAGTACCGGTCCGCCCTTGGCCGTCGGCACGACCAGGAACTCCTCGGTGGCTGCGGGCGAGGCCACGAACCGCAGCGTGTTGTCGTGGTTCTTGTTGTACTGCGACGGGCCGTTCAGCTCATCCAGCCGCCACAGCTCCGAGCCATCCTTCAGTGAGTGCCCGACCGTGCAGTCACCGCCATGCGTGATGAGGTGCGGGTTCTTCCCCGGCATCAGAATCGGCGAGCAGTAGGCGTGCTTGCACTCGTCCTCGGGGCTTTGCTGACGATCGACCGCCCACACCTCTTTGCCGGTTTCTGCGACGAGCCGCACGACTTTGCCGACCGTGTAGTCCTTGCCCTGCGTTCCATGAATCAGTTGCAGGTACAGCGATCCCTCGTGCAGGATCGGCGTCGAGGTCATGCCGAACTGGATTTCGATTTTGCCGTAGCGCTCCTGGACATTGAACTGCCACACAATCTTCCCAGCCGGGTCGAGGCAGGCCAACTCCCCGGTCCCGAAGAAGACCCACACGTGCTTGCCATCCGTGACCGGCGACGGCGAGGCGGAGTTCCCCTCTCCCGTGCGGGCGTCCTTGTTGCCGGTGCCGATCTTAGTCTTCCACAGTTCTTTCCCAGCTGTGGTGAGCCCGATCACGACAAGGTCTTCCCCCTCCGCTGAGGTCAGATAAATCCGGTCGTCCCAGACCACCGGCGTGGCCCCGCCCTGGCCGGGGAGCTTCACGCTCCAGGCGACGTTCTTGTCTTTGGCCCACATGGTGGCGATCCCGGTCTCGGTCGAGATCCCGTTATGCTGAGGCCCCCGCCACTCCGGCCAATTCTCCGCCGAAGCGGTCGCGCCACACAGTCCCACACATGCAGCCACAACAGCCAATCGAAACGACTTCATCACGATCTCCGGGGAGAGTCACACGAGGGAGGCAACCGATCATGCTCGTTCGGCAACAAGCATCGCGGTCAGTTTATCCGATTCACCCAGGTTTCAGCGAGCGCCCGAGAACACCGAAGCCTTGGTGCGTGCGTCAGAAAAGTAGGCAGCGGCGTGTTTCTGCTCTCTCTCCCCACTGGTGGTGTGAATTTTGGTGTGGACGTGGCTGTGGGGAGAGGGCCGGGGTGAGGGGCTCAGAGCGAGCGGTGTGGCCCCCTCACCCCAGCCCTGGCCTGGTGAAACGGGCGGAAGTTGGGGGGCTTGGGTTTGCGGGGAGAAAGCGAATCTGTTGCGCTCAGCTGACCCCCA
>JAYWFM010000296.1:0-1582 GCA_043778825.1 Planctomycetota bacterium | reverse complement strand
CATCAAACAAACTACCTCTATATGTTCATGCTTTATTTGATTTACAAGCATTAACTTGATTGATCTCAACAATATAACAACCGGCGGCTAGCGCCGTGCCGCTCACTCGTCACCGACACTCAAACCGCGACGCCCACCGCTACGAATGGTGAGGAAACCGCCACGATTTGCAGCCGGGGTTGTACCGCACCGGGAAAGGGCAGGTCAATCGGCGGTTGTCGATGCCCCACGGTTTCAGTGCATTCGCAGTGCCACCACCGGAAGGCCAGCACGCGACAGTCGGCGGGCTGGGGCGTATGATCTCCCCCGCCAGACTTCCGAAGTCTCCCAAGACTTCGGAAGTCTGGCGGGGAAGACCTGTGCCTTGAGGATCTGCGATTCGATGTCTGATTACAAAACTGTCGCCGATGTGGGCGATATTCCCGAGGGGGAAGGGCGTTCCTTTGCGGTCAATGGCCGGATGGTGGCGGTCTTTCTGTCCGGTGGGGAATACTTCGCGATCAGCGATACGTGCCCGCACATGGGTGCCTCGCTGGGGGCGGGGGCGTTGGAGGACGGGGCTGTCTCCTGTCCGTGGCATGCTTGGCGATTCAGCATCAAGGACGGCTCGTGGCTCGACGCGCCGAACTCGAAGCTGCGGGCCGATTGCTTCTCGGTGCGAGTGATTGACGATGAGATTCAGGTGCTGGTGCCCGATCCGCTGCCGCGCGAAGCCACGTCCCACGCCACGCCGCCCTGTGCCTCACCGAACGGTTGAACTCGATGTCTGCTGAAACAATTGTCTTTCTAGCGCGGCACGGAGCGACCGCGAACAATCTGGCGGTGCCGATCCGGTTGCAGGGGAGTACGATCAACGGCCCGCTGGCCCCGATCGGAGTCGAGCAGGCGACCGCGCTGGGTGAAGCCTTGCGGATGGTCTCCGTCGACGCGGTCTACTCCAGCACGATGCTTCGCGCCCGGCAGACCGCCGAACTCGTGGCCGCTCCGCATCAATTGACAGCTCAACCGATCGAGGGGCTGCACGAGATCAGCGTGGGACAGTGGGAGGGGCTCTCGTGGGTGGAGATCCAGACCCGCTACCCGATCGAGTTCCAAGCGTTCTTCGACAACCCGGCTGAGGTGCCGTACCTGGGCGGCGAGTGCTACCTCGACGTGCTGGCCCGAGCGCGGCCTGCGTTTGACGCACTGGTCGCGAGGCATGTCGGCCAGACGATCATCATGGTGACTCACAATGTGGTCAATCGCGTGCTGGTGGCGGACTTTCTGGGCCTGCCGCTGGACCGGGCCAAGTTCCTGCACCAGTCGAACTGCGGCTTCAACGAGATTCGCTGCCGCCCCGGCATCATCGATGTCCGCAGCGTGAATAACGACCGACATGTCTGGCCGTGGATTCGGACGGTCGCGATGGGTGTCGCCCGATCTTGAGCCACGGCTTGGCCTGATGAAACGGGCAGAATTTTAGGGGCTTGGGTTTGCGGGGAGACAGCCCGTCTGTTGCACTCAGTTGACCCCAGAACAGGCGAGCCGGGCGGCGTCAGCCCCCGGACTTTGGCGGCGGACGAAAGAGTCCGGGGGCTGACGC
>JAYWFM010000295.1:0-1583 GCA_043778825.1 Planctomycetota bacterium | reverse complement strand
CGCCTGCGACTTCGTAGGAGGCTGGCAGACCACGCCAGATTGAGCCCTCGCATTCACAAACTCGACAGCCGCCAAAACCCCGTTTCACCAGGCCAGGGCCAGCCAGTGGTCGCATTTGACCGACAGTGCCTGGCCACGTTTCTTGGCAATCACACTGGTGCGTCAAAACACTTGCCAGTGGTGCTGGGTGGTCTAGTGGTAACGGACTGGCAGTCGCGTGGTGAGGGGAGTCTTTTGGCACGCGGGCGAAGCGGAGCTTCGGGGATATGCGGTCCCCAGCGGAGCTGGGGACCGAGGTTCTTGCCTGCCGACTCCCTACTTCCCCTTCATCCCAAACCGCTCGATGGCCGCCTTGTTGAACGTCGGCTGGATCTCGCCGCCGTCGGCATTGGCATACCCGGCGTGCTGGACGAGGTACACCAGCACCAACCCGTTCTTTTTGTCGATAGTCATGTTGGTCGACAAGGCCCCGCCGTGTCCGAATGAATGCTCGGACACGCTCAGGCCCAGGCCGTAGCTGTCCTTGACGGCGGGCTCCGTCTGGCGGCTGCTCAGGGCCTTCACCGCTTCGGGCGAGAGGACTTTCTTCCCCTCGAACATGCCGTCGTTGAGCAGCATGCGGCAGAAGCTCGACACATCCTTTGCAGTGGCAAACAGCCCACCCGCAGGCATCGGATGGCGGGTGCGAAGATTGAGCGGATAGGTCAACTGGCTGATCGTCGTCTCGTCGAGGCCGGTCTTCTCGGCGTTCGGCTTGTACGGCTTGGCCAGCCGGGTCAGCTGCTCTTCGCTGGGCCAGTAGGTGGTGTCGGTCATGCCGAGGGGGTCGAGGATGCGTTCCTGCAGGAACTTCTCATAGGCCATCCCGCTGACGACCTCGATGATCCGGCCCGCGGTGTTGATCCCGGCGTTGCTGTACACGTACTTCGTGCCCGGCTCTTGCGTCAGCGGGGTCTTGGCATAGCTCGCGGTACACTCTTCGAGCGTCAGACCATCCAGCGTGGGATGTTCCTGCGGGGACTTGAACGGCATGCCCGAGGTGTGGCACAGCACCTGTCGCACAGTCACTTTGCTGGCGGGCGGCTTGAGTCCCCCCTGGTCGTTCCCCGGCTCGGCCATGACCATCAGCTCGCAGAACTCCGGGCAATACTTCTCGATCGGGTCATCGAGCTTCACCTTGCCTTCGTCGACCAACACCATCACAGCTGCGGCGGTGATCCCCTTGGTCATCGAGGCGATCCACACGATGTCGTTCGGCTGCATGGCCCTCTTGTTCGCGATGTCGGAAAACCCGACGGCGGAGAGATCCAGGATCTGGTCCTTGTCGGCCACCAGCGTCACCGCCCCCGCCAGCGTGTGCCGGTCGACGAACGGTTGCAGCGTGGAGGCCAGGCCAGTCGGCGGCTTCTCCTCGGCGCGGATCGAGTTGAACGGGGAGGCGGCGAGAATTCCGAGGAGCAGCAGGAAGGTGAAGGCTCGAATCGGCGTCATGGGTTGTAGTTCTTGGGGGGATGGTATGGAGTGAGGAATGCAGAGAGTGTCGTCTTTCGCTCCGCGAAAGACCGTTCTTTCGCGGAGCGAAA
>JAYWFM010000294.1:0-52499 GCA_043778825.1 Planctomycetota bacterium | reverse complement strand
CCCCTGACGGGGCTGGGGGCTCGCAACACTGCTTTTCCCACCGTTGAAACGGTGGGCTATTTTCGGCTGTCCCTGGCGGGACAAAGAGGGCAGCGGTGTCAGCTCGTTCGTCGAACTCCAGGCGAATTCCCTGTGCTTCGCACCTTGGAAGCCCTGGCCTCATAGGGCTCAACTCCCACGGATGAAGACGCACAAGATCTCCCTCATCCGTGCCTCGGCCCTGCCAGCCGTGCGAAAATGAAAATATGACGTTTCCGACAGAAGTCGAAGTCGCGTGGGCTTTAGCCCACGCTTCCCTCAAGAGAACGCTCCCGCGTGGGCTAAAGCCCACACTACGGGGACTTTTGTCAGACACGTCAAGCATGGCTTCTTCGCACGGATGGCAGGGCCGAGGCACGGATGAAGCACAGCCGGTGGCCGAACACAATCGGCAGATGCGGTTGTTGGGTCGTGACCAATCCCGCCAGTTCTGAGGGGATGGGGGGCAGCACGCCGTTGCCACCTGTTGGCGAACGGGACTACTCGGCCACCCCCAGCGCTCCTTCGTCCTTGAACAGCTTGTACTCCACCGCATCGACGAGCGCGATCCAACTGGCTTCGATGATATTCTCACTGACCCCGACGGTACTCCAGAAGTCGGTATCGTCCCGGCTCTCGATGACGACGCGGACGCGGGCGGCTGTGCCTTCGGTGGAGTTGATGACGCGGACTTTGTAGTCGACGAGCGTCATGTGCGCGAGACTGGGGTAGGTCGGGACGAGAGCTTTGCGCAGGGCGTTGTCGAGGGCATTGACTGGGCCGTCGCCTTCGCCCGCGACGTGCTGAATGGTGTCGCCCACCCGCAGCTTGAGTGTCGCTTCGGTGGAGAGCGTTGAGGGTTGAGCGTTGAGCGTTGAGGGTCCGGAGGCTTCTTCTTTCACTAACCTCTCACCACTCACCACTAACCTCCCCTCGTCCATCTGCGTCGAAACCCGCGAATGCACGCGTTCGAACTTCGGCTGGTACGTCCCGGCACACTTCTTCATCAGGACATCAAACGACGCCTCGGCCGCCTCGAACTGATACCCCTGGTTCTCCAGCTCGACAACGCGGGCCAGGATGCGGCGCATCAGTTCGTCGTCCTTTTCGAGGGCGTACTTCGTGGCCTTGGCGATGATGTTCGATCGGCCCGAGAGCTCGCTGACCAGCACGCGGCGTTCGTTGCCGACCGTCTCGGGGGTGATGTGTTCGTAACTCATGGCGATGCGGTTGATGGCGTGGACGTGCATGCCTCCCTTGTGGGCAAAGGCACTGCGACCCACGAACGCCTGGTTATTGCGGACGTTCATGTTGGCCAGTTCATAGACATACCGCGACAGCTCGGTGAGATGCTTGATCCCCTCTGGGACGAGGATCTCCTGGTGCTTCTTAAGAGCCAGATTCGCGGCCACGCTGATGAGGTCGGCGTTCCCGCAGCGCTCGCCGATGCCGTTGATCGTCCCCTGCACCTGGATCGCCCCGTGGTCGATCGCGCGGAGCGAGTTCGCCACCGCCACATCGCAGTCGTTGTGGCAATGGATGCCCAGCGGAACGATCAACTTGGCCTTCAGTTCGCTGACCCTGGCGGCGATCTCTTCGGGGAGATTCCCACCATTGGTGTCACAGCAGACAATGATCTCGGCCCCGGCCTCGGACGCGGCGGTGACGGTCTTCAGGGCATACTCGGGGTTCGCCTTCCAGCCGTCGAAGAAGTGTTCCGCGTCGTAGAACACCCTCTTCCCCTGCGACCGCAGGTACGACACCGAGTCGCGGATCATCGCCAGATTTTCTTCGAGCGACACCCGCAGCACCTCGGTCACGTGCAGATCCCACGTCTTGCCGACCACCGTACAGACCTTGGCCCGCGTCTTGATCAGCGCCTGGATGCCGGGGTCTTCCGCGGCGGTCACTCCGCGCCGCCGCGTCATGCCGAACGCACACACGACCGCATGCTGCAGCGGCATGTCGGCCACGAGTTGAAAGTATTCGTCGTCCTTGGGGTTCGACCCGGCGAAGCCGCCCTCGATGTAGTCGAACCCCATCTCGTCGAGCCGTTTCGTGATGAGCAGCTTGTCTTGCAGCGAGAAGTTCACACCTTCCCCCTGGCTGCCGTCGCGGAGTGTGGTGTCGTAGAGTTGGACTCGCATGGTGAGAACCGGGGAGTGGGGAGTGGGAGAGTGTCGCCGTTCGCTCCGCGAAAGGACATTCTTTCGCGGAGCGAAAGACGACACTCCCGGAAAACGAAAAAACCTCAAGCCGCGGGCGACTTGAGGTTGAAGTGACTCAAACTGGGGGGAGTCCTCAACGTCGCCAGAGCGCAGGAATAATTCGAATGCCACCGCCGAAAATTCGGCAGCTGAGGCGAATCGAAATGTTCCGGGCCACGACCACGCAGGCACATCCCAAAGAGACAGGGGCAGGACGCAAACACCCTGCACATACAGATTACTCGGAGAATCGGGGCAGGTCAAATCGAGAGGGATCGTGAGAGATGGAGAGATGGAGTGTGCGTCAGGAAATCTGGCATCCCCCCAAACATCCGGCTCATCCGGCTCATCCGGCGCGGCGTGCCGTCTGTTCCCTTGGAATCTGATTTTGGACTGGCTGTGAAACCCACAACTCGTCAGTCCGTTGCGATTCCGTGAAGACCGTTTGGTGGGAAAAAGCGTCGATGGCGATCTTGCGAATATTCGTGGACAAATCACTGGGATGCCAGTTCCGCGGTAACACCCCGGCGTCGAAAGACATGGTCCCGCCGTTTGTCACATCCGGCGTGAAGCGGAGTGACAGGGGACGGCCAATCGTCCGTTCCACGATCTGCTGAATCTCAAGGATCGAGGAAGGCTTTCCAGAGGCCATGATGGACACGCTGTTGCTGTGGGCGGATTCTTCTTCGAGCAGTGTCCGCGAGATGTAATCGGCGACATCCTCAATCCAGACATAGTCTCGCAGTGTCGTCGCATACCCGGTGATCTGGCTGGAACGGTGGCACAGGCCGTTGGCGATCAGCGTGGGGATCAGGCCCCGGCGCTGGCGGCTGCGAATATAGCCGTAGACGGAGGTCAGTCGATAAATCTTGCGGGTCAGTGGAGCGGAGCTGGTGAGCAGCAACTCTTCCTGTTGCAATTTGAGGCGACCGTAAGGCCGGATGGGAGCCGGGACACTGTCGATTCCCACTCCCCGCTGCCCCTCGAACAGTCCGCCTGCCGAACTCATCAAGGCCATCGTGGCCGGAACATGGGGATGGCGGATGGCCAAGCGTTCGATGCACTGCAGGGCTTCTTGAAACTGACCCCACTCGCGAGCCACCTCGCTTTCCGTGGAGGAGAAGCCCGCCCGCCCGGCACTCCACACGCACAGCAGCCCGCCGGGACGATCGGCTGACGCCGAGTGCTGTACCAGCAGGGCGCTCACGCGGTCCTCAATCGCCGCCAGTTGTCCGGAAAACAGGTCCGCACGACTCCAGTCCAGATCCAGGACGCTGGGACTGAGCGACGCGGAATCCTGCAGTCCGGTGGTAATTGCCGAACCGATGGTACCCGCGCCAAACAACAGCACCGCCGAAGGACAGTACCGAGTGCGGACAGCGCTACGGGGGGTGAGGAGTATCATCGCAGACTCCGCTGTTGGAGCCAGTTCTTGAGAACCTGATCCTGATTGCGGTCAATCACCAGGAAGGTCGGTTGTCCCTGTGTTTTCATCAGGATGGTCAGGATGTACTCCAGCGCAATCCCCAGCATGAACGAACTCAGGCCACCGAAAAACAGAACCATCAAACTGAGTGATGTCCAGCCCTTGGCTTGAATGACTTCGGGGAAGAACAGCTTGCAAATCAGCACGTAGGCACTCATGCCCACAGCCCCCAGCAGTGCCAGAAATCCGATGGCGGCTCCCAGACGCAGCACATCGATTTTCGAAGACAGCAGCATGCGTCGGGCATGGCGCAGCAGACCGAACAGGTTGTAGCCGCTTTTTCGTTGCTCGATGAATCGCCGGTCCTTCATGACCAGGGGCAGCTGCCCAATGCGGTTCGTGAACCAACAGAGCGCGATGTCGTAGTACGTTTCCGCTGACGAAACAGAAGCCGCGGCGCGTGCCACATTGCCACGAATCACGCGATAGCTGTTGAATTGGCGAACGTGTGGATTGCCGGACAGGGTGCTGTTGAGCGATTTGAATAAATGGGAGCCCATGTCGCGCAGAGGCGATTCGTGCACGGGATGGATTGGCTGAGCATAGACGACATCGCACGATTGCGCCACCGCATGTTCCAGGAGTGCCGACAGGGACTCCGGCGGATGCTGCAAATCTTCATCGAGCGTACAGACCCAGTCGCCACTGGTGTGCAGAATCCCGGCCACGGTCGCGGGATGCTGGCCGAAGTTTCGGGAGAGCTGGATGGCGCGCACCCACGGGTGCTGAGCCTGCAGTTCGGTCAGAATCTCAAACGACTCATCGACCGAGGCATCGTCGACAAAGATGACTTCCGCGAGAGCCAGCGGTGCGGCTTCCAATTCCCAATCATCTCGTACCCGCTCCAGAGCCTGGACCAGATCCCGCAGAAAGGGGGCTCCCCGGTAGACAGGGACGACCACCGAGATTCGCACCACCGTCCGCGACGAGATCTGCGGGGCATGTGTCTCCACGGTCCGCATGGAATGTGCTGAATGGAACTTAAGCATCGTCAGATTCTCTCCTCAATGCGTGAGTCTTTGGGATTCTGTCGTCCATCGCAGCGTCCACCGGCGAGGGAGTGCCTGGGCTGCGTCGCCCGGAATCGGTGAATCCTCTTTCATCAGCGGCCCGCCGATGAAGATCACGAGTGACCAAGTTCGACGACCGCACTGGATCGAGGTGCAACGCCAGGGCGGGAATCGAGGCCGGAAGTTCAGGGAAATACGATGTGGCGTCAAGTGCAATTCCTGGCATCCGATACATCCCGGAGTGCGAGACACACTTATTGCCACTTCAGTACCCCGAAAGGAGGAGACATCACAGCCCAGGGTGCGCTCCCGCGTCGCGACTCCGGGCAGAGTGAGATCACCGCTTCAGGGGGCAGAGTGGACTCGACGATGAGCTGGCTTTGACGGATTGCGGCTGAGCGGTCCTCCACACTGCAAGCGTTCGAAGGCATGCCTTTCTCTGCGTCCTCAGCGCCCTCTACGTTTCACATTTCCGAGGTGCTGGACCGAGTGATCTCCTGTGTCGCGTTCTTCAAGAACCCGCGTACCCCAGGTGACTGGGATCCGTGGTGAAACTCTGCCTACTTTTGTGATGCACACACTTGCCGTGACTGCACCGGGGGATGGCCTCGCGATGCCAGCCAGTTCGGGGATACACTGCGATACGATCCCGATCCGCTTCCCATCACCCCCGCGAGAGACTCGTGCCCGGCTGTTCCCCGCTCTCACCGCGCGTGTGGTGGCTCAGCTTGCTGGGGCTGGCGGTGGTGTTGCGGTGGGGAGTGATGATCGCCAGACCGGAGCAGCTGACGACTGACCGAGATCTATACCTGGGGATCGCGAATGAATTGCGGGAGGGGCACGGGTACTCGACGCCGGGGACAGCTGTGCCCACACCGACGGCGTTTCGCCCGCCGCTGTACCCCTTGTTGCTGGTCCTGACGGGAGGAAGCCGAACCGGGATTGCGGTGCTGCATCTGGGATTGGCGGTGGTCATGGTGCTGGCCACGGGTCGGGCCGCGGAAAAGCTGGCGGGCGGTACGAGTCCGTTCCCGCGACTGCTGGCGGGCGGGATCGTGGCCATCGATCCGCTGCTGCTGCTCTATAGTGGACAGCCGATGACGGAGACGCTGTGTGCGTGCCTGACGGCGGTGCTGTTGTGGAGGATGACCGCCTCGGAGCCAAGCCCGAGGGATGCGATGATCGAGGGGCTGCTCTGGGGGTTGTGCCTGCTGGCGAGGCCGACGTATGCAGCGGGGTTGGTGCTGTGTCTGGTGGGGCGGGTTCTGCTCAGGCCGGCGAACGCCGCGTTCCCGGCGATTTCGGAGCAGTCGCCGACCTTCCCTCGCTTACGCTTCGGGTTCATGGTCGTCATGACGGCGATCGTCGTTGTCGCGCCGTGGGCGATTCGCAATGGGGTGGTCTTCGGGAAGCCGATCGTGACCACGACACATGGCGGCTACACTCTCTGGCTGGCCAACAACCCGGTGTACTACGCCGAGGTGGTCGAAGGCGGCGACCCCGCCTGGAATGGGGAGAGCCTGCAGCGCTGGCAGAGTGAGACCAACGCCGAGATGGACCGCCTGCAAATTCATGGCGAGGTCGCTCGCGATCTGTGGCAAGGCACCCGCGCCAAGCAATTCATGGCGAACAACCCGTGGCGATTTGTGCGGGCGTGTGGTGATCGAGCCTCCACATTCTGGGCGATCTTTCCCGGTCGTACTGCCGACTCGGGGGTGCCGCAGCCGATGCTATGGATCATTGCCGGAGGGTACGCGGCGGTCTGGGTGGGGGGGATTGTGGCCCTCGGACGGATCGCCATCCGGAGATCCTGGGCCGAGAACTGGCCAGCCTGCTCCCTAGTCCTGGGTTTTTTTCTGGTGCATCTGGTCTACTGGACTGATGTACGGATGCGAGCCCCGATCATGCCCGCAGTGGCCGTTTTGCTGGCGGTGGGGTTATTGTGGCACGACGTTCCGCGTCGTGAGTGACGACACGGAGCGTCGTACCACAATTTCGATCCACATCACCATCCCCCAATCGGAAGGACTCTCATGTCGAACGACAAATCCCGACGCGGCATCATCCTGGCCGGCGGCAGCGGCACCCGGCTCTACCCGGCGACGATCGTGGTCAGCAAGCAGTTAATGCCGATCTATGACAAGCCGATGATCTACTACCCGCTGGCCACGCTGATGCTGGCCGGGATGCGGGAGATTCTGATTATCAGCACGCCGCACGATCTGCCGCTGTTTGAGCGGCTGTTCGGCGACGGGAAGCGTTGGGGGATGGAGTTCCACTATGCCGCCCAGCCCAAGCCGGAGGGACTGGCCCAGGCCTTCCACATCGGGGCCGAGTTCGTCAAGGACCGCCCGTCGTCACTGATCTTGGGCGACAACATTTTCTACGGGCACCAGTTGTCGCAAAGCCTGCAAGAGGTCAGCGCCCGCACGCACGGGGCCACCGTGTATGCCTACCACGTCCGCGACCCCGAGCGGTACGGCGTGGTCGAAATGGATGCCAGCGGCAAGGCGATCAGCATTGAAGAGAAGCCCAAAGTGCCCAAGTCGCACCTGGCTGTCACCGGGTTGTACTTCTACGACGAGCAGGTGGTCGATTTTGCCTACAAGATCAAACCGTCCCCGCGCGGGGAACTGGAGATCACCGATGTGAACCGGTTGTACCTCGAACAGGGGACGTTGCACGTCGAGACGCTGGGCCGCGGCTCCGCCTGGCTCGACACCGGCACGCACGAGTCGCTCGTCGATGCGACCCATTTCGTGTCGGTGCTGGAGCAGCGGCAGGGGCTCAAAATCGCCTGTCCCGAGGAAATCGCCTGGCGCATGGGGTATATCAACGACAGCCAACTGGCGAACCTGGCTCAGGTCATGAAAAACAGCACGTACGGGCAGTATCTGCTGGGTTTGTTGAATTAAAGTGTGCGAAAGCCCAGGGGTGGCAACCCCTGGGCTTTTGAATTCAACGAAATGCGGTTTTCCCCTCAGTTCACGCGATCTGATCGCACGATAAGAAGGATGCGAACCATGCGACAGGATCACCCTGCGCTGAGTTCGCCGGGTGGAGCGGAGGCCTCTGACTCGTGAGTGAGGGCTCAAGGAAGGCGTCTGGTCCCCATGCTGACATCGCTCTATCAGCAACATGGCCGGTGGCTCCTGGTTCTGGCGGCGGTGGCATTCCCCTTCCTGGCCTGGCAGGGGGAACAGATGCCGACCAACAACGATATCGAGACTTGGCTCCCCCTGGAGTCGGAAGTCCGGTCGAACTATGAAATGTTCAAGCAGGAGTTCGGTGCCGAAGAGGTGATCCTCGTCGGAATTCCCAACGTCCATCCCGACGACCCCATCATCGAATCGGTGGCCGAACGACTCAGCCAGTTGCCGGGGATTCGGCATTGCTGGTCGCCCAATCGCATGGGACAGGCGATGCGCGAACTGAGTGTCTCCGAGGAGCAGATCGAGGCACGCCTGACGGGTCTGGCCCTCGCGAAAGACAAACGCATGCTGGGACTGGTGGCCTCGCTGTCTCCGAGCGGGCTCGTCGATCGATCCGCGACAGTCCGGGATGTCGAGCGGGTACTCGACTACTGTCAACTGCGGGGGGATGACGTGCTGCTGACCGGGGGGCCGGTGCTGGTGGCCGAACTCGACCGCCTGGGGGGAAGGAATCATAACAAGCTGTTTTTCATCTTGACGCTGGTCCTGGCCTCCGCCCTGATGTACCACTGCATTGGCGAATGGAAACTGACGGCCGGTGTCATGCTGATCACCATCTTTGCCATTGAAGCGACGAACGCGGTCGTGTACTGGCTCGGTGGGGAGTTGAATTTCCTGATGGGGGCGCTGGCCGTCATGACGATGGTGTTTACGCTCTCGATCGCCGTCCACGTCATCAACTATTACAAGAATATCCTGCATCTTCCCGACCCCCTGATCAACTCCCTGCGAAATGCCTGGAAGCCGATCGCGCTCTCGGCGCTCTCGACGTTCGTCGGTCTGGCCTCTCTGATGACCAGCACCATCGGCCCCGTCTGGTGGTTTGGACTCGCGGGCTCCGTCGGAGCGCTGGTCTCGTTCGTCTGCGCGCTCGCACTCACGCCCGCCCTGCTGCTGCTCTGGCCCGAAGCCGCGAACATGAAGGAGAGCCGGACCCGCATGTCCCACCTGCGGATGGCTCATACCATCGTCCACAATCCGTGGAAAGTGACGGCTCTGGTCGGAGTCATCGTCGCGGTGTCTGGCGTCGGAATGAGGTATCTCCAATGCCGAATCAATCCGCTGGACTTCCTCCCCAAGGGGAGCCCGGTCGTCCGGGATCTGCATGAGCTGGAGAAACGACTCACGAGCATCGACTCGATTGAAGCCATCGTCGATTTCCAGACCTCCGATGTTCCCTTCATGGAGAAGCTCGCTCGCGTCCGTGAGATCGAAGCTCGACTGGCTTCACATTCCAACGTCACCCACACCATGTCGGTCGCCAGTTTCTTTCCGGAAGAGGTGCCTCAAGATCTGATGGGCTCGACGCAGTTTTTCTCCAAGGCCATGGAAAGCAGACACCGCTCCGACTTCCTCTCGGCGGGCGAACGCTACTGGCGCGTCTCCTGCCGCATTGGACGCGAAGACCCCTCTCGCAAAGGGCAGACGTACGCCGAACTCAAGCTGCTGACCGCGGACATGCCGCAGGTCTCTCTGACGGGGATCGCGCCCCTGATTGCACAGGCCCAGCTGACGATCTTTCAGGGATTCTGGGATAGCCTGACCTCCTCCTTCCTGCTGATCACGATCATGTTCGTGGTCTCGCTGCGATCGCTGAAACTCTCGCTGTGGGGGATGATCCCCAATATCGCTCCGATCATCCTGGTATTCGGAATCATCGGATGGCTGGGAGTGGCGGTCGATGTCGGGATCATGATGACCGCCAGCATCGCCCTGGGCATGGTGGTCGATGGCACCTTTCACATGCTGATCGCGTATCAGAGATCCCGGAATGCGGGACACTCGTCTCAGACATCGGCGTTTCAGGCTCTGATCCGCACCGGCAAGGCGATCTGCGAGGCGGCGTTGATCGCCAGCATCGGCATGGTGGCCCTGCTGCTGAGCAGCTTCTCTCCAACGGTGAAGTTCGGGATGATGATGGCGGCCATTCTGCTGTCATCGATCTGGGCCGGGTTACTCCAGTTGCCCGCCCTGTTGGCGCTGTTACCCGGGAAGCGGCAGAGAAAGGCCCGCAGGCTGGCCCTGCCCGAGGTGCCCGCACTGGTCGAAGTGCCGCAGTCACAGAAGCAGGCCGCGTAGCGTGAGGTGTTATGCGGCACGCTCAGGAATTGGACCAACTTAACGACACTCCGCGCTGAAGCCGACAGCCTGCCCTCGAATGCCGAGGCCCACGGCGTGAGGCCCGTGGTTCGCCCGACTCATTCCGACTCGTCCGAGGCGGAGGATTCGTACACAGATTTCGCAGATCACCACAGATTCAGAGGGGCGGAGTGCGACCTGTCGCGTGAGGTCGCCGCCTCAGCCGGTTGCAAATCTGTGAAAATCTGTGCGATCTGTGTACCCCTTCATGGCTCTGCGGCAGACAATCGCACGCGGTGCGCGGCTGAGAGAAACAGGAACCCTCTCGAAAGGCTGTCGGCTTCAGCGCGGAGTGCAAATTAACATCCCGATTTGAACAGAAGGGAACGAAGGGACTAATCCAAAGGCACTTCGGTTCCTTCGTTACCTTCGTTGACGTTTCCGACAAAAGTCCCTGTAGCGTGGGCTTTAGCCCACGCGGGAGCGTTATCTTCAGGGAAGCGTGGGCTAAAGCCCACACTACTTCGACTTCTGTCGGAAACGTCTTCGTTACCTTCTGTTCAACATTAAATCGGGAAGTTGTTTCGGACCAGTTCCTAACGGGGACAAAAGATCCCCGCTGCCATGGGCCGCACCTCGCGGATGATCGGCACGAACTCCATGCGGTCCAGGATGTCCCGTTGCAGGTCCAGACCCGGAGCCAGTTCGATCAACTCCACGCCCCCGGGTTGCAAACGAAACACCGCCCGCTCAGTGACGATCAACACATCCCGATTCGCCGCACGGGCCAACTCGCCCGAGAACGAGACCTGTTCCACCTGCCGCACGAACTTGGCGATTCGCCCCTCGCGGACGATCCTCAATCGCCCGTTTTCCGCAGCCACCTCCAACCCGCCGGTCGTGAATGTCCCGCAAAACACCAGCCTGCGGGCGTTCTGTGAGATGTTGATGAACCCGCCGACTCCGGCGAACTTGGTCCCGAACCGGGAGACGTTGACGTTGCCCGACTGGTCAACTTGAGCGGCCCCCAGAGCTGCGAAGTCGAGGCCGCCGCCGTCGTAGAAATCGAACTGGGCCGGTTGGTCGATGATCGCCTGCGGATGCAGCGCCGCCCCGAAGCTCATCCCACCCGCCGGAGCGCCGCCGATCGGACCGCTCTCCACGGTGAGCGTCACATCGCCGAGTATCCCGCGTTCTCCGGCAATGTGAGCGATCCCTTCCGGCAGGCCGATCCCGATATTCACAATCGCCCCGCGCGGCAGCTCGTCGCAGGCTCGCTCCGCAATGATCCGCCGGTGATCCCACGGCATCGGCGGGAACTCCCAGCGGTCCTGTCCCTGTTCCGCGGACGCAGCAGCCTCGCAGTAGCGGGGGTTGAACGGTTCGGCAAACGTCTGCCAATGCTCGTTCTCGTTCGCGACGACGACATGCGTGACGAGTCGGCCCGGCACCCGCACCCGCTGCGGCGGCAGTGGCCGGTCGAGCAACCGCTTGACCTGCGCGATCACGATTCCGCCGGAGTTGTGAGCCGCCTGGGCAATCGGCAGGGCGTCGCCGATGATCGCCTCCTCGTCGAACACGAGGTTGCCAAACGGGTCGGCTGCGGTGGCCCGGATCAAGCCCACATGGATCGGCAGCGCATGGTACAGCAGCCACGTCTGGCCCCGCAGTTCGACCCGCTCGACGAGGTCTTCTGTCGTCCGCGAATTCAGCTTGCCCCCTCCGTGGAGCGGATCGACGAACGTCCCCAACCCGACATGCGTCAAGCAGCCTGGACGTTTGGCGGCGATGTCTCGAAACAACTGGCAGATGACACCCTGCGGCAGGTTGTAGGCTTCGATCTCGCCGCGCAGTGCGAGATGGCCGAGTTGCGGCACCTGCCCCCAGTGGCCGCCAATGACCCGCCGCAACAGTCCCGCATACGCGAGATGATTGAGCCCGCGTGTGTGGCAGTCTCCCTGTCCGGCGGCATACAACAACGTGATCGCGTGCGGACCTCGGCCCGCCAGAAACCGGCGCTCGATGGCCGCTGAGAGCGCCTCGGGGTGCGCCGCCCCGATGAATCCGCCGCAGGCCACGGTCGCGCCATCGGGGATCAACGCCACCGCCTCATCGGCTGTGCAGAGCTTCGCGGTCAGTGGAGTGCTCATCCCCACCAGCCTCCGTTGACATGCAGCGTCTGCCCCGTCATGTACGAGGCCAGATCGCTGCACAGGAACAGAATCACCTTGCCGATTTCATCCGGCTCACCGAACCGGCGGAGCGGGATCTGCGCGAGCATCTGTTGCCGAGACTCCTCGGGAATCGACTTCCCCATCTCGGTCAGGATCACGCCCGGAGCGACCGCGTTGACGGTAATCCGCCGGTTGGCGAGTTCCTTGCTCAGCACCTTCGTGAGGCCGATGACGCCCGCCTTGGCCGAGGCGTAGTTCGCCTGCCCAAACATCCCGATGACCCCGGAGATCGAGGCCATGTTCACGATCCGCCCCCCATCGGCCAGGAACGGCAGCGCGGTCTGCACCACGCGGAACACCGCCGAAAGGTTCGTCTCGATCACATCCTCCCAGTCCGCATCAGCCATCTTCTTGACGGTCCGGTCGCGCAGAATCGCCGCGTTGTTGACGAGGAAGTCGACCTTCCCCCAGCGGGCCTGGACCGTCTCGAACAGCGCTTGCATCTGGTCGCGCGAGCGGACATCGGCGGCAATGGCCAGACCGCGATCCGGCCACGCAGCCACCGTCTCCTCGGCCCGCGCCCGCCCGACTCCCGCCTCATCGTCCAGGTACGTCACCACCACCCGCGCCCCAGCTGCGTGCAGCAGATTCCCCGTCGCCTGCCCCAACCCCTGGCCCCCGCCGGTGATGACAGCCACCTTGTCTTGCAGATCGATCGCAATCATGGGGGGAGTCCTTGTGCCGTGAATGAGTCAGTGCCATGAATCTCTCGACGATGCGCCTCGCGGAGAGATGGCAGATATTAGCCGGTGGACGAACACAGTACAGGCCCCACCCGCCACCGTCCGGAGAGGTCGAATCCCCCTCTCGGGCCAGGACTTCTCAGGTGGTCATTTTCGAAGGGAAACACCAGCTCTTTGTCCCGTCAGGGACACCCGATCATAGCCCACCGTTTCAACGGTGGGAGAGCGCCCCGGACAAACCGATGAGTCCCGTCAGGGACGGCAGAAGCTGGCGATCACCTTCGTCACGAGCAGTCGGTGTTTGGCCTCGTTGCGAGATTCTGTCGCCCCTGACGGGGCTGCTGACCACGAGAGGCTCGTGGCCCCACCGATGAATCGGTGGGCTATGATCGGGTGTCCCTGCCGGGACAAAGAGGAGCTGGCCGTTGAGGCGAATGCCATCTCGATGAGGATCTTCGCGAAGTGTCGCACCTTGGAAGCCCTGCTCCGCAGGGGTTGTCAGGACTCAATATGGGGGTTGGAGTTTAACCTTTAGCCTGCTCCGGAGCAGCCTGAAGGCTGGACTCCAACCTCCGAATCTAGCGTTGGCGGGGCTCTGGTTTCCCTCAGGCTTGCCCACAAGGCCGAGTCTGTGTCGAATCAGGGGCATTCCGTTCCACGTTCCCGGAGATCACAATGCACATCCAGCCTCAAAGCGTCTGGCGGACCCTGCTGTTCATCGGAGTCATCGGACTCGCTCAGCCTCCCCGCATCAGCGCGGCAGAGGTTTTGTCTGTGGAAGAGGCAGCTGCGGGTTTTGTCTCGCTCTTCGATGGCCAGACCCTCACCGGCTGGACCGGGGCGACCGGGGGATACACAGTCGTCGAGGGGGCAATCCAGTGCCTGCCCGACAAGGGGGGGAATCTGCTGTCCGAGAAGGACTTCGCCGACTTCACTCTGCGTCTGGAGTTCCGGCTCCCTCCCGGCGGCAACAACGGAATCGGGATTCGCGCCCCCGCGATGGGGCATGTCGCCACGGAAGGGATGGAGATTCAGATCCTCGACAACACCGCCCCGAAGTACAAGACCCTCGCCCCGTATCAGTATCACGGATCGGTCTACGGACTGATCCCCGCCCAGCGTGGTTATCTGCGCGAGGTCGGAGTCTGGAACGACCAGGAGATCACCTGCGTAGGCCGCAAGATCACGGTCCGCTTGAACGGGACGACGATCGTGGACGGCGACCTGGACGCAGCCCTTCTCAACGGGGCCATGGACGGCAAGGACCACCCCGGAGCCCGCCGCACGACCGGCCGCGTGGGCTTCCTCGGCCATAATGACCCCGTGGCCTTTCGCCACATCCGAATTCGCGAAATCCCCTCGGGCCGCTGATCCCCACCTGCCCGCTAGGTCGGTCAGCCTTCGGTCCCGATGAACCGGCCCATCAGATCCCAACCCTCGGGCAGCCGTACGCCCGTTTGTCCGGCGGCGATCTCGTCATACGTCTGCGACCCGTTCGGCACCAGCCCGCGTCCGGCCATCGTGAACGGCGTGAACCCGTGGCTGTGGGTTTTGGTGCGGAGGAAGGTCGGATGGTCGGGGGAGATCAGGATGCGGTACTCACCCTGGGAGCGCAGGTACTCATGCACCGGGCCGACGATGTGCTGGTCGATCTCTTCGAGAGCCTGGACCTTCTCGTCGGCGTGCCCTTCATGGCTGGCTTCATCGGTGGCTTCGACATGCACCACCACGAAGTCGGCTCCACTCTGGAGGGTCTTGATCGCATATCGCCCCTTGGCGGCGTAGTCGGTGTCGAGGTAGCCCGTCGCACCCGGCACCTCGACGATCTCCCAACCCAACAGCCGCCCCAACCCGCGCAGCAGATCGACGGCAGTGATCACTGCCCCCTGGACTCCATAGCGATCTTTGAAGAGCCGCAGAGCCGGGGCCTTGCCCTGTCCCCACAGCCAGCACTGCGTCGCAGCCAGTTCCCCACGGGCAGTGTTCGAGGCATTCGCCGCGAGAATTGTCCGGCTCTTGTCCATGATCGCCCGCAGGTCGCACGCCCCGCTGCCGAGCGGGAGATGCTCCGCGATCGGTTGATCGGTGATGTCGTGCGGCGGGACGGTGTAGGTGTCGCTGCTGAACGGAGCCCGGCGATCGCGACCGCGCCAGATCAGCAGGTTGCGGTAGCTGACGCCGGTGTGGAACTTGACGTGCTCGTCCCCGCAATAGGCATGCTGCAGGTCGCGGATCAGCGAGGCTCCCACATCGTTCGGGATCTGCCCGGCGGTGAAGCTCTTCATCCGCTCATCGGCGACGGTGACGAAGTTGCAGCGGATGGCCCAGTCCTCGGGGCCAAGGGCGATGCCTTGGGCTGCGGCTTCAATCGGGGCGCGGCCGGTGTGGAATTCGAGGGGGCTGTAGCCGAAGAGGCTCATCGTGCCGACATCGCTGCCGCTGGGGAGGCAATCCGGGACGTTGAGCGACAGCCCGCTGACGCCCAACTGGGCAATGCGGTCCATCTCCGGCACGCGGGCAGCCTGGAGCGGCGTGCGGTTTCCCAGCGACGGCTGGAGTTCGTCGGCACAACCGTCGGGAATGATGAGGACGTACTTCATGGGGAGTCGGGAGTCGGGAATCAGGGGTCGGGAGTCAGACGTTTCGCTGCGACGCGAAGTCTTCGAAGCGGAGCGAGTTTCCCGAGCGAACGTCGGAAGTCGGGAACTGACGCTCCCGACTTCCGACGTGTCCGGTGGCGAATCCCGCCGCTGGGCGCGGGCCGGATTCCCGGAAACTCGGGGGAAGCATAGCGAATCCCTCCCATCCCCCAAGAGTCGGTTACGCCAGGCAAAGTTCGGCAAAGAACCGCTTGCGTTCCGCCGATTCTTGCCTATCGTAGAGTGAGTGATCCGTTCTATCGGACTCGCCGGAATGACCGGATCGGGGGGTGTTGCGATCGGCTGGGCGAATCTGACCGGATGAGTTGTATCGATTAAACAGCGACCACTGTTGTGAGGAGTGGGTGATGCCAGTCCCTTTCCGTTGGAGTTGCGTCCTGGGATTTGCTCTCGGGCTGGGGCTGGCGGTGTTTTCCGCCGAGGCCGATGAGCCAGTGGCGATTACCAAACCGGCTCCCCTGTCGCTCCCCGAGGTGTTCGCGAAGTCGGCCCCCGGGTCGGTGGCCGAACTGAAAGCCCTGGAGGCCCACATCCAGAAGCTGCTGCCCCAGCTCAGCGCCGCCACGGTGGCGGTGCGGATTCATGAGGCCCACGGGAGCGGCGTGATTGTGTCGGGGAGCGGTCTGATCATGACCGCCGGACACGTCTCGGGGCGTCCGGGACGAGACGTGGAAGTGACGCTGCCCGACGGGAAAAAGGTCTTCGGTCGCACGCTCGGTCGCAACAGCAACCTCGATTCGGGGCTGATTCAGATCGACGGAACCCGGACCGACTGGCCGCATTGCGACCTCGCCCCGCGCGCGGATGGTGAGTCGGCACTGAAGCTCGGCGACTGGTGCATTTCGATGGGCCACCCTGGCGGATACCTGGAGGGGCGAACCGCTCCGGTCCGGCTGGGGCGGGTGATCGTCCTCATCAACCGCCTGATCCAGACCGACTGCGAACTCGTCGGCGGAGACTCGGGCGGACCGCTGTTCAACATGCAGGGGCAGGTCATCGGCATCAACAGCCGCATCGGCCAGCCGCTCGATTTCAACTTTCACGTCCCCACCCGTCTGTACCAGAAGGAGTGGGACAAGCTCACTCAGTCTCGCGATCTGGATGGGTCCGAGGACCTCGATGGGGACGGGAGTAAAGGGGCACTGCTGGGACTGTCCGGGCAACCCGACACCGCCGGTTTGAAGGTCACCAAGGTCTACCCCGACGAGCCCGCCGCCTGGGCCGGGATTAAGGAAGGCGATCTCCTCGTGACGTTTGACGCTCATCACATTACCGACATGACCCAACTGATCGAGCACGTCGGCGACAAGCTCCCCGGCGACGAGGTCCAGATTGAACTGCTGCGAGACGGACAGAAGGTCGAGCTGACCATCGAGCTCGACGTCAAGTGGGATTGAGGAGTGGTCAGACAATCACTTGCAGGGAGTGTCGTCTTTCGCTCCGCGAAAGAACGCCCTTTCGCGGAGCGAAAGGCGACACTCATTGTCTGACAGCGCCTAATTGGACAGCGCCACTTTCTCAGGGATGTCCCTTCCGTGGTGCGAGAGACGCCAGTTCAGTTCCTCATTCGCGCCCCCTTGGATTCGCGCGGACCTCCTATTTTCCGCGCGAATCCAAGGGAGCGCGAATGGGGAAGGCTGTGGCAGCAGTGTCGCTGGAGTCTCGCCACAGTTCGGAGAGTCCCTCTCCAGGGATGCCACTCTGAAAAAATGGCGCTGTCCAGCTCAGGACATGGTCCACAACAACTTCCCGAATTCTCGGAGAGACGGTCATTCCGCCCGTGTGGTATCAGACGGAAGTCGACACTTCTCGCTGAAGCCGACAAAGTCGCCGGACTCTCCGAGTCCGGTGGTTCAGCGCCCGCCAGGCGGGGCACATACTCACACAGCAACCGAGTGTCCCAATCACTGAGTTTTCCAAACGCCCAAGCGGCGGGGGCGTCGCCCACACCGGATTCGGAGAATCCGGCGACTTTGAGTCACCCGACCTCGAAAACCCTGTCGGCTTCAGCGCGGAGTGTCTTAAATTCGCTGTCAATCTCAGTTGTATAAGCCATTGTTGTATCGGATATCGGGAAGTTGTTGTGGACCAATTTCTAAGCCCATCACGCCAACGAAAAAGCCCAGGGGTGGCCACCCCTGGGCATGTCACGCGATTCAAGAGGCTCTCATCCCCCAGCGATCACCAGGTTCGCTGTCAAACTACCGCTTCTGCGATTCGTTCATCGGAGCATCGCAAGCGATGGCGCACTGATTGTCGTCGCAGTCATCCGCCGTGTCGGCAAAGTCCGAGCCGTAGGTCACGGCGTGGATGCTGCCCTGGTCACACTTGCTGAAACCGCTGTAGCTGTAGGCTTGGTTCAGTTCGCCGATGGCATCGGCCACATCGTTCAGCTCGCTGACGATCGCGTGCTGGACTTCGCTCAGACCGACGATCAGGCCGACGACCAGCAGCGTGGCTACCAGGACCAGTTCCGCCGAAACAATGAAACCGGCTTCGTCATTCAACAACATCTTCAACATGTCTTCACTCCCCTGGACAGGCACTCACGGAATCTGTGAACATCTGGCAGCGCAAACTGAAGGCTTATCGCCCACGATCAGTGGTTCACGCCGCCAAAACACATCCGGAGCCAATCGCACGAGGAACACAATGCTGGGAAGGAAGAGGGGCCTCGTGTGGCTGAGAAAATAGGAAAGCATTCAGCGTGCCGGTCTCCCGGAAAACGCCGATCTATGAGGTTTAACTGGTCTCGGAGACCGACTCTTCGACATGGAGGGTCAAGATGTCAATAAGCCGAAACATTACGCAACACAAAATGTGAAGCGATTGAAACGTCTGACAGTGGGACTGAGGTCAGGATCAGCGAGTGAACACCGCACAGCGAAAAATGAGGGCGCATCACCCTCGATGAATCGTTCGCGCTGCCCACACACATCCGGTTGCCAATTGCACCATGAGCACTTGGCTGGGGATGAGGAGCCTCGTAAGGACATGAGGCGTAAACGCATCTCACGTGCCGAACTTTCGGAAAACTCCGTCATGTGGTGTTTCACTGTCCTCGGATGTTGCCCCGTCGCCACGCTCGACAGATTCGTCAAGGAGTCGAAACATGCGGTTGCTCCATGTGTCAAATGACTTGATCGTTAGCGCGTGATCCGTCGGATTTGTCCGACGTGCCGAGTGGATCCTGCCCATCGATCATTGATCGATACATGGGGGTGACTCGCATTCAGAACCCGAGCCAGATTCTCCCCTGTGGCAGGAACAGACACGCGCCCACTCCGATCGCCGTCAGAGCCCCGACGAGTACGGCCGCAGCTGCGGTGTCCTTGGCCACGCGAGCCAGCTCGGAATGTTCCGGGCTCACCCGATCGACGATGGCCTCGATCGACGTATTCACCAACTCGAGTCCGATGACCAGTCCGATGGCCAGAAATAACACCGCCCATTCGACGGGACTCAGCCCCGTCACGCAGGCCAGAACCACGACCAGCACGCCGCACACGCCGTGGACCCGCATGCTGGACTGCGTGCGGCAGGCGTAACGCAGCCCCGAGAACGCCGCCGAAAATTTCCCCGTCCAAGTCTCCGGTTTGCCGAGACTGCTCATGACCAAACTCCAGGAGGGGGCGCCTTCGATCGACAGGTCGCTGCACTCGCCAGAGTGCGGGCAGCTCGAGTTGTGGCGAACGCAGCGACGACCACTAATCCTCGCGAGTCTCTCGCAAAAACCTCGCGGCCTCTTCCGGCGGGACGGGATTGATATAGAACCCGCTGCCCCACTCGAACCCCGCCACCCCCGCCAGACGCGGGAAGATCTCAATGTGCCAGCGGTAATGCGGCAGCTCCGGCGAATTGAACGGGGCCGAATGGATGATGTAGTTGTACGAGGGATCCTCCAGTCCGACCTCCAACTTGCGGAGCGTCTTCTTGAGAACCTCGCCCAGTTCGTCGATCTTGGAGCGCGAGGCTGACTCGAAGTGGCTCCGCTGCGACTTGGGGAGGATGCAGATCTCAAACGGGAAGCGGCTGGCAAAGGGGCAGAAGACCAGGAACTGCGCGGTCTCAAACACCACCCGCGAGCCGGTGGCCTGCTCCTGAAGAATCATGTCACTGAAGATCGAGCGACCCCGATACTTATAGTACGCCTCCGCACCGTCCAGTTCTTCCTGGATGGTGATCGGCACGATCGGCGTGACGATCAACTGGGAATGGGCATGCGGCAGCGAGGCCCCCGCGCGGGCTCCCTTGTTCTTGAAGATCAGCGCGTGAATCAACCGCGTATCGCGTTTCAGGTCATTCAACCGGGCCTGATAGGCCAGCAGCACATCCCGCACCCCTTCGGCGGGCAGGTGGGACAGATTCGTTTCGGCATGCGGACACTCGATGATGATTTCATGGGCTCCGACCCCGTGCATCACGTCATACATCCCCTCGCCGCGACTCTCCAAATCTCCGTCCGTGCCCAGAGCCGGGTACTTGTTCGCGATCACCCGCACTTTCCAACCCGGCTCGTTGGGCTTGGTTCCCGGGGCGCGGATGGCGTGGATCTCGGGTGTCGTGAAGTGTTCTCTCCCTTCGAGAAACGGGTCAGTCGCAGCTGCATTCAGCTCCGGCTCCTCCAGCACTTGCGGTCGATCCGCCCGCTCGGGAGCGATGATCACCCAGCGGCCTACGATCGGGTCTTTTCTTAACTCGGACATCGTGCCTTCCCATTTTGCCGTCGTGGCGGGCTGAGACGAGGGGGCGCTGCCACTCCTCGTCGGGTTCCGTGGATCGAAGACTGCAAGTATAGGGTCGTTCCGGGGCCAAGGAGCAAGACCGATCTGGATTTTCCGTTCGTCGGCCACCGTTTTGGGAAAACTGAAAGAGGTCAATGCCCCGACCCGCAGTCGGCCACGACGGAGTGAGGGCCCCCAATTTTCGAGAGTTGCCCACCGTGGGATGGAATCCCTCCCCGGACGATTGATATCCTGCGGACTGGATCCCAGGTCAGCCCCGGTGGCGGACCGATTTTGCACTCCCCCTCTGATTCCGTGCCATGCCCCTGCTGCAAGCTCTTCTGAATCTGCTGTCCGCTTTGCTGGAAGTCCTCGTCGCGGCGGGCGGGATCGTACTTCCCTGGCTCCCGTTGATTGCCTGGGCGGTCTTCTGGGCACTGGCTGTCAACTGGGAGAAGCTCTCCGCGGTGATTCGCTCCGGGGCGTTCCTCGGGATTGCGATGATCGCCCTCGTGGCCGTGCTGGTCTGGGGCTGCGTCGCCCCGCCGATCGATGGACACCATTACTTCGAGATGCTCGGGGTGCGGCTGTCGGTGTCGAACTTCACCGGCAAGCTGGTCTACGTCGTCGGGCTGGTTGTCATCATGTTCACAGCCGGTTCCGCTCAACTCTCCGGGATGTTTGATGGGTTGGTCTGTTTCGCCGAAGACGAGGAGGCAGCTGACGACCACGGGCATGACGACCACGGGCATGGTGGTCACTAGAGACGCCAAACGGGGGATCGGGAGGGCAAGGCTCCTGCCGAGCCGTGCGTGCCAAAAAACGTCGTCCCTGGCTCGCGGCTCAGCACGAGCTTCGCCCTCCCGATCACGCTGCCCGCAACCCCAAGTCTCAGCACGGTGATGCCAACCGCCCTCGGCCCCGAAACTCGCCAGTCCGTTCCAACAACGCGAGAAGCTAGCACGTAGACAGGGGACTTCGAGTCTCGCCCCTGCGATTGAGGTGATCAATGACGCCTGTTGACCCTCCTCCTCGCTTTCGCGGGATTGATTTGCTTTCGTGCTTGCTGATCATCAGCAGCGTACTTCTGGCCGATGACAAGCCTGCCTCTCCTCAACCCATCACTGGCATCGAGAACCTCCGCCCAGTCGCCCCCGGACTCCTCTCCGGCAGTCAGCCCGAGGGAGCCGCAGCCTTTGAGGAACTCGCCCGGCGCGGCGTCAAGGTCCTCATCAGCGTCGACGGGGCCACTCCCGATGTCGAGGCCGCCCACAAGCATGGCCTCCGCTACGTCCATGTCCCGATCGGCTACGACAAGATCAAACCGCAGCCACGCGCCGACCTCGTCGAGGCCGTCAAGACCGCAGGCGGCCCGGTCTTCCTTCACTGCCATCACGGCCAGCATCGCGGCCCCGCAGCTGCCGCTTACTGCGGGATGGCGATGGGTCAGCTGACGGCTGAGGAAGCGCTGGAGGTTCTCCAGGCCGCGGGCACGCGGGCCGACTATACCGGCCTGTGGGACGCGGTGCGGAAGTTCGAACTGCCGACGGTGCCCGCTGGCCCGCTCGTCGAGACCGCCGAGGTCAAGCCGATCACGGGGGCGATGGTCCGCATCGACCATCACTGGACCGGGATCGACAAGCAGGTCAAAGCGGGCCAAATCGCCGATGAGAAGGAGTTCACGCGCGAGGCTCTGCTGCTGGCCGAGGAGTTCCGCGAACTCCCCCGCACGTCCCCCTCGACCGATGTGAAGTTCAAAGCACGCATGCAAACCGCCATCGACGCGACCGAGGAACTGCACCAGGCCGCCGAGAAGAACGACCTCGCCGCGATCCAGGCCGCCTCGAAGAAGGTGGTCCAGAGCTGCGTCGACTGCCACGCACGTTACCGGGACGAGTGAGTCGCCTACCGTAGCTCACGTCGCTCCGCGACTGAGATTTCTGCCGCCTGCCCCCCTCGCAAGAGCCAAGCGAACCGCTCACTGAGAGTCTTTTGGCGGGCGGAGTGCGAGTCGCGGAGCGACATCGCCTACACGACACTGCTCACCCCGAGGAAACCCGCATGCCCCCCGCCCCCCACCCTCGCAAGATCATCGCCCAGGGTAAGTTCCTCCAACTGGTCAACGACAACGGCTGGGAATACGCCGAGCGGGTCAAGGCCAGCGGGGTCGTCGCTGTCATCGCGATCACCGCCGAGCGCGAACTGGTGCTGACGGAGCAGTACCGCGCCCCGGTGCAGCGCTCGGTGATCGACCTTCCCGCCGGACTGTCGGGGGACATCACGGGTCAGGAGGCCGAAGCCCTCGTCGAGGCGGCGAAACGCGAGCTGCTCGAAGAAACCGGGTACGAGGCCAAGGTCTGGAAGGCCGTGTATTCGGCCCCCTCATCGCCGGGCCTCACCTCCGAGATCGTCCACTACTTCCAGGCCAACAACGCCCGCCGCAGCTCAGCGGGCGGCGGCGTCGATGGCGAGCAGATCCAGACGCACGCCATCCCCCTCCGCACCCTCCGCCGCTGGCTCCGCACCCGCATGAGCGAAGGAGTGTATGTCGACCCCAAGGTGTACGTCGCCCTGGCGTTCTTGCTGCACCGATGAGCCGTGCAGGCGACCGTCCAGTTCGGATCTTCAGACGCAACAGACTGTTCGAGGACGGCATTCGCCCATGGGCGGTTCCCGACTCAGTAACCCGACGCGTCAGCGAGGGCGACCACCAAGAAGCGTTCGACCTCAGGTTGGAGCGTCCGGGGCTGCTACTGGGATTCGAGCTCTCGCAGGACATCGAGAGACGTACGCCCTCGCTGACGCGTCGGGTTGCTGGGACCGCCAATGAGCGAATGCACACCATCGAACACCGTCCCGCCTGCCCGCATTGATCGTCCACCACTCGCCCGGCATACTGCATGTCTGCGGAGATGTGTCTGTGACACCGGGAGGCTGTGATGAGATTGATCGCCGTGCTGATCGTTTGTGTTTGCGGATCGACTGCTCAGGCCGCCGACCTTCCAAAGGTTCCCGAGGGCTATACCATCGAGCGGGCGACGACCCCGGAGCAGACGCTGCACCCGATGATGGGCGGCTTCGACGATGACGGGCGGCTGTACATCGCCGAGAGTGCCGGGACCAATCGCCCCGCATCTGAGCTACTCAAAGACCCGCAGGACTTGATCCGCGTTCTGGAGGATACCGATGGCGACGGAAAATTCGACAAGTCGACCGTCTTCGCCGACAAGCTGGCGTTCCCGCAGGGGGTGCTGTGGCATCGCGGGGCGGTGTATACGTGCAGTTCGCCGTATCTGTGGAAGCTGGAGGACACGGACAAGGATGGCATCTGCGATAAACGAACCATATTCGTGAAGTCGTTCGGACTCAGCGGGAACGCAGCCGACATTCACGGGCCGTTCCTGTCGCCGGATGGTCGGTTGTGGTGGTGCGACGGTCGGCATGGGCACGAGATTCGCGAGGTGGCCCCGGTTGGCTGCTTTGAGCCTACCGGGGCGGCGCAGCCGGAAGAGGTTCTGACACCGAGAGTCTCATCCCAAAGAACCTCTTGTGCCAAGGCACACCGGTAGGCTCCAAAGCGAGCCAACCGGTGCCACCCCGCGTCGCAGCCGAAAGAGCTTCTGATGCCGAGAGGTTAATCACGGCAAACCTCTTGTGCCCAGGCACACCGGTAGGCTCCAAAGCCAGCCAACCGGTGCCACCCCGCGTAGAATTATCACTCGCTATTTGGATCAGGCATCTCCGGGGCAAACGACTAGTGTTTAGCGGGATCAGGAACGCTCTCAAACTCCGGCTCGTGGATAGGCGGTCCGATCAGGGGAGCAATCTTGTTTTTGAACAGGTCGCTCGCCATGAGCTTGTTTCCGGTTTCCAGCAATTCTGGGGTAAACAGCTTCTGCTCTTCGGGTGTCAGCTCCAACACGACGACAGAACCATCGGCTAGCTGTACATACGGCTTCCCACGCTCCAGAGCCTTCCCGTCGATTTCGTAGCGAGTGGGAAACGTGTCCAAAAAAAGACGACGGCTTCCTGGTGGTCTCAAATCACGATGTTCAGAGAATGACGAATTCCCGAAACTGGACCGGTGAAACGTGTGTGTCATCAGAGGTCGCGCTGTGATGAACGCATTTTGTAAATTCAACGTCCCATCGGGATGCTGGTGCCACTCAACCCAATAGTAGAAATTACCGGTTTGCTTGCCATTGACGACTGGTTCTCCTCCCGCCATGACAATCTCGATGCCACGAGCTTTCAAGTCCGCTTGGGCTTTTACCTCGGCCTCACGCCCCGTTTGCTCCTTCTGTCGCTCAATTTCTTTCGGATTGACCAGCGGAAAAATTGTCTCTTTCCATAAGGCGGTCGATTCCAGCTGATGCTCGACAAATCCGGGGGTGAAACCAGCGAGTTGCTCCTCCGTGAGTTTGATGGGGACTAATGAGCGGTCACGCCGCTTGACGAATACTCGCTGCGCATCTGTCGTCGGTAGGCGGACATGATCGAGATAGATCCCTTTCGGAATCACCTCAACACTCACATGCATACGCTCAGAGCCTGGAACATTGTTGCTATAGTGAGAAGAGCCGGGTTCGGCATAGGGACTCTCGTCTCCAGTGAAGTTCAGGGTTAGCATGGACTCAAAAAAGACAAAGTGTTTCAGAACGGCTTGATCTCCAGTCACCTCCCACATTCCAGCGCCATTGAAGGATCCTTGTCCGTACCATTCACCCTGGTATCGTGAAGACTTGGGGAGGAAAAAGACAACACATGCCATGCTGGCAAGCATGGCCACGAAGATGGCGAAGAGCTTGCGGATCGGTTGCACTAGTCTCTCTCGATGTTCTTCAAGACAAGCTCTTGTGAGTTAGGGAACTCTATTTTGTGCGCATCAGGAACAGACCCACCAAGAGTCACATTGAGTCCGAATGACCATGTTGGACTACCCGGTAATGGGTTGTTACTGAATCCACCACTCCCGCCAATGCCATAAGTGTATGTGCCATCCACTCCAGCAAACACAATGGTTTTTACCAATACCGTATGTTCAGTTGTGCCACCGTTGTTGATAGTGGCACTCCACCCAATCCCACCCTTGAGAGGACCGTCTGACGAAACTGTGGTCGCGCGCGCCGCACTTGATGCGGTCTCGCGGATTTCACCCGTGATGGGATCATAGCTAAATTCAAGGTCTAAGCTGCCATGAACATTATATGTTACGTCACCCAAGAAGTATGGGTCGAGATATGTTCCCGCGTAATCCTCATGGTACCTATTGAAGCCGTAATCCCAAGAGTCACTGAGATCAAGCTTTCCATCAAATCCGTATTGCGAAATGGTTTTTGAGTCATGAGGGTGTCCGTAGTTCGGTCCAGTGGTCGTCCTCGTTATCCATTCCCAGGAATCGTTGTCGGAAAGCTGGATCTGCGCATACGCCGTCCCGACAGTGTATCCGCTTCCAGGAGCTAGCAGAGCAGAGACGGTTTGCATGCCTTCAACATCATGATCGTTCTCCGACTTCAGCACAACATACGTAGCAGAAGAGCCTGCATCGAAATGCGCGACCATTCCCGTAAGCGAGTTGTAATCCTCTCCGAATTACGCTGATCCAGAAAACGGCTGAAGTATCACGTCAAGCGTGGAAAGCGTAGACCCCGAACGGGTCACTAGGAACTTGCCGATATCGACCTCATTGGCAGGACTGAGCGTCTTTGTTTCGCGAAACGACTTGTCGGCATAGATACTAACAACTGGCTTCATGACGGTGCCACTCCCCGTTGCGGCGATGGGGACGGAAATCGTTTTAATGTCCGTGCCAGTCTCGCCTTCATTGTCCGTGACCGTCAGCGTGACCGTCAGCGTCCCGCCCGCGTTGCCGAAGAGGGACTCCAGCAGGCTGGCAGAGAGGTAGAGCGCGGGGTCAGTGCCCGAGACGGTCCCTGATGCACCAGCGTTCCCCGTCGCGATGGCAGTCCACGAGAACGCTGTGATGCCATTGGCATTCGCGTTCCCGCCCACGTTGTACAGGTCCGGGTCATAAGAACTTTCCCCGTGGAGCGTCAGACCGCCGTCAACTCCCCAGGATTCCATGATCATCGCCACGGGGGCTTGCGACGGGCCTATGGTGATCGTTTTTGTCGCAGTTGCGGTTTGCAGCTCATCGTCGATGACCGTCAGCGTAATTTGAAAAGTTCCACCCGCAGTTCCTCCGTGGGCGGCAATGGTCTCCCAGGAAATCTCTTGTGAGCCCGGATAGTTGGTTGTCACGTCGATTGCCCCGTCGGCACCGAAGTCCCATTGATAGGTGGTGATGCCGCCGCCCACAGTGTCCGGGTCCGAGGACAAGTACCCATCAACCGTCAGGCTGGAACCGTACGTGATCGACGACGGGGCCGTAATCATCGCGATGGGCGGCAGGATGTCGTTCGAAACGCCGTCATAGATGTTAAAGGACTGCCAGTTCCCGGTCACATTCTGACCCGCCGTATTGTCATACTCCGTCGCCCGCGCCCAGACGGTGGTTGTGCCCAGAGCCACCGAGCCGGAGACGGTGTAGTCGGGGAAATAGCTGCTGTTGGTCCCGTCGGGCATTCCGTCGCCGTTCGTGTCGACTTCGACCATGTAATAGGAGGAGGGGGTGGCATCCGACAGGGTGCCCTCGAACGAACTATATACGCGACCGCCCGTACTGATGTAAGAACGATGCCCCATGCTGTCCGGCTTATTAAACACGAGCGACTCGATCGTGGGCAGAGTATTCGCAGCCGACCCGGAGCCGGATGCGCTCCCGGAGCCGGAGCCCGACCCGGAGCCGGAGCCCGACCCTGAACTGGAGCCCGACCCGTTTCCCGACCCACCGGACGAGCTGCCCGAACCGGAGCTGTTGGCAGAACCAGATCCCGAGCCGCTCCCCGAGCCCGCCGTCACGTAGACGCTTACACTTGCAGTGGCCTGGTTGCCGCTGGCGTCTTGGGCGGTGTAGGAGAAATACACGCCGCCCGTGTAGTCTGCCGAGGGCGTGAAGATCATCTGATCGGTGCCGGGGCCAGCGGGGTTATCCAGCAGACTGACCGAGCCGCCGGTCATCGGTTGACTAAAACCGATAATTTCCAGCGGGCCGGAGGAGACATCATCGTTGGCCAGGACCAGCACAGGAGCCGGGACGGAATTCATCTCCGTCATAGACGTATCGTCGGTCACGCCGGACATTAAAATCCGTGCTTCCAGTGCCAGCACCCCCATCGCCAGCCGCTGCGAACGCTGCCGCCGCCTGGGCTGCTTACTCATCCCCCCCCCCCCCCCGAGAGAGCGAGTGGGAGCGAAATCGAATACCAGTGGAGGCGATCCCGGAAACCCTGAAACCAGTTTCGCAACGCCATGATCGGAATTCCCGTGAACCGAGGACCGTCGAACGACCGTGAGACTCTGAAACAAAAGAGGCCAAGACACGCCCCATCGCGATTCGCTGTCTGAGATGCGACAACAGCTACGGTAGGCAGGATATCGCGGCTCTTTGAGAATTCAATCCCGATTCCGGGAAATGTATCGGCAAGGTTCGGATGTGTGTGCATCAGAAAAGTCGGCAGCTGTGCGATAATGCCCCTTACTCCTCCGCGAGCGGTAGGAGTCTCAGGGGATGCGTCACTGCGAGGGAGAGGGCCGGTGTGCCGTTGCTGTTGGGTGTGTTGACCCGCGAATCGACCGACGCCATCACCCTCCGCACCGCCACCCTCGCCGAGATCCACATCCCCCGCGCCGAGATCGACGAGCTGCGGGAAAGCCCGACCTCCATCATGCCGCAGGGACTGGAGACCCGCCTCAGCGAGACCGAGCTGCGAGATTTGCTGGCTTATTTGAAGTCGCTGAAGTAAGGGGCTGGCGGGAAAAACTACTGTAACCGCACTCGCCAGAGTGCGGGCCACCCGCGTTCTGGCGAACGCAGCTACGAAATGCAGGTCGATTATTTCCCGCCCGTTGCCGACAGCCCTCGGCGAACCGGTATTGCTCGAAAACGCCATCCCGGATTCAATCCCGCCCCCTCGTGGCCTCTTGCGACGAACCCCTAGGGGTCAGGAGCCGGTGATGACCTCACTCCGTATTGCGTTCTCCCTGCTGGCAGCGCTGTGTGTCTCGCACGCCCGAGCCGAAGGGCCGACCTCCCCCCGCCCGGTTCCGCCCGTGTGCGTGATCCTGATCGGCGGCATCGACTCTGACCCCACTCCCGAACAGATCGCCGGGAAGGCCCCGCGTGGTCAGGGGCAGAGCGGCATGTACCAGCTCGCCGGGGATCTCGCCCGCGAGGGACTCTCCACCGAGTATTTCAACTGGAACGGCTCCCGCGCCGGGAGAATCCAAGACAAGCCCCCGCTCTCTGCCGGGATCGCCCAGTTCATCAGGGACCGCCACGAGAAACAGCCGACCGAGCAGATCGCGATCATCGCCAACAGCTGGGGCGGCCACACCGCCTGGGAGGTGTGCGAGGCACTGGCCGAGCCGGAGATCCCGATCGCGGTGGCCGTGTTTCTCGATCCGTCCTCCTTGGGACGGGCCAAGACCGCGCGGCCTCCTCAACTGCCCCACTGCATCCAGACGGCCCGCAATTACTATACGCGGAACGTGTTCGGGTGGCGGGAATGGCCGAACGAGGAGCGGCTGGTGAATGTGGATTTGGGTGACGCCCAGCACGGATTTCTGGTCAAAGACGGTCCAAGGTACGACGCGGCCTTTGATACGAAGGCCCACATCGCCGCCGAGTGGGATCCACGGATTCACCGGGAGATCACGCAGCAGGTTCTGACGGTGCTCAAGAGCGAGACAGGTCCGAGCGTACTGCGAACGGCGGCTCTGCCCGAGGCGGGAGCAGCGGAGTCGAGAATGAAATAAGTCGCCAGTCGGAGGGTGTGTGAAATGCCGGACGGGGCTACACAGCTAAAGAATGAGGCTTGCGCGGCAGCTTCCCCCGTAGAACGGACATCCTCGTCCGTTCTCTCAGTCCGGACAAGGATGTCCGGACTTCGAAATCTCGCAAGCTTCATCCTGAATTGGAAAACGCCACTTGTGGACTTCCGCGTGTGATCATACTGTGGCTCGTGCCCGCGAGAGCGGCACGGCGTGAGCCTGCCGAGGGGCAGTGCGATCACACGCGCGGGTCTGCCGTACGGGGGTCTCGACAGGCTGACGCCTGCCGCTCTTGGCGACGCTCAGACCGTTTCAGAAAAGTGGCGCTGTGCATTTACAGCTGTGTCACGATCATGCTCACCTGCCCGGGGGCACCGGGAGATGGCCGGGTCGCGGCCATAGCCACTGGCGGTTGCTGTGGACCGCCAGTGGCAGCCAGTCACATTCTCGCCCCTAACTTGCGACTTCGCAATTGCAAGACAGTCCGCTGCGTCGGATTCTTTTGCCGCAGCTGATGGTTCTCCTTCTCCAACTCCGCAATCCGCTTCGCCTGCCGCTCGATCCGCTGAGCCTGCTGCACGATCAACTGAGCCTGCTCCCGATGACTTACCTCCAACACCTCCAGCCGTTCCTGCAACTGCAGAACCAAGGCCAGCAGCTCGTCCGACTTCAGGTCCTGGAGTGGAATCCGTTCCATCACCGATCCGTACCAGATCATGCCCAGGCCTGTCATCAGCAATCGACGCACCTTGGACAGCTGCCTACCCGTTCGGGTTGTCGATCAATGCCTTGAGTCTCGCACCCAGTTCCGGCGGGAACCGCTCGCACCACGATTCATCGATCAGTTCGACATCGATCATGTCGATCAAGTGCATGCGGTCTTTAGTCTTGTACGAAGTCAGCTTCATCCGCACCAGCGCATCGAGCGTCAGCGTTCGATGAGCCTCGATGTCGACCGATTCGGCCACATCCGGAGCGGCCACGAGATCGGTCGGATAGACTTTCTCTCCGGCGTAGAGGACATGCACCGCATCGCGGGCGCGGGCGTCGGGGCCGTCGAAAAACATGTCGATGCCCGCGGCGTGACGGTACACGAACCCGGCCGCTTCCATCGCCGCTTGAGCGGCTGGCCAGTCGGAGCGCCGCAGCAGGATGTCGACATCACGAGTTGTTCGCACCGCCGCTTCATCGGCCTGAGCGACCCAGGCCCTGACGGCGTTGCCACCAATGATGGGATAGGGCACGCCCGCTTGCTCCAGCGTCCGGGCAGTCTTCTCCAAACGCTCCTGGATTTTTTCCACAGCGCGGTCCATTCGGCGCCACAGCGCTTCGCCGGTGAGATGAAAAGGGATGGAGGCCATGACTTCGCCTTGGGGAATGGTCACGCAAACAGATCTTCTTCCGGATGGTCGATCAACTCTTGCAGCCGGGCCGCCAGCACCGGATGGAACCGCGCGGGCCAGGTGGCGTCGATCATTCCCAGTTGGAGCATGTCGATCAAATGCACCTTGTCTTTGAGGCGATAAGCGACGAGTTTCATCGCCACCAGTTTCTCCAGCGGGACAGCGCGGAAACTCTCGAAGCGCTCAAACGCCTCCACTCCGGGGGCGGGAATCGCATCATCCGGGCGGACGACCTCGTCGGCGAAGATCAGATGCACGGCGTCCCGCTCCCGGTTCTGATCCCCATCCAGGAACATGGTGATTCCGCGTACATGTCGCTGCCGAAACCCGACTGGCTCTAGGGCCGCTCGCACCGCATCCAAGTCCGATCGACGCACCAGCAGATCGACATCTTGCGTATTCCGAGTCGCCGAGGCGTCGACGCTCGCCACCCACGCGGCGACCGCATTGCCGCCAATCACGCAATACGAAACTCCGGCCTGCTCCAGCGCAGCTGTCGCCCGCAATAACCGTTCACGCACCAATTCCACGGCTTTCACCATCCGATCGATCGTCGAGAGGCCATCAAAGGGGGACATCGCACAGCCAGATAGAGGTTTAAGTCTCGTGATCGCGAGACTGGGAACAGCACAGCAAGTCTACGCGGAACCCTGACCCGGAGAAAGAGGAACCGCGTCGCGACTTTGCCTCCGTCTCGCGGATACCTATGATCGCATCAGATCAACTGACGCGATGTCCCCACGTGATCCTTCCCAGACAGGCAATCGAGCATGAGTTCCGGACAGCGGGTGGTGATCGTCGGTGGCGGAGTCATCGGGGCGGCGTGTGCCTACTATTTGAGGCAGGCCGGACGGGAGGTCGTGATCCTCGACAAGGGGTTATTTGGGAAGGCGTGCTCGCATGGAAACTGCGGCTACCTCAGCCCCAGTCACGTGCTGCCGCTGTGTAAGCCGGGAGCGATTACGAAGACGCTCAAGTCGATGTTCAACAACAATTCGGCGTTCTATCTGCGGCCGCGCGTGGACCTCAAGCTGTGGGGCTGGCTGCTCAAGTTTGCTCGGTACTGCAACGAGGCCGACATGCTGTCGACGGGGCGGGCGCTGCATGGGTTGCTGCAATCGTCGGACAGCGAGTACCGGCGGCTGTTGAATTCGGAACTGACGCAGACCGAGTGGGACACGACCGGGATGCTGTTCGTGTATGCGACGCAGAAGATGTTCGACGAGTATGGTGAGACCGACGCTCTGCTCAAGAAAGAATTCGGTGTGGGGGCGACACCGCTGGATGGGAAGCAACTGGTCGAACTGGAGCCCGCCCTCAAGCCGGGACTGGCCGGGGCGTTCAAGTACGACACCGACAGCCACCTGCGGCCCAGTGAACTGATGACCGCGTGGAAGCGGCGACTGCTTGAGCTGGGCGTCGAGATTCACGAGAACACCGAGGTGGCCGGGTTCGTCACCGAGGATGGCCTGATCAAGGCCGCTCGCACCTCCAGCGGCGACCACACCGCCGACCAGTTCGTCCTCGCAGCTGGGGCCTGGACGCCGCTGCTCGGCAAAACGCTCGGCTACTCCCCACCGATCCAACCGGGCAAGGGGTACTCGATCACCATGCCGCGTCCCAAGATTTGCCCGAAGCACGCGATGATTTTGGAGGAGTACCACGTCGCGATCACGCCGTTTCAGACGGGCTATCGCATTGGCTCGACGATGGAGTTCGCGGGCTACGACGAGACCCTCAACCGCCAGCGGCTGGGATTGCTGCGACGCGGGGCGGGGGAGTATTTGGTCGAGCCGTTTGCCGAACCGGTCGAGGAGGAGTGGTCCGGCTGGCGGCCCATGAGCTGTGACGGGAAGCCGATCATCGACCGCGTACCGGGACTCTCGAATACCTACGTGGCCGCCGGTCACAGCATGCTGGGCGTCTCACTGGCCACTGGCACCGGGAAGTTGCTCGCCGAGATCATGACCGGGGTCAAGCCGCATCTGGACCCGTCTCCGTTCCGGGCGGGGCGGTTCTGAGCCACCGGGATACGCTCAGTAGTGATATCTCAGCTGCGCGATCAGGACTGCGTCCCCGTCGATCTTGTAAACCATGCGGTGTTCTTCGGTGATGCGGCGTGACCAATATCCTGACAAAGCGTGCTTCAATGGCTCCGGCTTGCCGATCCCAGAGAACGGTTCCCTTTGTATTTCCCGGATGAGTTTATTGATCCGTTCCACCATCTTCCGGTCCTGGTATTGCCAGTACAGGTAGTCCTCCCAGGCAGCATCCGCGAAGATCAACCTCATTCGCTCAGCTTTCGCTCGGTTCCCGTGCCGGAGTCCAATTGGTCGAGAGCATTCATCAATCGCCTGGTATTCGCAGGACTCCGCAGCAGGTACGCCGTTTCTTCCAAGGCCGCGAAATCTTCCAGCGAGAGCATCACCACCGACTGCTGACCGTGGCGTGTGATAATGAGTGGTTCATGGTCGTCGCACACCCGGTCCATCGTCGTGGCCAGATCGGCATTGGCAGCGGTGTATGGAATGGCATTCATGGGGATTCTCCGATCGGTTACTGGTCAATGTATGCCATGTTCCGTAGATTGTCCACAAGTCACCGTTCCCTTCTAGTCTGGGTGTGGTCGAGTCTCAGCCTCGTTGATCTCACCCCGTGGCTCCTTTCTCTCTGGAGTATCCTCATGCGACTCAGTCTGGTAATTCTCTGCTCATTGCTCCTCACGATGTCGGTTTCTGCGGAAGAGCCCAAGAAGACCCGCGAGCAAATGGTCCGCGAGGACCGCGAGAAGGTCGAGAAAGTCGGGTACTGGATCTACAACGACCTCGCGAAGGGGTTTACCGTGGCGAACCAGACCGGGAAGCCGATGCTGGTGATCCTGCGCTGCCTGCCGTGCGAGGAGTGCGTCAAGCTTGACGACGAGTTGATGGACAACGACCCCGAACTGCGGCCTCTGCTCGACAAGTTCGTGCGGGTGCGGGTCATCGGGACGAACGGGCTGGATCTGTCGCTGTTTCAGTTCGACACCGACCAGTCGTTCACAGCTTTTCTCCTGAACGCCGATGGCACGATCTATGGGCGATTCGGGACGCGGTCGCACCGGACCGATTGGGTGGGCGATGTGTCGCTGGCCGGGATGTCGCGGGCCTTGGAGGGGGCACTGGAACTGCACCAGAACTACCCGGCCAACAAGGCGTCGCTCGCCGCCAAGCGCGGGCCGAAGCCGGGAATTGCCTCGCCGGAGCTGTATCCGAGTTTGAAGGAGAAGTACACCTCGACGCTGAACTACTCGGGAAACGTGGTGCAGAGTTGTATTCATTGTCACCAGATTGGGGATGCTCAGCGCGACCTGTGGCGGTCGAAAGGGGAGGCGATGCCGGAGCAGGTGTTGTTCCCGTATCCGCATCCGAAGGTGATCGGGTTGGTCCTCGATCCGAAGGAACGGGCCAGCGTGGTCGAGGTGGCTGCCGACTCGCCCGCAGCGATGTCCGGACTCCAAGCCGGCGACCGCATCGAAACCCTCGCCGGTCAGCCGCTGCTCTCGATGGCCGATGTGCAGTGGGTGCTGCACCACGCCGCTGCCGCAGGGGCGACAATCCCCGCCACGGTCCAGCGGGGGGGGAAGTCCGTGTCACTCGACCTGAAGCTGCCAACCGGTTGGCGGCAGAAGGACAACATCGCTTGGCGTTCGAGCTCGTGGGGCCTGCGCCGGATGGCGACGGGTGGCTTCTTCAGCGAAGCCATGAGTGCTGAAGACCGGAAGGCGGCAGGCGTTCCAGCAACCGGCATGGCCCTCAAAATCAAGCATGTGGGGCAGTACGCTCCGCATGATGCCGCCAAGCAGGCGGGTCTGTTGAACGGGGATGTCGTCGTCGAATTCGATGGCCAGAAGGACTTGGTGCGGGAGTCGGATCTGCTCGCGTACGGGGTCACGAAGCACTTCCCCGGGGATAAGATCCCGGTCAAGATCCTGCGGAATGGGAAGCCGATGGAGTTGACGGTGACGATCCGGCAGTAGTTGTCCCGCAGCTTCCTGCCTGTTTTTCATGATTCTCACGTCCGCTCTGTTTCAGACACGAGTCCATCGGTAAAATGGCGCGGTCCGGCAACATTCGCACTTCGGTGAGATCGGAGGCTTCAAGTGGCGACGACGCGTGACGAGATTCTGGAGGTCGCATTACAGCTCCCGGAAGGAGATCGTCTGGCGATCATCGATCGGTTGCTGGAGACCTTGCCTGACGACCTGCCGGGCTTGTCGGACGACGATCCCGAGTTCCATGAGGAGTTGGAACGGCGATCAGGTGACTGGAAGGGAGCTGTCTCCTGGCAACAACTCAAAGACGAACTCCTCCCCCCATGATGATGCCGAGTTTCCAGAGACTGGCCGCCAAGGAGCTTCGTGAAGCGTGTGCTTGGTATGCGTGTCGCGACCCGGATGTCGCGACACGTTTCATGCAGTCGGTGAATGCGGCGATCGCGAGAATCTGCGACGCTCCCGAGACGCATCCGATTGAAATGAAACAGATTCGCTGGGTGCGAGTCCGACGCTTTCCGTATCGACTGATCTTTGAGCCAGCGGGACCGGATCGCGTTCTCATTATCGCCGTCGCCCATTTCAGTCGTCGTTCCCGGTATTGGCGTCGTCGCCGGTGACCGAATCTGGAGGAGCCCGTGTGACTGCTTCGCGACGCAGGTTGTTTGTGACATTTCTGCTGGTCATCGGCCTGCTCGTGTCATGGATCGTGATCGCGCGGCGGGCGAGTGGGACGCTGGTTGTGTATTGCACGCACGATCTCGTCTACGCCGAACCGGTGCTGGAGGAGTTCACTCGGCGAACCGGGATCCAGGTCACGATTGTCGGCGACACCGAAGCGACCAAGTCGCTCGGGCTGATCGAGCGTCTCCTCCGCGAGGGCGACCAGTCCCCGTGCGATCTGTTTTGGAATAACGAAGTCCTCGGCACGATTCGGCTCCAGCGGCAGGGGTTACTCGCTCCGTATACTGGACCGGCCTCGCAGCGGATTCCGGAACGGTTCAAGGACCGTGAAGGGCACTGGCACGGGTTCGCCGGGCGGATGCGCGTGTGGATTGCGAGGGAATCGTTGAGCGTTGAGGGTTTCGCGTTGAGCGAAAGAGATCCCGCGGTCCCTCACGGCTCCCCCTCTGACGCTCAACCCTCAACCCTCAACCCTCAACCTTCTTCCCGCATGGCCATCGCCAAGCCGCTGTACGGCACCACCTTCACGCAGTTCGCCATGCTCTGGCACCTCCACGGGGCCGGTCAGACCCAGCTGGAGCATCTCGAACTGGTCGAGCAGGGGTGCCGGTTCGTGGCCGGGAACGCGATGGTCCGCGACATGGTGGCGGGTGGGAGTTGCGACATCGGCATGACGGATACCGATGATGTCTTCGCCGCGCGCGATGCAGGCTACAAGGTTGACATGCACCCCATTCGCATCGACGGAAAGACCCTCTGCATTCCGAACACCGTGGCATTGTTAAAGAGTTCTGACCGACCGGAAGAGGCTCGGCAGCTCTTGGAATATCTGCTGTCAGAAGAGGTCGAGTTGCAGCTCGCCCAGACTGCCCGGCAGATTCCCCTCGGAACGGTGTCGAAGGAAAAAATCCCCGAGGAGGTCCGTCCGCTGGTCGAGTGGGCGAGTGAGTCGTGGAACGTCGCCGATGCTGCCGAAGTGGCCGATGCCTGCCTGGAGTGGCTCAAGTCGGAATACGCCCGATGAGCTACGAAGCTGCCGTCGCCTGGTCGATCGTCAGGAGCCTCCTCGCCGGGGCGTTGTGCTGGGGACTCGCGCGGGTGTTGCGAGGCAGCCTTCAGCAGTCAGCGGTCAGCAGTCAACCAGCAAAAGCCCACCGGTTGCAACCGGTGGGCTTGCCTCCCAACGCTCAACCCTCCCCCGGAGGCCCTCGCTTACGCTTCGGGTTACTGTATTTGGTCCCGTTCTTCATGCCGGGGCTGGTCGTCGGGTACGCCTATCGCAATGCGTCGCTGTCACTGGTGCAGACGCCGCTGCTCAACGAACTGCTGTACCTCGCCATCGTGGTCGCCCAGTTGACGCCAGTCGTGGTGTTGGCGTTGGAGTGGCTCCCCGCTGCGGCACTGGGGCCATCGGGGGTATTTCTGTTACAGCTGACTGGGCAGTCGGGACGGAAGGTGCCTCTCGGCAATCGCTTGCGGGCGATCCTCGCTGGCGAACTCCCTCGTCAACTCACCGCTGCCGCCCTCGCCGCACTGCTCTGTTTTCAAGAGGTCGAGGTGGCGACGCTGATGCAGGCTCGCGGCTGGGCGGAGTGGATCTTCACGAAGCAGGCTGGCGGTGTGGAGTTGACGGAGGTGTTGCCGTTTCTGGTGCTGCCGGTGGGGTATGGGTTGTTGCTCACGGTGCCGGTACTGTGGTACTGGATGTGGCGACATGAACATCGTCCAGGCGAGCCGGTGGGCGTCAGCCCCCGGACGGAGTCGCGTGACGGGTCCGGGGGCTTACGCCCTCCGGCTCGCCTGTTGGCGTGGGTGGTGGTGGCCTCTTCGTGGTTACTCGTCATCATCTGGCCGGTGGCGAGCCTCGCGCTCGGAGCGTTTCGAGGAGCTGGCGTGATTCATTTCCGGTCGGCTCTTTGGCAAGAGATCGGCGATGCGCTGGTCCTGGGAGTGACGGTGACGGTGCTCTTGTGGCTGATCCTGTGGGGCAGCCAGCGACTGGGAGGGCGAGTTCCGGGAGGGCGAGGCTCCCGCCGAGCCGCGAATGCGGGAGGACATTCGCACCGGTTCTCCGCATTCTGCCCCCTCTCCCCCACGATCGGCGCATCTGACAGTGAGGACTCGACTGTGGGGGAGAGGGTCGGGGTGAGGGGGCCATGCTCCTTGGTAGACCCCCTCACCCTAGCCCTCTCCCCCGCAGTGGAGTCGAGCGAGAAAGCCACATCGATTGCGGGGGAGAGGGGACCGGAATCGAACGAGATGCGGAGCGGGTTCTCGTTCGTGGCTCGGCAGGAGCCTCGCCCTCCCGAGCCTCGCCCTCCCGTTTGGTGGTACGTCGGACGGCTGGTGTGGGTCGCGGCGCTCCTGCCGGGTCTGCTGGGCTCACTGGCCCTGGGGCTCGCAATCTTTGAAATCTGCCAACGCCTCGGGGTCCAGCCGTCGTATTCCCCAGTGCCACTCGTGGTGGCGATGGTGTTGTTCCTGCTCCCGAGGGCGCTGGCGATGCAGGCCATGCTGCGGAGAAACGAACATCACGCCGGGGTGTTCCTGGCCGAGTCACTGGCAGAACTCCCCGGCCCTCGCGGTCGGCAGGGGGCGGCGATCTTGTGGCGAATTCGGGATGCGGGGCGATTCTGGACGCTGGCCGTGCTATTCTGGTGGTCGTACCTGGAGTTGACTCTGCCAGCGCTGTTGCGACCGGCGGGGATGGCCCCCGCTCCTTTGCGGCTGTACAACTTCTTGCACTACGGCCACATCCCCGGACTGGCGGCGATGCTGGCGGTGGTGCTGGCGGTGCCGGTCATACTGATGCTGGGGGTGTTCCTCTGGTTGCGAGGAGGTTGGCCAAACCGCGAGTGAAGAACGTAGAGCAGTTTGCAGGATTGGTGTTCACCAAACGAGCCGATGGAATGACGATTTTGGAACACTCATCTCCGCTCATCAACACTGATCCAAATCTGGATTAGCGGAGATTAGCGGTGATTAGTGTTCCAGACTTTTGCGGTGAACACGATTTCTGTTACCGCTCTCGGTCGTCCCGCTGGTCTTCAACACCTGGAATGCACAGCACCGTGACATGCGATGAATGGGCCGCAAGAAACTCAAAAAGACGCAAAACAAGAGACTCCCCTTTTGCGTCTTTTTGAGTTCTTTGCGGCCACCCACTTCTGTGCAGATTCGACAGTTCCCCCCCTGGCTGCCCATGCTCTGGACTCTCCACAACGTGACACTCAACGGTCGTGGTCGTCCACGGCTCGACGAGGTCTCCGTGGAGATTCCCGAAGGACGAGTGGCGATCGTCGGGGCCAGTGGGTCGGGGAAGACTTCGTTCTTGAATTTGCTGGTCGGGTTTGAGACACCGAGTGAAGGATCGTTGAGTGTTGAGAGTTTAGCGTTGAGCGACAGACACGTCACTGCGTCTGTTCCTCCTATCGCTCAACCCTCAACCCTCAACCCTCAACGATCCTTCTTCTGGTCCCCGCCCGATTATGGCCTGTGGCCGCACCTCACCGTTCGCGAGCATCTCGTGGCCGTCTCGCCCCGTCGCGATGAGGATCGACTGGAACGCCTGCTCTCCGGGTTTGGGCTGGAGGCTTTAGTCGCGGCCTATCCGGCGAGCCTGTCGCAAGGGGAATGTTCGCGGCTGGCGGTGGCTCGGGCGGTGGCTGCGGAGCCTCGCTGTTTGGTGCTGGATGAGCCGCTGGAGCATGTCGATACTCGACTCCGCGAGCAGTGCTGGCGGGTGTTGCGAGAAGCAGTGGCAGCCACCGGGGCGAGCTTGGTGTTCTCGACACATGCCCCCGACCGCGTGTTGTCCGAGGCGGAGTGGTGCCTGTGCCTCGACGAAGGTCAGCTGGTCTGGTCGGGGCCGGTGGAGGAGTTGTACGAGCGGCCCAGCAGTCCGGAGATCGCGCGGTTCCTCGGACCGTGCAATTGGCTAGGGGAAGAACCGTCAGCGGTCAGCAGTCAGCAGTCAGCCAGTGAAAGCCCACCGGTTGCAACCGGTGGGCTTGGCTCTCAACGCTCAATGCTCAACCCTCAATGCTCAACACATCCGGTTCGCCCCGAGCGGTTGCAGATCGTCAGCGAAGAGACCGGCCCGTATCGCGTCGAGTCCGAGCGCTTCAGCGGGCACCTCGCCGAGGTCGAACTCACCCCACTCGCCACCGGCACCACACAGACGGTCTATCACCGCCCCCCGCGACCGTCACTCGTCACCGGCCAGCGGGTCTCGTTGCGCATCCTCGCGCTGGTGTGCGCGGTGGCGCTGTGCCTGGGACAGTCGGGCTGCCTCGGCAGTTCCGGAGCGGCAGAGTTGCCGATTGTTGACTCGACGATCATTCGCATCCCGGTCGATGGCAAGCGGATGCCCGCTCCCCGCGCGCTCACCGTCTCGAAGGACCGCGAACTCTACGTGCTGGATGACTCGGGTCGCATTCTGGTGTACGACCAGCAGAACACCCTCATCCGCCAATGGAACATGCCCGAGTCGAGCGTCGGCAAGCCCGAGGGCATCCGCATCCTGCAGGACGGCCGAGTCGCCATCGCCGACACGCACTACCACCGCGTCGTGTTCTTCTCGAAGCAGGGCAAGCTCCTCAGTATGTTCGGCAGCCAGGGCGAGAAGCCCGGCGAGTTCACCTACCCCGTCGACCTCATGCAAGACCCCAGCGGCTTCCTCTACGTCGCTGAGTACGGCGGCAGCGACCGCATTCAGAAGTTCGCCCCCGATGGAAAATTCGTGCTCGAGTTCGGCGGACTCGGCACCGAGACCGGCAAGTTCCAACGCCCCAGCGGGATGGTCTGGCTCGATTCCAAGATCTATGTCGCCGATGCCATCAACAGCCGCGTGCAGGTCTTCAGTGACCAGGGCCAGTCGTTGGAGGTTCTCGACTGGGCAGATCAGGGCGGACTCTACTATCCTTACGACATCGCCCTCAGCCCGCACGGCCAGTTCTTCTTCGTCGAGTACGGGGCGTGTCGCGTGAGCGTCGCCGACCCGCATGGCAAGCTGGTGGCTCAGTTCGGTCACGAAGGGCGCGGCCATCATGAACTGTGGACGCCGTGGGCCTTGGCGGTGTCGGAGGACAACCGGCTGTTCATCGCGGACACCGGGAACCGCCGGATCGTGCAATTGACGTTGCCAGGAGGACGGCTGTGAACACTCTGCGTCGCTGGATGAAGAGTCTGTTCCCCGCTCCACGCACCCCGCTGAGGTGGGTGGATGGCATCGGCATTACGTTGACAGTCGTCGGGTATCTGCTGGGGATATGGCTATTGCAGCGGAACCACGTGATGCAGTTCCTGCGTCCGTGGGCGTTCGCGCTGACTCCGCTGGCAGTGTGGGTGTGGTGGATGCACCGCAACGGGTATCACGGGTTGGCGCGAGGGCGGGCGAACTCGGCGCTGGTGGTGCGGATGCTGCTCTTAGGGCTGTTCCTGGCCTTACTCGCCGAGCCACGCTCCGTGCGGTCGACCGATCGCCTCTCCGTGGTGTTCGCCCTCGATAGCTCCGATTCGATCGGGCGGGACGCTTCCGAGAAGGGAGCCGAGTACATCGCCAAGGTGGTCAGCCAGAAGCCCGAAGAGGACGAAGCCGGGCTGGTGACGTTCGCCGCCAACGCCGCTGTCGAACTGCCGCCGCGCGAGTCGTTCCCGCTCGAAGGCGGGAGCATCATCCTTAACTCTCGCATCAGCCCTGATGCGACCAACATCGAGCAGAGCCTGTCCCTCGCAGCTGCCATGTTGCCCGAGGACACGCGCGGCCGCATCGTCCTCATCAGTGACGGAGCCGAAACGGCGGGCAATCTGAAGCCGGTCCTCGACAACCTCAAGAGTCGGGGCATTTCCGTCGATGTGAAGCCGATCACCTACAGCTATGACAAAGAAGTCTGGATCGAGCGTCTCGAACTGCCGCAGCGGATTCAGTTGAATGAGCGGTACGACGCCTCGGTCGTAGTCTCCTCGCTGCAACCCGGCAAGGGGCAACTCAAGCTGACGGAGAACGGCCAACTGATCGCCGATGTGCCGATTGAGTACAAGCAGGGCAAGAACCGTTACGACCTGCCGATGGAGCTGAAGACGCCCGGCTACCTGGAGTATCAGGCCACGATCGAACCGGAAGCGGGACAGGATCACCTGACCCAGAACAACCGCGCGGACGGGTATCTGTACATCGAAGGCAAGGGCAAGGTGTTGCTCGTCACTGATCCTTCGGGCACGGAGGACGAGTGGAAGGCCCTCCGCCAATCGCTGGCCCGCGCGGAGCGCAAAGTCGAGGTCATGCCCGCGCTGAATGTCCCGCGCGACGCGCTGTCTCTGCTGCCGTATGACTGCATCATCCTGTGCAACGTCGAACGCTTCTCGCTCGATGAGGCCCAGATGCAGGCCATGCACGATGCCGTCTTCAATGAGGGCACCGGCTTCCTGATGATCGGCGGGGCCCGCAGCTTCGGCCCCGGCGGATACCACAAAACGGTGATCGAAGACGCCCTGCCGGTCAGCATGGACATCACCAATAAGAAGGTGCTGCCCAAGGGGGCGTTGTGCATCATCCTGCACACCTGCGAATTCCCCGAGGGGAACACCTGGGCCAAGCGGATCACCAAAGAAGCGGTCAAGGTTCTCAGTGCCCGCGACGAGATCGGCGTCATCGACTACGAGGGCGGCGAGCAGTGGGTCATCAAGCTCGGCGATGTCGGCGACTACGAAAACATGGCCACGAAGATCAACGCCGCCGAGCCGGGGGACATGCCCGCGTTTGCCCCGACGATGCAGCTCGGGTTCGACGCGCTCAAGAAGAGCGACGCCGCCTCGAAGCACATGATCATCATCTCGGACGGTGACCCGGCTCCACCGCCGGGACCGCTCCTGAAATCGTTTTCCACCGAAGGGATCACCGTCTCCACGGTCTCGATCTTCCCACACGGAGGCCAGGAGGTCGCCGTGATGCGGTCGATTGCCGACCTGACTGGGGGGCGGTACTACTTCCCCGATGATCCCAACAAGCTGCCGACAATCTTCTTCAAGGAAGCCCGCACGCTGAAGCGGAACATGGTGTTCAAGGGGGATGTGAAGGTCGAGTCGGGGTTTGCCTCGCCGGTGCTGCGCGGAATCGACACGATCCCGCACCTGGATGGGTACGTACTGACCTCGCTCAAGGAATCTGGGCTGCCGGAGAATATCCTGTTCACCAAGCCGGATGGGGACGGCAACATCGAAGACCCGATCCTCTCGGTCTGGCGGTATGGACTCGGCACGACGGCGGCCTACACCGCGGACTTCACCAGCTTCCTCGGCCCCAAGTGGGTCAACTGGGAGAAGTTCGACCCGTTCATCAAGCAGCTGATGATCCGCATCTCGCGTGTGCGGCAACCGGGTCATGTGCGGATGTGGGCCTACTCGACCGGGGCCGAAGGGGTCGTGATGGCCGAGGATTTTCATCCGGAGGAGATGTTCCTGGATGTGGCCGCTCAGATCTCCGGCCCCAATGATCGCCGCGAGATGGTCACACTCAAGCAGGTCGCCCCGCGCCGTTACCAGGCCGAGTTCCCGCAGTGGGGGGCCGGTCGGTATCAGGTGACACTCATGGGCAAAGCAGGCCAGCGCGAGGACCGCGCCACCGGTGGGTTCATCGTCAGCTACTCCCCCGAGTACCTGAAGTTCACCAGCAACTGGAACATTCTGCGGCAGATCCAGGAGCAGACCGGCGGCCAGATGCTCGACGCCGACACGGATACACAGTCCGCCGAAGTCGCCGCGCAGCAGATCTTCAACCGCCGCCAGACCAAGACCACTTCGCAGCCAGTCTTTGACTGGTTCTTGATCGCCCTCTGCTGTTTGATCCCACTCGATGTCGGCATCCGGCGTATCCAGATTGACTGGAAGATGATTCTGGCCAGCCTGGGATTCGGCAAGGTGCAAGCCACAACCGCCACGATGGGGACGCTGCTCGCCCGGAAGCAGGAAGTCAGCAGCCAGCTCAAGGGCCAACGCCCAGCTGCGCGGCCTGCGACGACAGATCCCTCCGTGTCGCCCGCATTCCTCAACAAGGCCAGCCCCGCCCCCGACCGCACCTCGACCCCGACCTCCACTCGCCCCAAACCGTCCGTCGTCAAGCAGCCGATCGAAGACACCTCGACCACCAGTCGATTGCTCGATCTGAAGCGAAAGCGCCAACAGGACGGGGAGAAGTGAGAAGAGAGTCTTCAGTCTTCAGTTCTCAGTTGTCAGTGAAACACTCAGGAAAGCCCACCGGTTGCAACCGGTGGGCTTTGGTGCCACTCAGACCATCAACCCCTCAACCCTCAACGGTCTACCCGATGAACACTCCCGCCAAAATCGACCTCTTCGCCGACGACGTTCCTGTCCTGACCCCCGTCGATTCTCCCGGCCCGTCCGCTTTTGACATGGCCGCCATGAAGGCCGAGGCCCAGGACTTCGCAGCCACCTTCGAGGCCGTCCGCGCGGAGATCGGCAAGCTGATCGTGGGACAAGCCCGCGTGGTCGAGGCGGCGATGACGGCCCTCTTCTGCGGCGGCAACGTGCTGCTCGAAGGGGTGCCCGGCCTGGGCAAGACGGAACTCATCAAGGCCATGTCGCAGGTGCTCGACCTCGACTTCAAACGCATTCAGTTCACCCCCGACCTGATGCCCGCCGACATCGTCGGCACCAACGTCATGCAGACGGATGAGAAGGGCCGCTACCAGTTCGAGTTCCGCCAGGGTCCAATCTTCACCCAACTGCTGCTGGCCGACGAAATCAACCGCGCCACGCCGAAGACCCAATCGGCCCTCCTCGAAACGATGCAGGAAGGGACCGTCACCACCGCCGGAACCATCCACCGCCTGAAGCAGCCGTTCTTCGTGATGGCCACGCAGAACCCGCTCGAACAAGAGGGCACCTACCCGCTCCCCGAAGCCCAGCTCGACCGGTTCCTGTTCAAGATCAACGTGCCGTTCGTCTCGCTGGCTGAACTCAACGAGATCGTCAACCGCACGATTCTGCGGCAGCAAGTCTCGCTCAAGAAGCTGCTGAATTCCGAGCGGATCATGCAGCTGCGCGATGTTCTGCAAAAGGTGGTGGTGGCCGACCCGATGCGGGACTTTGCCTGCCGACTGGTGCTGTCGACGCATCCGCAGTCCGCCGAAGCCCCCGAGGGCGTGAAGCGGTTCGTCCGCTGGGGAGCCAGCCCGCGCGCCGCTCAGGCATTGATCCGCGCGGCCCGCGTGCGAGCACTGAGCCAGGGCCGGGCGCACGTCTCCTTCGACGACATCCGCTACTTCTCGGATGAAGTCCTCAAGCACCGCACGCTGCTGAACTACGATGGCCAGGCGGAGAACGTGCAGGTCGGGGAACTGATCCAGCAGTGCGTGACCAACGTCGGCGAGAAGGCCGCGTGAGGTTGGAGTCCAGCCTTTAGGCTGCGTTGTGCGTCCAGAAGCAGGCTAAAGATCGTTCGAGGAATAACTGTCTGATTGTCGCCTTTCGCTCCGCGAAAGGCCGGTCTTTCGCGGAGCGAAAGACGACTCTTGTTTCTCGAACGATGCGAAAGGAAGCGCTGCGACCTCTGCGCGTCTGCGGGATCATCTGCCCCACAGTGGGGCGCAGTCAGCCCTGTTACGTCCACTCGCTGCGAATCCGTCGCTTCTCCGCCCGCTCCCCGATCCTCGTTCGCAGCGTCTCGATCGACGCATCCGGGATCGAGGCGATCAGCTTGCGGGTGTACTCGTTCTGCGGGTGGGAGTAGATCCTGTCGGAGGGGCCGAACTCGACGATCTCGCCGGCGTTCATCACCGCCATCATGTCGGACATGAACTTCACGACGCTCAGGTCGTGGCTGATGAAGATGTAGGTCAGCCCGCGCGACTCTTGCAGGTGCTTGAGCAGGTTCAGCACCTGGGCCTGGACGGAGACATCCAGCGCCGAGACTGATTCGTCGCAGATGATGAACTCCGGCTCGGCGGCCAGGGCGCGGGCGATGGAGACGCGCTGCCGCTGGCCGCCGGAGAACTCGTGCGGGTAGCGGTCGAGATGCACGGCATCGAGGCCGACTTCATTCAACAGCGCTGCGGCTTTGTCGCGGCGATCACGGCGATTGGTGCCGCGGTTGTGGGCCTGCATCACGTCGGTCAGCATCGCCGACACGGTCAGTCGGGGGTTCAGCGAACTGTACGGGTCTTGGAAGATGTACTGCACCTTGCCGCGAAAGTCGTGCAGCCGCTGGCCCCGGAGTTGCGTGACATCCTCCCCGGCATAATGGACAGTCCCTCCGGTCGGTCGCACCATCTGGACCAAAGCCCGCCCGGTCGTGGTCTTCCCACAGCCGGACTCGCCCACCAGCCCCAGCGTCTGGCGCGGATAGACCTCGAACGAGATATCGTCGACCGCCCGGATGTGACCCACAGTCCGGCGGAAGAGCCCGCGCTTGATCGGGAAGTGGACCTCCAGACCTTCCACGACCAGGATCGGCTTCTGGCCCGGCGCGACCACTTGAGCATCCTGCGGCAGCCCCCGTGCCGCCTCGCCCGTGATCTTCACCTGCGGGTGATACAGCCGACCTCGCCCCACGGAGGTCAGCTCTCGGAACTTCGCCGGGTCGACAGTCTTCTCGGTGAGCGTCCAGCCCGACTCCGTGTCCCCCGCCACATCCATGAAGTCCCCCACCGTCGGCAAGTGGCGGTACGGCGTGTCGAGTCGCGGTCGGCAGGCGAGTAAACCCTTGGTATAGGGATGCTGCGGTGAGAGAAAAATGCTCTCGACCGACCCGTACTCGACGAGCTTGCCGCGATACATCACCGCCACCTCGTCCGCGATCTCGGCGATGACACCGAGATCGTGTGAGATGAACAGGATCGACATCCCCCGTTCCTGCTGCAGCTTCACCAGCAGCTCCAGGATCTGTCGCTGGATCGTCACATCCAGAGCGGTCGTCGGCTCATCGGCGATCAGCAGTTCGGGGTTGCAGGCCAGCGCCATGGCGATCATCACCCGCTGCTTCTGCCCGCCGGACATCTCGTGCGGGTAGCTGTGCAGACGGGACTCCGGGTCGGGGATGCCGACCTCGGTGAACAGCTCGATCGTGCGCTTCGTGGCCTCGGCCTGGGAGACTTTCTTGTGCAGGCGGATGACCTCGATCACCTGCTCCCCGACCGTGAACACCGGGTTCAGCGAGGTGCCCGGCTCCTGGAAGATCATGCTGATCTCGCTGCCCCGCAGCTTCCGCATCTCGCGCTCGGGGAGTTTGACTAAGTCCCGACCGAGGTAAGAGATCGTGCCGCCCACGATCTCCGCCGAGGCGGGGGGGAGTAACCGGAGGATGCTCAGCGAAGTCACCGACTTGCCCGACCCGGACTCGCCGACGACGCCAATCGTGTGCCCCCGTTTGAGGGTCAGCGTCAGATCATCGACCGCCTTGACCACCCCGGAACCGCCGTGGAAGTAGGTCTTCAGGCCATCAATTTGCAGCAGAACATCGGATTCCATTCCGGCTTCTCCGTAGAGGGGTGGCGCGATACGAGCGAGGATTGCGGATGTGGCATTCGATGTCAATCGCGGCTGAAGATATTCAAGTGGCAACCCATTGATCGAGACATCAATCGGTCCCAAGTATCTCCAACGCCCCGAAGGGGCAGCCACAGATCAGCCCAGGGCAGAGCGAAACGGCGTCAGCCGAGCAGCGCCGCCCTGGGAAAGCGGTCGCAGCGCTGACCGAAGCCCTGCCAGGGCGAAACAATCTCTCGCAAGAATGTTTCGCCCTGGCAGGGCTTCGGGCATCTTCATCTCATTCTGTCCTGGGGCGTCGCTGCGCTGTGCCCCAGGCTGATATGTGGCTGCCCCTTCGGGGCGAAGCAGACCACTAGTGCCCCGTCCTCGCTAAGTCTTGGGGTTGCGGCGAGCCAGTCCGGGAGGGCGAAGCTCCTGCTGAGCCGCGAGCCAGGGACGACGTTTTCTCGTCAACTGCCCCTGATGAATCGACTCGGACGCCACGCTCCCCGCCGCCGCCGAACACGTCTATCCACCCGCGATGCCCCATCAACGCCAGCACCATCCGCAACACCCTCGCCGTCGCCAACGGCTTGAGCCCCGCGTGTGACCACGGCAACGCACTGATTCACACGGGGGACTTGGCTCTCGACTGAATACTGAGAACTGACGACTGAAAACTCACCCCGCGTGAAACAGTGCGTTGCCGTGGCGTGTGACAGCCACCCCTGGAGAGACCGAGCCGATTCCGAGATGATGACCATCGCGAGTCCCTCCCTGTGACCGGTGAGATTCCAATGATCCGGTTCAAGAGCGAGGACTCGCTCTTTGGCAATACCAGTTTCCGCCGCCAACTACAAATAGTGCAACTTCAAAACTCACGCGTCGGGTTACTGAATGCGGGTATCGCCAACGGGCGAATGCACCCCCGAGGTCACTCCCCGACAATCCGCCATTGCCGGTCGGGACGCGAATCTCCATAATCTCGTGCATCCGCGACGCGGTCGAGACCGACCGTGTCCTCATTGAACATGCCTGGGAGGGAGCCATTCATGCCGGTCTATTCCGACAACGCCGAGTCCATCGGTCGCACGCCACTCGTCCGCATCAACCGCCTCACGCAGGGGCTGAAGGCCACGGTGCTGGCCAAGATCGAGGGACGCAATCCGGCCTATAGCGTCAAATGCCGCATCGGGGCGGCCATGATCTGGGACGCCGAGAAGTCCGGCAAGCTGCGGCCCGGCATGCAGGTCGTCGAGCCGACCAGCGGGAACACGGGGATCGCACTGGCCTTTGTCTGTGCCGCCAAGGGGTATCCGCTGACCCTCACAATGCCCGACACGATGTCGATCGAGCGGCGGATGTTGCTCAAGGTGTTCGGGGCGAATCTGGTCCTGACCCCCGGAGCCGATGGCATGCCGGGAGCCATTGCCAAGGCCGAAGAGATCGCCCAAGACCCGAACTTCTACATCCCTCAGCAGTTCAAGAACCCCGCCAACCCGGCCATCCATGTGAAGACCACCGGTCCAGAAATCTGGGATGACACGGATGGCCAGATGGACATCTTCGTCTCCGGAGTCGGTACGGGGGGAACCATCACCGGGGTGTCGCGGTACTGGAAAGAGATTCGGGGCAAGAAGATTCAATCGATCGCCGTCGAGCCCACCGGCAGCCCCGTCCTCTCCGGCGGACCGCGCGGCAAGCACAAGATTCAAGGCATCGGAGCCGGGTTCATCCCCGACATCCTCGACATGAGCCTCGTCGACGAAGTGGTCCAGGTCACCGACGAGGAGTCCCTCGCCATGGCCCCCCGCCTCGCGAAGGAAGAGGGCATCCTGGCGGGCATCAGCGGCGGGGCTGCGATGGCTGCGGCTCTCAAGGTCGCGGCCCGTCCGGAGAACGCCGGGATGACGATCGTGGTGATTTTGCCGGATTCTGGCGAACGATATCTCTCGACGCCGATGTTCGAATTCGCACGGACGTGATCTCGCTTCCGAAGAAAGCCCAGTGGTTGCAACCACTGGGCTTTAATGTACTCGTCATCAAGGACTTGAAGGATCGAGATGTACACACGCCTGGTCGCACTGCTCTTGTCATTCGCGCTTCTCGGTCCCGGAGTCCTCGCCCGTGCCGAAGACCCCGCGCCGCCGAAGACGCACCCGGTCACGTCGGGGCCCTTCGAGGCGGCGATCACGCTCGACGCGGCGATCGAACTGCATGGGTCCGCTGAGGTCCAGATCAAGCCCGAAGAGTGGGCCACCTTCACCGTCGAGACCGCCATCGAGCATGGAACCTTCGTCAAAGAGGGAGACCTTCTCGTCAAGTTCGAGTCGAAAGGACTCGACCGCGAGATCGAGGATCTCCAATTCCAGGTCGACGCGGGCAGCCTGGCCATCAAGCTGGCCCAGATCGAACTGGAGCTGCTGCAGAAATCCAACCCGCTCGATCTGGAGGCCGCCGAACGCGCCTCGCAAGTCGCCGCTGAGGAATGGGACTTCTACCAGAAACAGGGAGAAGCCCTGGCCCGCCAGAGTACCGAAGAGGGCCTCAAGTCGGTGCGCGAGATGGTCGAAGGCACCCAGGAAGAACTGAAGCAACTGGAGAAGATGTACAAGGCCGACGACCTCACCGAAGAGACCGAAGAGATCATCCTCAAGCGGGCCCGCAGCGAGGTCGAACGGGCCTTGTTCTCGCTCAAGCTGTCGCAGGTCCAGCACGACCGCCGCCTGGAACACGAACTGCCTCGCGAGAAGCGGCAGAAGGAAGTCACCAAGGACCGCGAAGCCCTGGCCCTCTCCAAGACCCAGGTCAGCCTGCCGCTGACACTGAGCCAGAAGAAGGTCGAATTGGAGAAGCTCGAACACGGGCAGAAGCAGTTGACACAGAAGCTGGAGCGGCTGACGAAGGACCACGCACTGCTGGAACTCAAGTCGCCGATTGCCGGGTTCGCGATCTACGGCGAGGCGGAGCGCGGCAAGTGGTTGACCACCGAGGCACTGCGAACCAGCCTGCGTCGGGGCGGAGCGATCACCGCCCATCAGGTGATCCTGACCGTGGTGCCGACGAACAAGGGAGCCATCATCTGGGCCGAAATCCCGGAGAAGGAGATCGGCCTGTGCCGTGTCGGCCAGTTCGGTCGCTTTACCGAGACGGCCTACCTCGACTCGCATCTGAAGTGTGAGTTGAAAGTGATTTCCGGATTCTTCACCAAAGATGGCATCTACACGGCGGGCTTTGTCGCCGCCGAAGCGAGCCCCGTTCGCCCCCGCTTCATGACCGGCATGACGGGCAAAATGCGGTTGGTGGTGTTCTCGGAAAATGACGTGATCGCGGTTCCCTCGGCAGCTGTGTTTTCGGATGAGGACGATCCGAGTTTGCGATATGTTTATCTCGCAGTCGCGGGGGGAGAGCCTCGCAAGCAGACCGTTGAGGTCGGCCAGAATAGCGCGACCCGGACCCACATCAAGACGGGCCTCAAAACTGGGGATCAGATCCTGCTCACCAAGCCGGAAACCAAATAGCGGACTCGGCTGGCCCCCGCTGTCGGTTCGGGACGCCGTAGCGAGGAGAGGAGAAACCTCCGCGAGGTGCGAACACTCGACATCCGTTCGGTGAGGCAAATCGCCGAGGGTTCCGCGCCCTGTGGGATTGGGGCACGCGACCGAAATATGAACAGGATCGGCAGTTGGCGTGGACTGGAATATTTCAGGAGGGTCGTGGAATTTCGGTTCATCCGACGATATGGGGGGGGGCATTGGCAAGGTTTTAACTTTGTCGGGTGAACTTGGCGTGGCGCAGGGTGAGGAGTCTCTCCCTCATGTGGTCATCGTTCCGGTAGGTCAGGCTTCGCCTGAGCGTCTGCAGGTGACTCCAGCTCACACCGTGCCGCTCTGGGATTCGAAACGGGCAGATGTGCCCGTTCCACGACTTCACACCAGGATCGGCAGGCTGGGGAAGGACCCGTGTTGGACTTGCTGGGTCGTGATTTCGCCGAGGAGAGTCGTCTGCGTGCAGTCGATGACATCGATCTGGGCGAACGTCCCGGCCAGGCGGGGGTTGCCGTCGAAGACGACGATGCGGTCGCAGGTCGTGCGGCCCACGAGTTGGATGGGGCCGGAAGAGGGGCCTAGGGGCGAGGGCCTAGAGCCTAGGGCCAGAGGGGGGGAGTCCAACTGTACGAGCGAGTCGGTGTTGCACGAGCCGCAGTCATCGTGATCGTGATCGTGCGAATGATCCGGCTCCCCCTCTGGCCCTAGGCCCTCAGCCCTAGGCCCTAGGCCGCTCCCCACCACTCCCGGCATCGGGTACGCCAGATTCGCATCCTCCGCGGCTCGGCCATCATTGCGGGTCAGGCCCTTGTGGGTCCACTTGCTGGGGCCTTCGACGAGAACCTCCACGCGGCGACCGATGAACTCGGCGTTGGTCTCTTCGCAAATCTGGTTCTGGATGTCGAGCAGCTCGTTGTTGCGGCGGCGTTTGACATCCTCGGGGACATCATCGGCCCACAGCTCGTCGGCCTTGGTGCCGGGGCGGGGGCTGTATTTGAAGATGAAGCTGTTCTTGAAGCGGAACTCGCGGACGGCTTCGCAGCAGGTTTGGAACTGCTCCTCCGTCTCGCCGCAGAACCCGACGATGAAGTCGCTCGACACGGAACAATCGGGGAGAGTGGCCCAGATGCGGTGCATCATGTCGCGGTACTCTTCCACCGTGTAGCCGCGCTTCATCCGCTTGAGGACTTCGTTGTCGCCGTGCTGGAGCGGCACGTGCAGGTAGCGCGACACCTTCGGCAGGTCGCGCATCGCCTGCAAGAGGTCATCCCCCATGTCCTTCGGAAAGTTCGTCACGAACTTGATCCGCTGGATCCCCGGCGTGTCGTGGATCGCCGCGAGGAGATCGGCCATCCGTGAAAGCTTTCCGTCCGCAGTGTGCTTGTAGCTGTTGACGGTCTGGCCGAGGAGCGTGACCTCGCGGACCCCCTGATTGGCGAGCGACTGGACCTCGCGGACGATGTCGGCCACGGGGCGTGACTGCTCCGGCCCGCGCGTCATCGGCACGACGCAATAGGTGCAGAACTTGTCGCAGCCGAACATGATCCGCGTGTAGGCTTGCCACGGGCTGGGCCGCATCTCGGGATCGCGCAGCGGGTCGTAGCTCTCGAACGACTGGGCGACTTCGGAACGCGAGCCCTCCTTGCGATCAAGGCTCACGGCCACCGTCTTCTTGCGAGTCGCCCGGGCCTCGTCGACCAGACGCGGGATCTCGCCCAGCTGGCCGGTGCCGACAATGATGTCAACATGTGGGGCCCGCTGGAAAATCTTGTCCTGGTCCTTCTGAGCCATGCAGCCGATAACGCCGATCACCTGCTCCGGGCGGGTCCGCTTGGAATACTTGATGCGTCCCAGCGACGAGTAAATCTTCTGCTCAGCGTGTTCACGCACCGAGCAGGTATTGAACAGCACCGTATCTGCCTCGCCGATCTGGTCGGTGAGGGTGTACCCTTGATTCCGCAGGGCTGCGACGACGAGCTCGCTGTCGAGCACATTCATCTGGCAACCGACGGTTTCGATGAACAGTTTTCCGTTGTGAGGCATGGGGGGGGGGGAGTGGTGAGTGGGGAGTGAATGTTTGCGAGCTGACTGGGTGTGCGTCGGCGGGTGCGAGGATTGTAGCTGCCTACGTCTTGAAGTGAG
>JAYWFM010000293.1:0-23661 GCA_043778825.1 Planctomycetota bacterium | reverse complement strand
TGGCAGACCACGCCAGATTGAGCCCTCGCATTCACAAACTCGACAGCCGCCAAAACCCCGTTTCACCAGGCCACCCCGGCCCTCTCCCCACAGTCATGTCCTCACAGAAAGTCGCGCCGCCAGTGGGGAGAGGGGGCAGAAACTGGCGGCTGCCGACTTTCGGGATCTCCACGCGGAGGCCACTCTTCCGCTGAAAAACCATCGACGGATGTCCTCCGTCGCGTTAGGATCAAACATTCATCGAGGCCGATCCGCAACCTCTCTCCTCGCGAGTTCCATCGTGTTCACTCGTCGTGATCTCCTGCGCGTCGGCTCACTGGGGAGCTTGGGGCTGGCACTGCCGCAGCTATTGCAGGCTGACGAAGCACGGAAATCGCGACGGGCGAAGTCGTGCATCCTGCTGTTTCTGGAGGGTGGGCCGGCGACCCAGGACATGTGGGATTTGAAGCCCACCGCTCCGGTCGAGTATCGAGGGGAAACGCGGCCGATCTCATCCTCGTTGACCGGGCTTCCGGTCTGTGAAAACTTGCCGTTGTTGTCGCGCGAGATGCACCGGGTGACTTTGCTGCAGGCGGTGCATCACTCGATCGTCGATCATAACGCCGGTGCGTATTACGCGCTGACGGGGCGGTCTCCGGTGGCTGGCGGGCGACTGATCGTGCGCGACGAGCCGGATAACTTCCCGCCCTATGGTGCGGTGCTGGCCCGCCATTTTCCTCACGGAAAGCTGCCGGAGTTTGTCCAGTTGCCAGATGTCATGTCGAACCTTGGGTACGATTTGCCGGGACAGCGGGCGGGTTTTCTGGGAGCGGCTTACGACCCGTTTGTCGCGGGCGATCCGAGTTCGCCGAAGTATCAGTTGCCCGGATTGACGCCTCTCAAGGAGGGATCGGCGGCTCGGATCGAGAGCCGTCGCCAGCTGCTGGGGCCGCTGAGCGGGAATGTCGACGCAGGCACGCCGGACGCCTCCGCTCTGGATATTCATTACGACAAGGCTTTTTCACTCCTGCAGTCCAGCGAAACCCGTCAGGCGTTTGATCTGTCTCAGGAGCCGACCGCACTACGGGAGAGATACGGGTTACCGGATCGAGTGGACCGGCAAGTGGAGGCCCGCAAGTTTGGTGGACTGCCACATCTGGGCCAGTGCCTGCTGACGGCTCGTCGTCTGGTGGAAGCGGGGGTCCGGCTGGTCACTGTCTGTTCGGGCCGCAGGATTGACCAGGCTTGGGACACACATCGTCAGCACTTCGACCTGATGAAGCAGTCGCTGTTGCCTTACTTGGACCGTGCCCTCTCGGCTTTGCTCGGGGATCTGGCCGAACGCGGACTGCTGGATGAGACTCTGGTCGTCGTGATGGGTGAGTTCGGTCGAACGCCGCAGCTGGGCCAGATCACCTCGAACGCCGGAGCGACACCTGCGGGCCGGGACCACTGGCCGCACTGCTATTCCGTGATGCTGGCAGGCGGTGGGGTCAAAGCGGGATTGATCCACGGAGCTTCTGATCGCTACGCCGCCTACCCGCACGAGAAACCGGTCACTCCGGAGGAGATCGCGGCGACGATTTATATGGCCATGGGGCTCGATCCCGAATCGCGGATTACCGACGCTTTGAACCGCCCGCATTCGCTGGCATTAGGTGAGCCGATCGCCGAAATCTTTCGGTGATTTGCTGACTCCGGGCGCTGACGCTTCCGGCTCTCGGCGTGGGGGCTACAGGCTCTTCAAAAACCGTAGCAGTGCGGATTGCTCTTCGCGGGTCAGCGGCGTTTGCGTGAAGTGCCCCTGGTCCAGGACGTCTTCCAGGGTCTTGGCCCGCGCGTCGTGGAACAGGCTGTCGCGCTGGCTCACGCCGAGCAGAGAGGGCGGGTTGAACAGCTTGCGGCCCGCTTCGTCGTGGAGACCGACATCGAAGGTGCTGTCGGTGGTGTAGGTCAGCGGGGGGATGTGGCAGCGGATGCAGCCTGCGGAGGCGAAGACCTGGTGGCCTTGCTCGATCAGCGTGCGATCCACCGGGTCGTCGGTGGCGGGGAGCAGTGGCGGGGCAGGGGAGAGCGTGTGCAGGTAGGCCACGAGGTCGATCACCTGCGTCAGTGGGCGGGGCGGGCCTTGCATCGTGCTGCGGATCGACTTCGAGACCTGTTCGTGCAGCTCGCGCGCCTCGCCGGTCCAGCCCCAGGGGTTCGCATCGCGACCGCCGAGCAGCGTCTGCACTCGCTTCGGCGTTCCGGCGGTGCCGTCGCCCAGCGTGTCGGCCAGCAGACCATTCGCGTGCCCATCGGTGTGGCAGCTGTGACAGCTCATCCAGTTCTCGAAGGAGACGCGGCCATCAAAGAACAACAATTCGCCGCGCTCGGCGCGGGTGAGTTCGGGTTGGGGGCCGAGTGAGATCACGCGCCGCACGCGGGCCTGGCTGGTGTTGACCAGCGTGAGGGAATCGCCAAACGTGTTGACGACGATGACCTCGGGCCGGTCGGGGCAGGGGAGGAGTTTGGTCGGTCGGCGTCCCACCATCGGGCGTTGTTTCTCGATCCCCTTCGAGGACACGAGGGCCATCTCATCGACTCCGGCGAGGGCCACGCACAAGTTGCCTTCGAAGTCATGCACGATGTCGGCGGGGTCGGCGGCTCCGTCGGAAGAGCGACCGAGGAAGATCGTCCGCACATGCACCGGGAGCAGGGCCTGCGAGTCGTAGAGCTTGGCCAGCGGGACCACGCGGACGACGTTCTGCATCAGCGTCCCATCGCGGACCGCATCGTGGCCAGTCGTGACCTGCTGATTCAGAATCTGGTGCGAGATGAGGACCGACTCCCGATCCGTCGTCAGGGCCAGGCCCCGAATGTTGTGAGCATTCAGCGGACGGATCGAATCGATCGTCCAACTCTCGATGTCGATGACCGCCAGTTTCCCCGCATGATTGTCCGCGACCAACAGCTTCTTCCCGCCGGGCAGAACCAACTGCTTGTTCGGGGCGAACGAGAGCTGGACTTGCAGACGACTGATCTCGGTCGGCGTTTCGCCGGTGAGGTCGAGTTCGATCTTCTCCAGCGAGCGGTCCCACAGGCTGGCCACTGAGACGACTCGCGTGGTGGGGGCGGTGGCGTCCTCATCGACCAGTACGATCGAATTCGGGCCCCGCAGCAGTGGCAGTTCCGATTCAATCAAGATCGCCCACGGATCGCGACCGATGCGAAGGAACCGCAGTTGGTTGGCCGCCTGATCAACGACCGCCAAGCGGTTCTCCGAGAGGGGGAGCAACGCGACCGGCTGACCGCCGATCACGGTCTCACTCACGACCGAGAGAGTGCCCAGTTCGACCACGCTCAGGCTCCCGGACCGGGAGTTGGCGGTCAGCAGCACCTGGCCGGGAACAAGCCAGACGGCATCGACCGGTCGACGCAGCCGGGGCGGCAGGTCTTCGGCGCGGGCTTGTTGGCAGGCCACGCCGCTAGAGAGTGTGAGCAGAATGATGCGGCACCAGAGGTGCATTCGCGAAATCTCCTGCGGGGTGAGGATCCGGAGACAACGTTCATCCATCGTACTGAAGCACTGAACCTGAAGATATGCCGATCGACCTGTCGAATGTTGGCCATGCACCGAACGGAGTTGCACATGACGGTGTCGGGGTTTCCCTATATCCCGAAGGGATTCCAGCGAATAGCCGGTGGTCGAGCGCAGCGACACCACCGGAATACGACACCTCGTCGCAATCTATCCCGGAGGGATTGCAGCCCCTCGAACCGCTGCATGGTCCAAGGCGGCTGCAATCCCTCCGGGATAGGAATCCAGTCCTGACCGGTGGTGTCGCTGCGCTCGACCACCGGCTATGGGCTGTGACCCCTCCGGGGTGGGGCTTTTCGGACACGTCAGAATCAGGGCGATTCCTCGGTTCCCTCCTCGCAAAGCGAACGAGAAAGCAGCACCGCCTGCTCGGCTTGCTCGATGGCCTCTGCCAGCCAGAGTTGAAACGTCTCCGTGTCATGCTCCGTTGTGAATTGCCGACACCATGCTGCTCGCAAGGCGTCGACCGCAGTTGGTGAAGCCAGAGCAACCAATCCGTCCAACGCTTCCTGCCAGATCCGTTTCTGCAAATCAAACAGTGCCTCCCCAAGAAGTGGAATAACTGACTGATCGCGATACTCCCAAATCACGTTCAGCAGAAAGAGGCGGATCTGCGTGTCATGCTCGACGCGATACGCGGCCATGAGATCCGGGAGAATGGCCGGAGTCATTTCCAAGAGTCCATGAAAGGCGTTGTCATAATCGCCGCTCAGGTACATTTCGCAATACTCCCCAATAGCATCAGAAAGCGACATGTCAATACTCCTTATCAATGTGGATCGGCCAGCCATAATGCTGCGTACTTTGGGGTTGGGGAAGTCATTCCGCATCACATTCTACAACTCGTCCTCATTCTCCGGATACTTCACATGCACCAGGAACAGCCCCTGCGCGGGGCTGGTGTCGCCCGCGAGTTGGCGGTCTTGGGCGAGGAGGATGCGTTCGACATCGTCGGGGGTCCAGTAGCCGCGACCGACGTTGACCAGCGTGCCCGCGATGATGCGGACCATGTTGTACAGGAACCCGTCGGCTTCGATCTCGATGGCGATGAACCCTTGCGGATCGGCCTCGGGGTAGCAGCAGGCCATGCCTTGGAGTACCGGGCCGGGACTGGTGCGGAACACTTTCAGTTCATGGACGGTGCGGGTACTGGTGACCTTATTGTTCGGCCAGTTCGATTCGAAGCTGCGGAAGTCGTGATGACCGAGGAGGCGGTCGGCCCCGGCCTGCATGGCCGCAACATCGAGGTTCCAGCGGACGCGCCAACTGAACCGGCGGAGGATGAGGTCTTCGACGAGGCTGTTGTGGATCAGATAGCGATAGCGTTTGGTGAGCGGGGAATAGGTGGCGTGGAACCTCGGCGGAACCTCCGTCACTTCGCGGACGATGATGTCATCCGGCAAACGGAACTGGAGGGCAGTCCGCCAGCGATCGACCGGAATTTTGCACTTGGTTTCGAAGCTGGCCACCTGCCCGTGGGCGTGGACTCCCGAGTCGGTGCGGCCAGCGCAGAGCAGCCTGGGCGTCTCGCCGGTGAGGTCGCGAATGGCCTCTTCGAGAACCCCCTGGACCGTGCGGCGACCAGCCTGGATTTGCCAGCCGGTGAAGTCGGTGCCGTCGTAGGCGAGGAGGAGGCGGAGATTGGTCATGCGGGGGGACGTTGAGGGTTGAGGGTTGAGGGTTGAGGGTTGAGGGTTAAATCCAGAAATCCCGTTTAGCCGCGACGCGAAGGCTTTGCGCAGCGGAGCGCTCGCACCCCCAGAAACGACTCAGCCCCCGGCGCGACGCCGGGGGCTGAAAGTCGATTCACGTCATTCGGTCGGATATCTGACTACGTCGCCGAAGCGGCTCCGGCACCGACCAGTTCTTCTTCGCCGCTGCCGTCGCCTTCGCCGATCACGCCTTCGAAGTCGAGCTGCTTGTCGCCGCCGACATCGCGAACCTTGACAATGATGCGGTTTTTGCCGTTGAAGATGCCTCGCAGCAGTTCTTCCGAGAGCGGGTCTTCGATGAACTGCTCGACCGCCCGACGCAACGGGCGGGCCCCGTAGTCGGAAGAATCGCGGTCGGCATCGCCCCGGCTCTTGAGGATGATCAGTTCCTTCGCTTCCGGAGTCAGGATCAGATTCAGGCCACGATCCCGCAGGCGCTCACGCACCTTGCCCAGCTCGATCTCGACGATCTGCTGCATGTTCTCGTCGGTCAGCTTGTGGAACACGACGATCTCGTCCAGGCGACCGATGAACTCCGGCTTGAAGACGCGGCTGACTTCGGCCATGACGTTCTTCTTCATGTCGTCATGGGCCTTGGTGGAATCCGTGCCGCTGAAGCCAAAGGCCGGGCTGGCGATCGCCTTGGCCCCGACGTTCGTCGTCATGATCAGGATCGTGTTCTTGAAGTCGACCTTGCGACCGAAGCTGTCGGTGAGGTGGCCTTCTTCCATGATCTGCAGCAGCATGTTGTACACATCCGGGTGAGCCTTCTCGATTTCATCGAGCAGGACCACGGCGTATGGACGACGACGGATGCGTTCGGTCAGCTGACCCCCTTCTTCGAAGCCGACGAAGCCGGGCGGGGCCCCGATCAGTCGACTGATGTTGTGCCGTTCCTGGTACTCGCTCATGTCGATCTGCACGAGGGCGTCTTCGTCCCCGAACATGAACTCGGCGAGGGTCTTGGCCAGCAGCGTCTTCCCCACCCCGGTCGGGCCGGAGAAGAGGAACGTCGCCATCGGGCGCTTGGGGTCTTTGAGTCCGCTGCGGCTGCGACGAACGGCCTTGGCGACGAGCTTGATCCCTTCGTCCTGGGAAACCACTCGCTTGTGGAGTTCCCCTTCCATGGCCAGTAGACGCACCGTGTCTTCGCTCGACAGGCGGGTCAGCGGCACGCCGGTCATCTTGGAGATGACTTCAGAGATGATCTCGGCGTCGACGATCCCGTCCGACTCCTTCGACTTCTGCCGCCACTCGCGAGTGATGGTTTCCTTCTTCTTCTTGAGCTTGTCCGCCTGGTCGCGGAGAGAGGCGGCCTTCTCGAAGTCCTGGTTCGCGACCGCTTCTTCCTTCTGGGCGTTCATCCGCTCGATGTCGCCATCGAGATCCTTGAGGTCCGGCGGACGGACCATCGACTTCAGACGGACGCGGGCACCGGCCTCGTCGATGACATCGATCGCCTTGTCCGGCAGGCAGCGGCCCGAGATGTAACGCGAGGAGAGTTCGACGGCCTTTTCGAGGGCGTCGTCGGTGTACTGCACGCGGTGATGCGCCTCGTAGCGGTCCTTGAGTCCCTTGAGGATTTCGACCGCCTGCGCCTTGCCGGGCGGATCGACCATTACCATCTGGAACCGGCGTTCGAGGGCGCTATCCTTCTCGATGTACTTGCGGTACTCGTCGAGCGTCGTGGCTCCGATGCACTGGAGTTCGCCTCGGCTCAAAGCGGGCTTGAGGACGTTCGAGGCATCGATCGCTCCCTCCGCTCCCCCGGCTCCGACCAGCGTGTGGAGTTCGTCGATGAACAGAATCACACTCTTCGCCCGGCGGACTTCGTTCATGACCGCTTTGATACGCTCTTCGAACTGACCGCGATACTTCGTCCCGGCGACCATCATCGCCAGGTCCAGCACCACGATCCGCTTGTCACGCAGCGGCTCCGGCACCGTCCCGTCGACGATCATCTGGGCCAGGCCCTCGACGATCGCGGTCTTGCCGACCCCCGCTTCGCCGAGCAGCACCGGGTTGTTCTTCTGACGCCGGCAGAGCACCTGCATCAGGCGTTCGATTTCGTTCTCGCGACCGATGACGGGGTCGAGTTTGGTCTGCTTGGCGAGTTCGGTCAGGTCGCGACCGAAGCTGTCGAGAGCGGGGGTGCGGCTGCGACCGCCCTTGCCGCCGCCTTCGCCCTTGGCACCCTTGCCACCGCCGCCACCTTCGCCGCCGCGTTCGGCGGTCTCGCCCTGTTCGGTACCATGCCCGAGCAGGTTCAGAACCTCTTCTCGGACATCCTCCAGCTTCAGGCCGAGGTTCATCAGCACCTGGGCCGCCACCCCTTCCTGCTCCCGCAGCAGGCCGAGCAGCAGATGCTCGGTGCCCACGTAGTTATGGTTGAGGTTGCGGGCCTCTTCCATGGCGTATTCGATGACCTTTTTGGCTCGCGGAGTCTGCGGCAGTTTCCCCATCGTGACCATATCAGGACCGGACTGGACGATCTTCTCGACCTCCAGGCGGATCTTGCGGAGGTCCACATCCAGGTTCTTCAGGACGTTCGCCGCGACGCCCGACCCTTCCTTCACCAGCCCGAGCAGGATGTGCTCGGTGCCGATATATTCATGGTTGAACCGCTGGGCTTCCTGATTGGCCAGCTGCATGACCTTGCGGGCGCGGTCGGTAAAACGCTCGTACATCGAAGAGACTCCATGAATGGCTGCGGGAGACCGTCCGGGAGGATCCTACGAGATTCATCAACGAATCAACCCGAAGCTGTCCAGGGTACGTCACCTCTGGCACGGCTTCGGGCTTGGCGGAATCGCTGCGTGTCTCGCCCCAACCGGTCGGTGGTCAATTCTAGTTCGCGAGTTGCAGTGCGGCAAGAGGCGGAATGTGCGGTCAATCACGTGGGGGAAATGGAGCGGTCGATGCTGATGTGTCTGTGGCCCGTGAGCGGCACGGCGCTAGCCGCCGGTTCTGCTGACCGTGGCTCGTCAGGGAACGATCGGTTCTGGTAAGGCGTTTCTGGCAAGGAAACGGTGAGGGGAACCGGCGGCTAGCGCCGTGCCGCTCATCAGGGCTGGCCTCCCCTCCGTCCGGACGCAAGAATAAACCGGCAGCGCAGCGCATCCCACCTTCATCGACGCAAGGAGTTCCCGTGTCCGGCGATTCGTCCCACTCCACTGGTCCCGTCGGGAACGGGCCGCCAGCGGACGAGAATCGGCTGCCGGATCGGGACTCGGCGTCGGAGCGAGTCAGTCAGTGGCATTCGCAGCAAGTCCAGTGGCTGCGGGTGTTTGTGTTCGGGATTCTGCGAAACAATGAGCTGGTGAGCGATGTCCTCCAGACGGTGTTTCGGAAGGCTCTGGAACACGGAGGCAGCGTCGATCCACAGGCGGTGCGGGCGTGGCTCACGCGGGTGGCCCACAACGAGGCACTGCTCCTCAAGCGGAAGCAGGGCGTCGATTCGCGGGCCATGACGAAGATCGGGATGGGACTGGCCGAAAGCGATTCGGACTCCCTCCCCCTCGACGAGATCATTCGGCGGGAGACCGCTGATCGGGTTCAGGCGGCAGTTCAGAAACTCCCCCCCGAACAACGGTTTGTGGTCGAAAGACGGATTCACGGCGATCAGACGTTCGCCGAGATCGCCGCGGAGTTGGCGGTGCCCTTGGGAACGGTGCTGACGCGGATGCGACTGGCCTTGGGGAAGTTGAAGCTGGCTCTCGGAGACCAGTCGGGTGAAGTGGGATAGGCTTCCAGCCTGTCATTCTGGCGTTGGGCACTTGCAGAAGATGACAGGCTGGAAGCCTATCCCACGGACATATTGAGGCGACGGACTGGGAAGTCCGTCGTACGAGAAACGATCAACACGATCATGACGACTGCAAATTCTATCACTGATGACGACCTGCTGCTGGCGGTGCGGTACGTACTCAACGAGTGCGACCGGAACGAACTGGCGACGTTCGAGGCTCGCCTCGCCGATGACCCGATGGCCCAAGCCGCTCTCGTCGAAGCCGTGCAGATCGTCGTCCTCCTGCAAGCCACTCCGTGTTGTGAAGCATTCGCGTTGGAGTCCCGCCCGTTGGAGTCCAGCCTTCAGGCTGCCTCGGTGTCTCGGAAGCCAGCGGCCCCCTCCCGACGATCCTGGCAAATCGCCTCGCTCGTCGCGGCGAGCCTGCTCGTGGCAGTGGTCCTGAATTGGCCAACGCTCCCCTCGCCGCAAGACCACCCCGCCATCACAATTGCCACGATCACAAACGCGAACGAGTCCCCAGCCCTCGCCCAGGCGTGGACCGCTCTCGACCCGGACCACATCACTTCCGACGATGCCGACCCGATCGATGACACCCCGGTGGAGGTCGACAGCGATGTGCCCGATTGGCTCCTGACAGCTGTGCTGGTTGAAGCCGAGCAGGGTGCCACAGACGAGAACGACCAAGGCTTTGAAGAGGAGACCCAGCTATGACGAGACCGACCGCCATCAACGTCGTGTGGGCTTCCGCCCACACGTCAGGGAATGTCTCACTCTCGCGTGGGCTAAAGCCCACGCTACGGAGACTCACGTCCGCCGCTCGCTGCCTGTTGGTAATCGCGGCGCTGTGCGCCTCGGCGGTACATGCGGATGACACGCAGGACGGCGTCAAGAAATACTCCCCCAAGGGGCCTGGCAAGGCGGGGGTCGCCAAGTTCGTGGGTGATCTCAAGCCGGAACAGGAAGCCGCAGCCCTAGCCTTTGCGGGCGAGCATCATCCCGAGCTCAAGACCCTCGTCGAATCGCTCAAGTCCGCCAATCCCGATGGCTACAAGAAGGCCGTCCACGACCTGTACCGGACGCAGGAACACCTCACGAAGTTGCAGGGAACCAAGCCCGGTGCTGCCAATCGCCACGACCACGAACTGGCTCGGTGGAAGCTCGACTCCCGCATCCGACTGACCGCGGCTCGCAGTGCCATGACAGACACCGCGGAACTCAAAGCCGAACTGAAAACGTTGGTCGAGCAGCGGCAGGCTCTCTCACTCAATCAGCTCAAGGCCGACCGCGAGCACACCGCAGCTCGACTCGCCAAGATGGATGAGGAGTTGAAGGTCGCGGAAGCGAATCCAGGTCAAGCGGTGGATGCCGAAGTGGATCGTCTGCTGAATTCGGCGAAGACCAAGAAGCCGGAAGTGACCGCGAACTTTAAGGCCAACAAGGTCAAGGGTGAAGGCAAGCCGAAAGGCGAATTCAAGCCTGGCGAAGGCAAGCCCAAGGGCGAGTTCAAGCCCGGTGAGGGCAAGCCCAAGGGCGAAGCCAAACCCGGTGAAGGCAAGCCCAAGGGTGAAGCGAAGCCCGATGGTGAAGAGAACCCCAAGGGCGAGAAGCAACCCACCGAACCCAAGGCCCCGTAGTACGGACGCCCACGTCCGTACGGCACGTCGGGCAAGCCCGGCGGCTCACAATTCAAAATCCAACTCCCCCGGAGTTTTCGAATGACCTGTGGAACTCGAATCCTGGCTCTTCTCGTGGGACTCTGTCTCGCCTGGACGACCTCCCTCCCCGCTGCCGACCCGATCGTACCGGTCAGCCAGCGGTTCAAAGCCGCAGACACGACCGAAGTCCCCGACTTCCAGCAGCACGTCGTGCCGCTGATGGGAAAACTCGGCTGCAACGGGCGGGCGTGTCACGGGTCGTTCCAGGGGCAGGGGGACTTGCGGCTCTCCCTGTTCGGGTATGACTTCAAGATGGACCACGATGCTCTCGTCGGGCGACTCGAAACCGATTCCCCTGCCGACAGCTTCGTCCTCGAAAAGGCCACGCTCGCCACACCTCACAAGGGCGGCAAGCGGATGGACATCGGCAGCTGGGAGTACAACGTCTTCCTGAGCTGGATCAAGGCCGGGGCCAAGCCGGTCGAGACGACCCGGCATCTGGCGAAACTCGACATCTCCCCGAAGGAGATTCTCTACTCCGACAAGGGCCAAACGACCCAGCTCAAAGCGGTCGCAGTCTGGGCCGACGGAACGCAAGAGGATGTCACTTGCCTGTGTCGTTTCCAGACGAACGACCCGCAGGTGTGCGACGTGACGCAGGCGGGTGTCGTGACCTCGAACGAGCCGGGTGACACGCACCTCGTGGTGTACTACGACAACGGAGTCGTGCCGGTGCAGGTCATCCGCCCGGTCTCTCCTCAATATGGCGACAAGTACCCGCAGGTTGCCACAAAGACCAAGGTCGACGAACTCGTCGTCGAGAAGCTGAGGAAGCTCGGCACGCTGCCATCCGAGATTTGCACTGACTCGGAGTACCTGCGGCGGGTGAGCCTCGACCTGACCGGGACGCTGCCGACCTCGGACGAGGTGCGGACGTTCCTGGCGGACACCAGTGCCGACAAACGGGCCCAGAAGGTCGAAGAGCTGCTCGTGACACCGGCCTATGCGGCGTGGTGGACGACCCGCCTGTGCGACTGGACCGGCAACGCGAGTTCTCAACTCAACAACACCGGCGTCGGTCGCGACAGCTCCGACAAGGAGTGGTACGACTGGATCTATCAGCGGGTGATGGCCAACACCTCGTACGACAAGATCAGCGAAGGGATCGTCCTCGCCACCAGCAAGAAGCCGGGCGAGTCGTACGAAGACCTCTGCCAGCGAATGTCGGCCTCTTATCAGGACGGCAAGTCCTACGCGGATGAGGACGGGCTGGTTTACTTCTGGGCCCGCCAGAACTTCACCAAGGCCGAAGACCGCGCGATCGGGTTTGCCTACACGTTCCTCGGCTCCCGTATCCAGTGTGCCCAGTGCCACAAGCACCCCTTCGACCAGTGGACGCAGGACGACTTCAAGCAGTTCGAGGCGTTCTTCACCCGCGTGCAGTACGGACGGACCGGCAGCGACAAGAAGGTCTATGAAAAGATTGTTGCGGACTTGGGTCTCGACATGAAGAAGATGAATGGAAACAAGCTCCGCGAAGCGATGGCGGTCGCTGCCAAAGAAGGCAAGCTGATCCCGGTTCCCGATCTCTATGTCCAGGCTCCGAAGTACAACAAGGCCAACGCCAACAAGAAGAAGCAGGCCAACGGCAAGAAGAACACCGTGCCCGACTCTCCCAAGGCCAAGTTGCTCGGCGGTGATGTGGTCGACATCGATAAGCTGGAAGATCCTCGCGTTCCTCTCATGGAGTGGCTGCGAGCCAACCCGCTGTTCGCCAAGGCGTTCGTGAACCGCGTGTGGGGCAACTACTTCAATCGCGGCATCGTCGAGCCGACCGATGACATGAACCTCGCGAATCCGCCGAGCAACGAGGCCCTGCTCAACCACCTCGCCAGCGGCTTCGTGGCCAGCGGGTTCGACATGAAGTGGGTCCATCGCGAGATCTGCCACAGCGACACCTACCAGCGCTCGTGGCGACCGAACGACACGAACCGCCTGGATGAGCGGAACTTCAGCCACGCCGTCCCGCGCCGCATGCCCGCTGAGACCACTGTCGACGCGATCCACCTGGCCACGATCCGCACCTCCGACGCGAGTGCGTTCGACACCGAGGTCAAGGGCCGCGCCGTGTCGCAGGCCAGCACCCCGCGCAAGAACGACGGGGCAGGCCAGCTGTACGCTCTGGGAGTGTTCGGTCGGTCGAGCCGAGAGAACTCGTGCGACTGCGACCGGTCGAGCGAGTCGAGCCTGCTCCAGACTCTCTACCTGCGGAACGACAGCGATGTCTACAAGGAGCTGGATCGCGGCGATGGCTGGCTGGCCGAACTCGGCAAGCAGTACGGAGCCAAGGTGATCGCCCCGGAAGAAGCCCTCGCCAAGACCAAGCCCGCCGACTACGACAAGCAACTGGCCTCGCTGAAACTGAAGGTCGAGAAGCTCAAAGGTTCCGACAACAAAAAGGCGATCAAGGTCGCCGAACGTGAACTCGTGGCCTACGAACGCCGCTACTCAAAGCTCCCCGCAGCCTCAAAGACGGAAGACAAGGACACCGCCGAAACGAAGCCGGTCGCGAACAAGCCGACCCTCGATGACGCGGTGCTCAAGCCGATCATTGAGGAAGCCTACCTCCGCACCGTGAGCCGGTTCCCGACTCCATCGGAAACGGCCACCGCCCTGACCTTCATCCAGCAATCGAGTACGCCGCTGTCCGGCGTCCGCGAAGTTCTCTGGACGCTGCTGAACACGAAAGAGTTCATCGTCAATCACTGAGGGAGCTGTCAGCGATCAGCTGTCAGCGATCAGCCAGAAAGCCCAGAGGTTGCAACCCCTGGGCTTCCCCTCTGTCGATCAACCATAAACCATCAACCATCAACCTCTTCAGCCATTCAACACACTCACCGCCTCCCAAAGGACTTCCCCCATGGCATTCCACATTCAATGCGACGGTTTCGGTCGACGTGACTTCCTCAAGGCCGGGGCCCTGACCCTGGGTGGCCTCTCCATGGGCCAGTTCCTGCGGATGAGTGCTGCCGGGGAAACCAACCCCGCTGCCAAGGCCAAGTCGGCCATCTTCATCAACCTCGCCGGTGGCCCCAGCCACATGGACACGTTCGACCTCAAGCCCAACGCACCCGACACCCATCGCGGCGAGTTCAAGCCGATCCAGACCTGCGTCCCCGGCATCGAGATCAGCGAGCATCTGCCGCACCTCGCAGCTGCGATGGACAAGTTCGTGATCCTGCGCGGAGTCAGCCACTCGATCGCCGCTCACGCCCTCGGCTCCGAGTACGTCAACTGCGGCAACCGCCCGCTGCCATCGCTCGAATTCCCCGGCTACTCCGCTGTGGTGTCGAAGGAACTCGGAGGGCCGGTCGACCTGCCTCCGTCGGTCTCCATCCCCAACGCCAACAACCAGCGCGGTGGCTACCTCGGCGTCAAGTACGCCCCCCTCGCCACCGGCAAGGCTCCCGTCGCCGGGCAGCCGTTCAGCGTGCGCGGCGTCTCGCTCGGCAATGGCCTGACGATCGCCGATGTCGAGAAGCGGCAGGGGCTGCTGAATAGCCTCGACACCGCGTTCACCGGGTTCGAGAAGCAGAACCAACTGCTCGATGGCCTCGACCGCTTCTCGCAGCAAGCCTACTCGATGATCACCTCGCCCCGCGCTCGCAAGGCGTTCGACATCAGCCAGGAAAACGCCGAGTTCGCGGGCAAGTTCGGCACCAGCGGGTTCGGGCAAAGCTGCCTGCTGGCCCTGCGGCTGATCGAATCCGGCGTGCGGTTCACCACCATCACCAACGGCGGCTGGGACACCCACAACGACGGGTTCACGAACCTCAAGACCAAGCAATTGCCGCCCCTGGACCAGGGCCTGGCTGCACTGCTGAATGGCCTCGCCGAGCGCGGTCTGCTGGAGTCGACCGCCGTGTACGTGACCGGTGAGTTCGGTCGCACGCCCAAGATCAACACCCAGCGCGTCGGTCGCGACCACTACCCCCGAGCGATGTTCATGCTGATGGCCGGTGGCGGAATCAAGGGTGGCCGGGTGATCGGGGCCAGCGACGACAAGGGCGAAGGCCCCGCCGAAGGCAAAGGCATCAGCCCCGACAACGTCGCCGCCAGCTTCTATCACAACCTCGGCATCGACCCCACCAAGGAATACCACACCCCTTCCGGCCGCCCCGTGATGATCGTCCGCGAAGGGAAGATCATCGAAGAACTCTTCGCGTAATCGCTCTCAGACTTCCGAAGTCTTCCGAGACATCGGAAGTCTGTTCTACTGCCCCCGATTAGCTGCGAAGCGAAGTCTTCGAAGCGGAGCATTCTCCAAATAGAGTGATCGCGGGCGACGATGGCGGTGGGTCCACGGACCGAGGTGGGAACTGCGGCATCGCATCGCCTCCGGTGCGGCAGAGCAGGGAATCCGGGCCGATCTTCAGTCGTAACTCGTTTCACATACTGACGCATGGGTGTTGACAAGTCCATGCTCAACCATAGAATCACGGTATTCTTCGACTGCAGATCTGCGGTCGAATACCTGCTTAGGCGGAGACCACGTCATCCACGCTAAAGATGTGCAAAATGCCAGTTAGCAAGTCACAAATCGACCGGCTCGGGGACCGACTAAAAGGAAGTTCCCACACCGACAGCGATCTTCGATTGCTAGACGATTACCGACGGTCATTTGGCGAGGCGTACGAGGCTGTGATCCGAACGATCCGACAACGTGGGAAGTTCCCGACGGGAAGACTGGCGAAGTCCACAGTCTCGATCGCGGAAAAACTCCGTCGCGAGAGCATTCGACTGAGCCAAATACAGGATATCGCGGGATGCAGGGTTGTCGTAGCGGATGTCGGGGAACAAGAAGAATTCGTTGCGTCTTTGGTAACCGACTTCCCCGGAGCATCCGTAATGGACCGCCGCGACAATCCCAGCTACGGTTATCGAGCGGTCCACATCATCGCCGAGATCGCCGGGAAGCCAATCGAGATCCAGGTCCGGAGTTCCCTACAACACCTGTGGGCGGAAGTTTCGGAGAAATCGTCCGATGTCATCGATCCTTCGATCAAGTACGGCGGCGGCTCCGAGTCGTGGCGAAACTTCCTCACAAAGAGCTCCGTATCTGTGGCGATTTACGAGGAGTTCGAGAGAAAACATTCCATAGCCGAGGCGTCCAAGGAGGTGGCGGATGCGGCTCACGAGAAGTTCAAGAAAGCCGTCGCGGAACTGCCAAAGCACCAGGTATCCGACCACGAGGTACAAGAACTACGAGGAAAGCTGGACGAGTCGACACGCAAGATGGAACGCCGCGAACAGGAGGATCAAGAAATGCGAAGTGAGCTGGTACGCCTGTTGAATGTCAACACCGACCTTTTGACCGAGGCGATCTCTCGGCTAGACGAACTGAAGAGGCAGAAGCAATGATTTTCCTAATCGAGTACAACCGGAGTGAAGGCAGCATCGTCACCTTTCGAGACTTCGACGACTCGCAACGGCGGGAGGCCGAGGACTCGCGGCTCGGGATCGAGTTGGATCTCAACCGCAAAGGGATAGACCACGAAGTGGTCCTGCTGGAGGCGGCGAGCAAAGATGCGTTACATCGGACGCACCAGCGCTACTTCGCAGACCTCACCCAGATTCTAAAATCCGCTGGCGGTCAAAACGTGGAGGACAAATGGGGTCGGGAGTTGAATACGGCGGGGTGGCACTGACAAGGAGGCTTCCGGGTGGCGAATGAGGGGCAAGGGGGGTGGCACTGGCGGTCGCCAGGTGCCACTGTCCACTGAGGCTCCACAGCCAGCGGGGTGGCACGAGCGATGAGTCGAAACCGACCTGGAAAGGTCCATGAAGTGTGCCACTGGCGATCGCTCTGGGCCGCCAGTGTCTTCGAGCGTCGTGCGACCAAAAACAGTCCACCCAGTGGTCGGGCGTCTGAGCACTGGCGAGTCAAAGCCCTCGTCAGTGGCACTCAACGGAGCTTGGGAACGAGAGTGGTACGAGGGGCACTTTCACTCCCTACTCAGTAACTCGCAGTTCTATAGAACTCCACCGTCCGGCGAATGCCCTCCACGAGCGAGGTGGCCTGCCAGTCCGGGAACAGCTCGCTGATATACCGAGGGTTGGGAGGGATGTTGGCGGGGATCACGGGGCCGTGGACATGGATGCGGCCCTTTGATGACGGGACGACGGTCTCGATAATGCGGGCGAATTGTTCGGTCGTGGCCTGCTCGCCGGGGAGGTCGACGACCGTCGCTCCGGCTGGGCATTCGAAGGCCGCGCGCACGAAGGCCCGGGCCACGTCCTCCACGTAGTCATAGCCGACCTGGCCGTTATAGCCGATCGTGTAGCCCTCTTCCATCGCCGCCGCTTTGATCGCCAGCGACGGCCCCGCAGTCAGGCCCAGCTCACGTTCGGGGCCATAGACCACATGCGGGCGCACGGCCACCGAGGCGATGCCGAAGTGCCGCCAGTATTGTTCGGCAATGAGGTCCATCGCCTGCTTGAAGGCCCCGTAGAACGTCGGCGGACGATTGGGGTGGTCGTCGCTGACGCCAGTCTCGGGGCCATACACGGCGTACGAACTGGCATAGGAGATCGACCGCACGCGCTCCGATCTTCGAGCGGCCTCCCACACGCTGGTCCCGCCAAGAACGTTGATCTGGCACCCAGAAACGGGTCTTGCTGACAGGCCGGAGTGAGCAGCGCCGCCAGGTGGATGATCTGCGTGACCTCGTACTTCTCAATCACGCGCAGCAGGCTCGCCGGGTCGAGCAGCGACGCCTCAGCGGTCACGACCTCGCTGGTGCGGCTGCCGAGGACGCGCTGCCAGCGGGGCAGGGCGGCGTGCGGGTCGACCACGACCGGACGGGCTCCGTGTTGCAATAGATCGCGCAGCACCCAGGTGCCAATGAACCCGCTGCCGCCGGTGACGAAGACTGAGGGAGTCATGAAGTGCCGCCAGGGGGAATCTCGTGAATCATCGGTGCATGAAGTCTATCAATATCCGAGCCGCAGACGGCGGTCGTGCTGGGCGAACCGGTAGGACTCATCGCGACCGAACTGCAACCGTCACCCCGCGACGGGAACGGTGCTGTCGACACAGGGACCGCCCGAACCGCGGTGAAACGGGGCGACTCTGTTAGACAGTTCACCGCGCTGCAGAATGCGCCGACCGGAGGCATGCTGGCGTTGCCGGGCGTCGTCCAGAATGGCGGCCATGTCGCCGCCGAACTGATCGGACAGTTGTTCACGAATCGCGTGAATGTCTCGGATCGTCGAATCGCTACTGGAGGGGTTGTGAGTCATCGTCCACCATTTCCTCGGGAGTGCAGATGAGCGGAATGGTTGGCCCCCGATCCTGAACACTCCATCAAACTTCCGACAGGAATTTCGTCAGCGCTTTCTCGACCACTTCCTGACGGGTCATCGGGCCATGAGACTGGATGTAATCGTCAATCTCTTTGGAGTGTCGAGCGACAACACTCGTGAGGCTATTCACCCAGTGCTTCCATTCGTCGCGGACTGCGGGCATCTCGGCGACCAGTGGGGGCCGCAGTTTCTGGCCTTCGGCCCGCAATTGAGCCAGACGTTCCGGGGAGAGGTTGGGCTGGGTCATCATCATTCATCCTCTGCGAGATAGGCTGTGAGCACGAACACGAATTCTCGGCCATCGTCGTCGCTGTCGAGCTCGTAGACCACGAAAATCACGTCCCCCTTGTACGTCCTGCCAAAGAGGGCCGGTCGTCCCGTGGAGCGGCTGGTGGTTTCGGTTTCGATATTGTCGAAAGCGGACTCCACCTCATCGGGCGTGAGGCCGTGTTCGGCAATATGTTCGACATTACCACCCGGTCCATCGTCCCACAAGAACAACCGGTCCATCGGGAACTCCTGAATCTGGCGATGCTCGGACGATCTGTGGGAACAGAATCCATCAGGCGAACTCTTAGGCTCATCAGGCCCAGTATGATGGTTACGAATTCTTTGTCCATTTCAATTCTCATCGAGTCCACGGGAAGGAAGAGAGTGGTCGCATCAGACCGCTTACCGATCTCTCATTCGCCCCCCTGGAACGTGGAGGTCCAGGCCCCCTGTTTTGAAAACTGACCGTCCGCTGGATAACCTGCCAGGAGTATTCGCTGATCGGTGATCAGTCCGCTCTCCCTCCAGCTGGGGTCTCCCGATGTTTCGATCTGCGTGGTTGTTGCTGTCGTATGCGGTTCTGGTCTCTCTGTGTGCGAACACGGCGAGCTTCGGCGAGGACGAGGCGTTCCAACCGCTCTTCAATGGGAAAGACCTCACCGGCTGGGTGCTGGTCAATACGCCGCCGCAGACGTGGCGCGTGAAGGACGAGATGCTGGTCTGTACCGGGAAGCCGGTCGGGGAGATTCGCACTGAGAAGATGTACCAGAACTTCATTCTCGAAGTCGAATGGCGGCACATGGTGCCCGGCGGGAACGCGGGAATCTTTATCTGGGCGGATGACATCACCTCGAAGGGGGTCCCGTTTCATCGCAGCATCGAGGTCCAGGTGTTGGAGAATGCCTATGGCCAGAGCAAGAGCCACACCACACACGGCGACATCTTTCCGATTCACGGAGCCACGCTGAAACCCCTCAACGGTCGCGGGGGCGGCGGGCGGGCGTTTCCGACGGAGGAGCGCTCCAAGCCCTCTCCGGAGTGGAATCACTACCGCATCGAATGTCGCGACGGATCGATCAGTCTGGCGGTCAACGGCAAGGTGGTCACGCAGGGCACCGACGCCAGCCCGCGCAAGGGGTACATCTGCCTCGAATCCGAAGGCGGCGTCGTGCATTACCGAAACCTGAAGATCCGCGAACTCCCCGATTCGCCGGTGGCCGAGGAACACGTCGCCATCGCCAATCGCGGATATCGCAGCCTCTACACCGGCCTCGACCTGACCGGCTGGAAAGCGTCCGAAGCCGGACAGCCCCACTGGAAGGCGAACGACTGGGTGCTGTCCTACGATGGGAAGGCTGCGACGCCGGTCGATGCCGTGTTGACCAGTTCCGAGAGCCTGAGCAATCGCGGATTCCTGTTCGACATTCGTCCCGGTAAGGAGTTCAGCCACCTGACCCTGTGCGGTGTTGCATTGACAGCTGAGTTCCTGCCGATTGGCGGGTGGCATCGCGTCGAAGGTGTCGTGCAGGGGCAACAAATCACCCTGACGATCGATGGCAAGCCCGCAGTGAACGTTCAGGCGTTGGGACAAGCCCTCACGCTGCAACTCGCCCCCGTCGGCCCGGCCGATTTCGCCAACATCTATGTGCGGGCGTTGAGGTGAGTGAGCGGCACCGCGTTCGCTCGCCGATTTCGGACGCTGGATGGACTCGTCCTTCGCCTCTCTCCCGATGAGAGCAATCTGATTCAGGAATACCCTCCAGTGCCTCCGCTCTCCGACTCACTCCGCGAACGCCTTTCTCGGTGCGACCCCAAGTCGGAGAAGTTCGCCGTCGAGGTGGTTCAGCTTCTGCTCGACCAAGCGCGCGAGGCCCGGGCGAGCGATCTGCATCTGGTCCCGAATGCCAAGCGGCAGCTCGATGTCCTGTGCCGGATCGATGGGCTATTGCAACCGGTGGCGTGCATCGAGAGTGCGGCCTCGAACATCGTGTCGCGGCTGAAGGTGCTGGCCGAACTGCTGACCTACCGCACCGATCTGCCGCAAGAGGGCCGCATCCGTCACAGCGGAGATGGCGTGGAGATGCGGGTCAGTACCTTTCCGACGGTGCATGGGGAGAAGGCCGTCGTGCGGCTGTTTGTCGGGTCGGGAAAGTTCCTCAAGCTCGAAGACCTGCACTTCCCGGCGGATGTCTACTCGCAGTGCATCGAGTGGCTGGCCCAGCCGCAGGGGGTGCTCCTGGTCAGCGGGCCAGCCGGGGCCGGGAAGACGACCACGCTGTATGCGGCCCTGCGGCAGATTCAGTTGCAGAGCCTCTCGCCCCGCAGCTTGTGTTCGCTCGAAGACCCGATCGAGGCCCTGGTCCCCGGCGTGGCCCAGTCGCAGATTCAACCGCACGCCGGGTTCACGTACGAGGTCGGGTTGAAGTCGCTTCTGCGGCAAGACCCCGAAGTTCTGATGGTCGGCGAGATCCGGGACAAGGTGACAGCCGAGATCGTGTTTCAGGCATCGCTCACCGGGCATCAAGTCCTCACCACGTTCCACGCCGGGCGGGCCGCGGAGGCGTGCGGGCGGCTGCTCGATATGAGGATCGAGCCGTACATTCTCAAGAGCGGTTTGCTCGGGGTTCTCGGGCAACGGCTGGTGCGGACACTGTGTGCGTGTCGTCGCGAGTCGACGGACGAGGCCGACCTCTGGGGCTGGCCGGTGACACGGGCGGGAGTCGCCGTCGGTTGTCCGGAGTGCGGCATGACCGGGTACAAGGGCCGCATGCCGCTCGTCGAGGCGCTCGCCCCGCGCAACGGCGCGGTCGGTGCGGCTCTCCTCCGCCGGGCCGATGTCCAAGAGATCGACCAAGCCGCCATCGCCGCCGGAATGATCCCGCTGCAACGCCGGGCCGCGGAGGCCATCGAGGCGGGTCTGACGACGGTGCAAGAGGCGATTCGCGTATTGGGAATTGCCAAATAACGTGGTCGAGGAAACGCCCCGAACGAATGATCTCCCCCGCAGGACGAATTCCATCTGGGACACTATGGCACGTGTGTGCATCGGTAAAGTCGGCAGCCGTGAAATTCTGCCCCCTCTCCCCCGCGATCGATGTGGCTTTCGTCTTGTGCGTATTTCGGGGGAGAGGGTGGGGTGAGGGGGCCACACCGCTCGCTCTCAGCCCCTCACCCCGGCCCTCTCCCCACAATCACAGTAGCTCAGAAGGACAGGTCGCCAGTGGGGAGAGGGGGCAGAAACACGCGACTGCTAACAATTCTGATGTTCACACCAGTGACATGGCATTCCTCACTCGGAGTAGTTTCCGCACCGTTCGCTTGGTACGCTGAAGGACAGCGATCAGAAGGTGTCACCTTGCCACGGCAGAGTGACTGCGTTGGAGACTTCTCATGAACGAACAATGGCGATCGATCATCACCATCGAGCCGGGCAAGCGTGGCGGACGGCCGTGCATTCGCGGCATGCGGATTACGGTTTACGATGTGTTGTCCTACCTCGCCAGCGGGATGACGATTGCCGAAGTTCTGGATGACTTTCCGTACCTGACGCCCGAGGACATCCAGGCCTGCTTCGCCTTTGCCGCTCAGCGGGAACGCAGCATGCGGGTGGCGGTCGCATGAAGCTGCTTTTCGATCAGAACTTGTCCCCCAAGCTGGTCAGCCTGCTGGACGATGTATTCCCCGGCTCCGTCCATGTGCAGTCCGCCTCGCTGGATTGTGCCAGCGACGACATTCCTGCTCCCCTCTCCCCCGGGCATTGGTCTCTCCACAACTCGAAAACCGAGTCCGTTCACACCCTCGGGGCCGACACGAATCCATCTGGCATCTGCCATTTTCCCGAAGGGAATTCAGCGAATAGCCGGTGGTCGAGCGCAGCGACACCACCGGACAGTGTCCTCGTCAAGTCCCTCTATCCCGTAGGGATTGCAGCCCATCGCATCACGGAAAACGCCAGAACGGCTGGAATCCCTCCGGGATACAGGCGTCTCTGGATGCCTGAGACCGGTGGTGTCGCTGCGCTCGACCACCGGCTATGGGCTGTGACCCCTGCGGGGTGGGGAGTTGTGTAGAGACCAATGCCCAGGGGGAGATGGGCGAGTCTCTAGGCGACGCCCGACATCGCTCTTCTCTCCACACACTCTCCTTGCGAAAGGCCAAACCCATGTCCCATGTCACTTTCGGCGGAGGCTGCTTCTGGTGTACCGAGGCGGTCTTTCAGCAGATCCGGGGCGTCACCGGAGTCGAGAGCGGCTACAGCGGCGGCGACACCATCGCCCCGTCCTACGACGAAGTCTGCACGGGCCGCACCGGGCATGCCGAGGTGATTCAGGTCACCTATGACCCCGCCATCGTCTCGTTCGAGAAGATCGTCCGCGTTCATCTGGGCACCCACAACCCGACGACCAAAAACCAGCAGGGAGCTGACCGAGGCACCCAATACCGCAGCGTCATTTTCACCCAATCCGACGAGGAACGAACGACCGCCCAGCAGTTGATCCAGGAGGTCGAAACCGCCCTCGGCCATCCCGTGGTCACGGAAGTGAAACCCTTCACCGCCTTCTACCCCGCCGAGGTCGAACACCAAAACTACTACCGCCGCCACACGGGCCAGCCCTACTGCGCCGCTGTCATCGAACCGAAGCTGGCCAAGTTCCGTAGGGCGTTTCCGGAGATGCTGGGCACGTAACGGCGTTTTCACCTCAGTCCCGCCCGCCATTTGCCTCTCGGTCCCAAGCTCTGCTTGGGACCGCATATCCCCGAAGCTCCGCTTCGCCACCGATGGAGTGGACTTCCGAAGGAGTGCTGTCGCCATCCTACGCAGAATCCCCTGGGATTCGGGCCACTCTTCCACCCCGCAGGGCAACGCCGTGTAGGATTTTCGCAAGGCGTTTCCCAGTGTTCTGCCCCCTCTCCCCCACAATCGATGCGGCTTTCGGAGAGGACTTCACGGTGGGGGAGAGGGCCGGGGTGAGGGGGCCTGAGCGTGCGGTGTGGCCCCCTCACCCCACCCTCTCCCCCGCAACACGCACCCTCCGAAATCCACGTCGCTCGCGGGGGAGAGGGGGCAAGAAGCGTGCTGGCGGCCTTGTGAGCGTGGTCCCGTGGAAATCCTTCACGGCGTTGCCCGCAGGGGTCACAGCCCATAGCCGGTGGTCGAGCGCAGCGAACACCACCGGTTCGCGTTCCGGCAGGCTCCCGTATCCCGAAGGGATTCCAGCCGACGCGCGGGAGTCAACGACACACAGGGCTGCAATCCCTTCGGGATAGGGCGGCTCGGGGGTCCGCGAACCGGTGGTGACGCTGCGCTCACCACCGGCTATTGGCTGAAATCCCTTCGGGATAGATCGG
>JAYWFM010000292.1:0-9672 GCA_043778825.1 Planctomycetota bacterium | reverse complement strand
AAAAGTCCCTGTAGCGTGGGCTTTAGCCCACGCGGGAGCGTTATCATCAGGGAAGCGTGGGCTAAAGCCCACACTACTTCGACTTCTGTCGGAAACGTCTTCGTTGCCTTCTGCTCAACTCCCACGGGTGATAACGGGAAGTTGTTTTGGACCATGTCCTTAGAGGAGATGGCCATCAGGCGACTCCTCCCCTCAACGCTCAACGCTCAACCCTCAACGATCCCCCCCCACCAATGAAAGAAACGGCACCGGAGGGGATCCGGCACCGTTTCTGCGAGAGACGGGAGGGGAAGTGGGGTGGGAAACTAGCCGAGGGGAGAGGGGGAAGGGAGTGACTTAGTCGGAATTATCGTGAGCGGGTGCGGGTGCGCGGACCACCGGTCCGTCGACAGTGTTTCAGAAGCCAGAGGGGGCAGTCATCCCGACCCCTCCCGCAGGGGACTCGTTACTTGGCGGCCACCGAGATTCGACCGGTGACGGTCTGCGGTGCGGGCAGTTCGTTCGACGAAGGCGTGTGGGCCTTCCAACCGTCCGTCCCGTTCGAGGCCACGGTCGCCTGGACCCGGCGACTGACCGGCTGCATGATCGTGCGGAGGGGAGTCGTCGGGGCCGCATCCTGACGAATCACACGGTTGTCATTTGCGGGCGAGGAGGCGGGCTTCGGATACGAGATCCCCTTGTGCAGGCCCGTCGCGGGGGGGGTGTCGTTCTCGGCAGCCCGCGTCGGCTGCTTTTCCTGAGTGGTCTGAGTCGCCTGCGGAGCGATGGCCATGCCGGTCACGGGATCGACGAAAGCCATCTGCGTCATCGGCACATGCACCGTCTTGGTCACCGAGTAGGGTTCCATCGTGGTCACCGTGACCTTCTCCGAATCGGTGTAGTACTCCGCAAACTGCTGGGTCGACTGATACGGGACCATCTTGGCTTCCTGGTACGTCACCTGTCGGGTCGTTGCCACAGCCACCTGCTTCTGCACCGGCACGTTGTACTGGCAGACTTGCGGAATGAACTGGCGGTGCATCGTGAAGTTCGGCTGGAGCCCCGTCCGCATCTGGTAGCCCATGCGATTCATGGCTCCCATCATGCCGGGACGATTGTCGTACTGGCAGGCGGCCATCTTCGGCACCGGCTGGGTGATGGTTTGCCAGCGGCCCTTGTTGATCGTCTGGGTCCGCATCTCGGTCACGGTCTGATAGGTCGTCGTCGGGACTTCGACCGTCCGGGTCTCCATCACCTGGCGGTAAGCCGTCACGGGCTTGGCGACCATCCGCATCTTTGTCACCGGTCGTGACTCGACCGTCTGCTTCGGACGATACTCCGTGAACGCCATCTGCTTGGCGACCATCGTCGTCACCGGCTGCATACACTGGCTGGTCATGGTCACGACCGGAGCCGGGGTGGGAGTGTAACAACTGCAATCCCCAGCGGTATTCCACTGAGCCATCACGGCCAGAGGGCTGGCCAGCGTGGCCAAGACAATGGCAGCCAACTGGCGTGTCTGGATTCCAAACATGGGTGAATCCTGTCGAAAACGTGTCATTGATCGAAGGTGAGGGAGAAGCCCCGGCGGCCCTCCGCAGTCAGCGGCAGAGATCACCAAGGCGGGGGACTTGTACCGCTGATGGGAAAAACAGGTCAATAAGACGGGCCAGATTTGCCGGTCCACTTTCCGAGGTTTGTAGTTGTTACAGCTCTGATGATTCTACCGGGGATTCCTTCAAGTTGCGTGCCCGATTCTCCGCAGGCGGCGATTGCCCCGCGAGAAACTCGACCTATGTTGAATGAAAGCATCATTGCTGACATCCCCCCACGCCTTCTTGTTCGAACTCGTGCCCATGAACCCTCTCAAGTCCTCCGCAGGTTTTCTCCTGCCCGCCCCCACGCCTCGTCCGAAACCGGCGGAGTGGCCCATGTATGTCTGCATGGCCGCCTGCGTGCTGGCCGCCTGCATCACACTGAATCCCTCGGTAGGCCAGCTCTGGTCGCAATCAACCTCCCCCGCACTGGCCGCCGTGGATCGAGTCATCGCCCCTCTGGGAGTGTCGATCGATCAACATCCCGCCCTCAATGCTCCGACTCAACGCCCCGTGATCGCGATCATCTTCGGCTGCATCCAGCCCGATGAAACCGTTGATGAGCCGACCCGCGCCGAGAAACTGGCCGAGTACGGCGAGACACCGGAAGTGGGCGAGTTGAAGACGATCACTCAACCGGTCCATTGGCGACGCCCCGATGGCGAGACCTCCTATCGCTTCGATACTGAACAGTTTCGCGACTGAGGTCCGGTAGCGTGGGCTTTAGCCCACGCGAGTGCGTGAACTCCGGTCCCCTCGGACCGAGAGCCCAAAGTCGCCGGACTCTCCGAGTCCGGTGGCTCGACTCCCGCCTCATCGGGCGATGTCTCACCGTGGCCCCCCCGCACCGGATTCGGTGAATCCGGCGACTTACGGCCTCCACGGCTCACTCCGTACCGCTCGCCCGCGTGTGCCGCTTGTACGCCTGATACAACTCTTCCATCTCCCGCAGCGTCGTGGTCTCAAACGTCTTCCCCGCTGCGGCCAACCCGCGCTCAATCGCGCGGAACCGATCGGCGAATTTGCGGTTCGAACTGCGCAGGGCCTCTTCCGGATTGATGCCCCACCGCCGGGCGATGTTCGCCACCACGAACAGCACGTCCCCCAGCTCCGACTCGATCCGCTTCTTACGATCGGGGTCAGTGATCTCCTCATCCGGGACCGGGACCATCTCCACCGAAGCCGCCATCTCCGGCACCTCACCCAGTTCCTCTCCCAACTCCGCCAACTCCTCCCGCAGCTTGTCGAACAGCATCGCGCGATGGGGGAAGTCGTAGCCGACCCGCGCGGCCTTCTTACTGAGCCGGGCCGCCTTGGCCAGGGCGGGCAACTCGATTGGTATCCCGTCTAACAACGAGGCCCGCTGCTTCTCGACCTGCTTGGCCCGCTCCCAATGCGTCAGGACATCGCTGGCCGTATGAGCCTGCTCCGCGCCGAAGACGTGCGGGTGCCGATGAATCATCTTGGCCGTGATGCGATCGATGACCGCGAGGATGTCGAACCGCCCCTCGTCCTTTCCGATCTGGGCATCCAGCACCACCTGGAGCAGCAGATCGCCCAACTCCTCCGTGATCGCCTCGTCATCATGGGAGTCAATCGCCTCCAGCAGTTCATACGTCTCCTCCAGCGTGAACGGCTTAATCGACCCCAGCGTCTGCACCCGATCCCACGGACAACCTGTCGGTGAGCGCAGTTGGGCGATTACCTCACACAACCGCTGAAACGCCGGTCCCAGCAGTGCGGGATCGGGCGGAGTTCCGGGAGGCTGGGGAGCTGACATGGACGGGCCATTTCCGACGAGAGACTGAAGCCGACGAGCAGTTCGTGTCACGGTAATGGTTTGCCTCCCCCGAGGCAAACCGCCTGCTCCTGCCAGCCCGTAGGCGATGTCGCTCCGCGACTCGCATTTCGTCGGCGGGACAACGCATCCACAGAAGCACGCCTCGATCCGAACGGTGTCCTTCGGAAGGAATCTCAGTCGCGGAGCGACGTGAGCTACAGCGGCGCAGGCCCACCATTTCGGGCACTCGCCGTTCCCTTTCCGCCCCACCGCTCGCGGGGTAGAGTGCCAATCCGCGTTTCCACCGCAGCCCCGCACCGCTCCCGGAGTCCTCCCATGTCCGCTGTCTCGCGTCGCAGTTTCCTTCAATCCGCAGTCGCCGGAGGGGCCGCTCTGGCGGTCGCTGGCCAGACCTCGTCGCTCCTCGCTGCCGATGACTGGGGCGGCTTCAAGATGGGTCTGCAAAGCTACACGCTACGGGACTTTGATACGGCAGCGGCTCTCAAACACACGGTGGCGTTCGGCCTCAAGTATTGGGAGTCGTTCAGCAAGCACATCCCGATCGCCACGCTCCCCGCGACGATCGCCGGATACAAGAAGCAACTCGGCGATGCGGGCGTGCAGATGATTGCCTATGGCGTTGTCGGGTTCGATGAGAACGAGACCAAGGCTCGCGAGATCTTTGACTTCGCCAAGGCGATGGGCCTGCTCTCGATCAGCGCCGACCCGAAGCAGGACAAGGCCACGTTCGACCTCCTCGACAAGCTCGTCGCCGAGTACGACATCGCCATCGGCATCCACAACCACGGACCGGGGCATCGTTACGACAAGGTCGGCGACACGCTCAAGTGGGTCAAGGACCGGCACCCCAAGATCGGCGGCTGCGTCGACACCGGGCACTACCTCCGCAGCGACGAGAACATCGTCGAGGTCATCGAGAAACTCGGCAGCCGCGTCTTCGGCGTCCACTTCAAGGATGTCCGCACGATCAAGGACGCCGCCGAAATGGAGAAGCTGATGAAGGAACTGACTCCGGGCCGGGCCGCCCAACTCAAGAAGGAAGGCAAGATCTTCACGATCCTCGGCGAAGGGGAACTCGATGTGGTCGGCTGCCTGAAGGCTCTCAAGAAGCTCAACTACCAATACGGTGTGTCACTCGAATACGAAGAGCACCCCGAGAATCCGATTTCGGACATCGAGCAGTGCCTGAAGACGGTCAAGACGGCGTTGACCAAGGTGTAGTGCCCCGTCTACGCAAGATTGAGGGGTTGGAGTCCAGCCTTTAGGCTGCTCCGGAGCAGGCTAAAGCCTGAACTCCAACCTCGGCGCACTCCCTCTTCGATTTCCGCAATCGCAGAACTACAATCCTTCCGCCCTCCGCGATCAGCCCTCCCCTCTGGCTGATGGCTGACTGCTGATCGCTGACCACTCCCCAAGCGAAAGGACTCCCATGCCCCTCCCCCGTGTGGCTCAACTTCTGCTCAAAGGCCAGCCCGGCACCGCCATCGAAGTCGCCGGTTGGGTGCGGACTCGCCGCGACAACAAGGGCGGCTTCTCGTTCATCGAGCTGAACGATGGGTCGTGCATTTCGAACCTGCAGATTGTTGTCGACAGTTCCGTGCCGGGGTATGCTGAGACGATCAAGCACGTCACCACCGGGGCCAGCATCCGCGTCACCGGCGAACTCAAAGCCTCGCCGGGAGCCAAGCAGCGCGTTGAGTTGCAGGCGTCAACCCTCACGCTCCTCGGCCCGGCGGACGCCTTGAAGTACCCGCTTCAGAAGAAGGGCCACAGCTGGGAGTTCCTGCGCGAGATCGCGCATTTGAGGCCGCGCACGAACACGTTTGGGGCGATGGCCCGCGTGCGGAACACGGTCTGCTTCTCGATCCATCGCTTCTTTCAGGAGCGGGGATTTCTGTACGTCCACACGCCGATCATCACGACCAGCGACTGCGAGGGCGCGGGCGAGATGTTCCAGGTGACGACCCTCGACCTCGAACGCCTCGCCAAGTCCGCTTCTTCCTCCCCTCTCCCCCCGAGAGAGGGGCCGGGGGTGAGGGTCTCCGCCGCACCCACCATCGACTACACCCAAGACTTCTTCGGCAAGAAAGCCAGCCTCACCGTCAGCGGCCAACTCGAAGGCGAAACCTTCGCGACCGCTGTCGGCCCGGTCTACACCTTCGGCCCGACCTTCCGGGCCGAGAACTCGAACACCACGCGGCACCTCGCCGAGTTCTGGATGATCGAGCCGGAGATGCCGTTCTACGAACTCACCGACAACATGCAGTTGGCCGAGGACTTCATCAAGACCATCGTCCGCGACGTGCTGCGGGAGCGGACCGAGGACATGGAGTTCTTCAACGAGCGGATCGACAAGACGATCCTCGCCACGTTGAAAAACATCCTCGACCACGAGTTCAAACGGGTCAGCTACACCGAGGCGGTTGAGATCCTGACCACCAGTGGCCAGACGTGGGAATTCCCGGTCGAGTGGGGCATCAACCTGCAAGCCGAACACGAACGCTACCTGACCGAGAAACACTTCCAACAGCCGATCATCGTCTACGACTATCCCAGGACGCTCAAGCCGTTCTACATGAAGTGCAACGCCGATGGCAAAACCGTGCGGGCCATGGATGTCCTCGTCCCCGGCGTCGGCGAGATCATCGGCGGCAGCCAGCGCGAGGACGACCTCGACACCCTGCTCTCCCGCATGGCCGAGTGCCACCTGAACCCCGACGACTACTGGTGGTACGTCGACCTGCGGCGGTATGGGTCGGTGCCGCATGCGGGGTTCGGCCTGGGCTTGGAGCGGATTCTGCTACTCCTCACCGGGATGCAGAACATCCGCGACGTGATCCCGTATCCCCGGTTTCCGGGGAGTGCGGAGTTTTGAGGGGCATACACATCCAAAAGCCGCTTTGCCCCCGCCGTCTACCGCAGCGATTGGTTCGGCCTTTGGGGTCTAAACTGGCTTTTTGCGCACTCACAGTCCTTGACTTGGGTCTTCCAGGGCTCTTTGCCGCTGAGCTTCACGCCGGTCTACAACTGCTTTCGTGTTTGGCCCAACCACCTCGGACTCACTCACATCGCCGCTGAAGACTCCAATCACTTCCGAGACGTTGAACAAGGCGACAAGCACCTCACCGCGATCAGTGCGGGAGAGGATGCCGTACGAGCCAGAGTCAATCGGGTTCGAGGCGTTGTGGACATACTTCAGCGCATGGCCCGACACCGTCACGGTTCGCTTATCACGCAGCAGCACCGTGAAGCGGTTCCCGTCACCCGCCGAACTACTGGAGAACCGCATTTCCAAATGTTGGTCAGAAGGCGTGTTAGTGAACGACACATAACAGGTCGATGGCACACGTTTCCGCGAATCCAGCGAATCTGGCGGAAGCACAGCAATATTGCCCTCACCCCGGTACGGAGTGACCGAGTCAGGCCGCTGCTCGTTGCAGATCGCAGCGATCCTCGCGAGTGCGGCACGGAAAACGGACTTCGGGACCGGGACATTCAAGGATTCTTGGGCATCCGCTCCCAGCCGACAGATGGTGCAGTGGCCGTCTCGGAAGTTGATCCGGAGTTGGTAAAGTCGACATAGATTCAGTAAGTCATCGACGAGGCCCACAACCCCACGAGTCGTGGGTTGGAATGCACTCTGGACACGATCAGCGAACAGGGTGGAGTGGATCATGTCAGGCTCCGAATGTGTGCCGACTTTGCGATTTCGGACCAAGCGGCCAACAACTCTTCAAGTCCCGACCCAAGATCGAACTGCACAAGCCCTTGGCTCAGCGGAAACCATTCCGTGGCGGCCTTCTGAACGATCTCATTAGGTATCTGCAATTGGATTATAACCGGTCCGCCTTCGTCGGGGAACTCCCTCGCTTTGCTACGGGCATACTCGTCCGGGTCTCCGAAAAGGAATGGACCGTAATTCAGATACATCGAGAACCCGTCTTCGGTCGCCAGCCCGCCGGGTTCACGAAAACGCGGGTCTGGCCCGTGAGCGAGAATATGCTCTGCCCGCCGACGAGTCGTCCCGTGAAGCAAGATCATGGAGGTCCACCATCACAAATCGTTCCAACCCAGGACTCCCTGCGTCGGGTGCCACTGGCGGTCGCTTGGGGCCGCCAGTGTTTGCGTGCGATGTGAGACGGTCGGACTGTGATTGACCACCAGTGATGCTCTCACACTGGCGAGTCAATGCCCTCGCCACTGGCACTCGCTCGATTCTAGCCTACAATACCTGCCGTCTCCATCGCGAGGAAACCGTCATGCAAAACGCACAAACTCTACTCGAATCCGATCGAGATGCCGCACAAGTCGTTGAGACCTGGGCAGACTTGTCAAACGCACTATTCGACCCGGAAAGCGGACTCATTGCGAAGGCGTATCCCACTCGTGCGGAGCGTGAACAGTTCGTTCAAACGGATGAGTATCGGGCAATTCGCCAGCTCATCGAAGAAGCCCGGCAACGCACCGGTCTCGTGGCGGGGGCCACTCCCTCCAAGAGCGGCAAAATGTTGGTACGGCTCCCTAAGTCGTTGCACGCAGCCTTGGACATCGAGGCTGCTGAAGAAGGCGTGAGTCTCAATCAACTGGTGGTGGCGAAACTGGCATTTCAGTTGTCGAGTGTGGCCAGGGGTTCCAAGCCCAGCGGCCTGCTCTCCAAGAAGTAGCGAGCCTCCGACGTAAGTCGGGGGTGTTCGTTCCGCTTGGCCGCAGAGGAAGCCCCCCTACTCCGCTAATAAGGATCGTTCGAGGAATCACTGTCTGATTGTCGCCTTTCGCTCTGCGAAAGGCCGGTCTTTCGCGGAGCGAAAGACGACTCTTGTTTCTCGAACGATGCTAAGTCGGCAAGCCCCATCGCTTGGCTCGCCCGACCCGACCTGCGAAACTGCACCACTTGTCGCGAGGCACAGATGCCTCGCGACGCTCGGTCTCTTCCCGGTCGGATGGTCATGTTCCAACGTGTTGATGAAGCTCAGTTTGTGTCCGGCGAGCACGATGTCCTCCGCTTCTGGCAGCAGCAGCGGATCTTTGATCGTTTGAAGGCTCAGAACGCCGGGAAGCCGAAGTGGTCGTTCATCGACGGGCCGATCACCGCCAACAACCCGATGGGGGTGCATCACGCCTGGGGGCGGACGTACAAGGACACGTTCCAGCGCTACTTCGCGATGACCGGGCGGGAACTCCGCTACCAGAACGGGTTCGATTGCCAGGGGCTGTGGGTCGAGGTCGAGGTCGAAAAGGAATTGAACCTCGGCTCGAAGACCGCCATCGCCGAATACGGCATCGACAAGTTCGTCGACGCCTGCAAACGCCGCGTGCTGAAGTTCGCAGCGCGGCAGACCGAGCAGTCGATTCGGCTTGGCTATTGGACTGACTGGGATGATCCCGACACGCTGCGGTTGTTGGCGTCGAAGATCGGCACCGAAGAAGTCGTGACGATCACGACGCCGTCGGGCAAGACCGAGTCGGGGACTGCCAGCGAACTGGTCGCACGGCTCGGAAATGCAGAATGGGGTGGCAGCTACTTCACGTTCTCGACCGAGAACAACGAAACGATCTGGGCGTTCCTCAAGAAGTGCTTCCGACGCGGCAAGATCTATCGCGGCTACGACGTCATGCCGTGGTCCGGCCGAGGCGGCAGCGCGTACTCGCAAATGGAAGTCGCCGACGGGCGCAAGCTGACGGTTCACAAGTCGATCTTCGTGAGGTTCCCGCTACGTAGCCGAGTTGCTCCGCAACTCGGCACCGAGTCGCGGAGCGACTCGGCTACGACGGACAACGAATACCTCCTCATCTGGACCACAACGCCGTGGACACTGACCAGCAACGTCGCGGCGGCGGTCAACCCGGATCTGGACTACGTCAAGCTGCGCAGCAAGCGAGACGGCAGCGTCTATTACTTCGCGAAGGACAACCTCGAATACCCACGGCTCGCGAAGGAGTTCAAAGAAGGCTTCGGCCGCCCCGAATGGTCATGGCCAGCAGGCGTTCCAAAGCTCAAGAGCATCGCGCAGATCTTCAAGGAGCAAGGTGGCTACGAGATCGAAGCGACGCTCAAAGGCGCGGAGATGATCGGCTGGGAATACACCGGGCCGTTCGATGATCTGCCGGCTCAAAGCGAACCAGGGGGCGTGCCGTTTGATCCGCGAGTGAAACATCTCTGCGGACAGCAGTGCCACAAAGTGGTTGATGGTGGTCGCGACTTCAAAGGGAACGCGAACGTCGTGGCGGGCGAGGGGACCGGCATCGTTCACATCGCTCCGGGTTGCGGTGACGTGGACCATGTGCTCGGTCAGCAGC
>JAYWFM010000291.1:0-4106 GCA_043778825.1 Planctomycetota bacterium | reverse complement strand
ATCGGGTTCGAGTCGGGCGTCCCGGTCAGCGTGAATGGCAAGTCGCTCAACGCGATCGACCTCGTCACGGAACTCAACCAAATCGGCGGTCGCAACGGCATCGGTCGCATCGACATCGTCGAGAACCGGTTCGTCGGCATGAAGAGCCGCGGCGTCTACGAGGCCCCCGGCATGACGATGCTCTACGCCGCCCACCAGGGCCTGGAGCAGCTGACGCTCGACCGCGACCTGACCCACCTCCGCGACCGCATGGCCCCCGAAATCGCCGAGATGGTCTACTACGGGTTCTGGTACTGCGCCAAGATGGACGCCCTGATGGCCTTCATCAAGGAGTGCCAGAAGCCCGTCACCGGCGAGATCACCCTCACCCTCTACAAGGGCAACCTCCGCGTCTCCAGCCGCACCAGCCCGTACAGCCTGTACGACGACGCCATCGCCTCCATGGAAGCCGGCGGGAGTTACAACCAGTCGGATGCCGAAGGCTTCCTGCGCATCATGGGGCTGCCGCTGCGAGTGCAGGGGCGAGTTCGGCCACGCGAGTATTGAACCATCGTTTGTCGTCGGGCTGGCCCCATGTGCCGTGGCCCTCTTGTTCGATCATGGACTGATGCAGTCAGTGGTCACGAGTCGTTCGGGGTGCTTGTAGTTCGGCGGGATGCCGGGAGGCGTGACCGGTTCATTCCGGCTGAGGCGGTCGGCGACGGTGTGGTTGAGGTCGAGCAGCTGGGCCAGGAGGTCTTTCTTGGGGCTAAAGCCGTAGGCATCCAAGACGGCGGTGTCGAGGTCAGCGTGGGCCACTTTCAAGGGGTTCGCGCCGGGGAGTTCCAGCGTCTTGTAGACGGCGCGGAGGCCTCCCGTGATTTTGGTGAGGGCCTCGACCCGCACCCGCCGCACCTCCCGCCCCGCCTTTGCCACGGCGTCAATCTGTTTCACGGTCGGCTTCTGCGGCCACGGGAATGTGTCCCAAATAGATCGTGACGAGTACCGAAACCTTTCTGTCAGCTTGGAACCTTTGGTCGTGAACCAAAGCCAATGGGCATTCGACTGAATAATGCTAAAGCTGTAGTCGTCCGAGAAAACGAACACTCGAATCTGATGATCGGGGCGAATGGATGGATGAATGAATGCGAAGATCGGTCGTTTCGTCACGTCGGCACAAGCGACATATCGAGTGAGGCCTTTCATTGCTTGCAACATTTCGGGACGCGGTCGCCACATCTCCCACCACTTATCGAGGTGGGCTTCACGCCCGGAGTCATGACTTGCTCCGGGTTTGCTCTTCGCATCCACGAAAGGAAGGACGTGCTGCTTAACGTGGTCGAATGCAGAAACGTAAGATTGCGCCGTAATCACGTCGATGCCGCTCAAATCAATCACGCTTCGTGTCGGTGACCCGTCCCCAGTGACGAGATCGCGTCCGATCAAGAAGGGATGAAGAACTTCTGCACTCCGAGAATTCGCTCGGATCAATGCCTTCGCTTCGTTGGGCAATAGGACGAAGCCCTCGTAGCCTGAGATGATCCCTTGAAAGCATCGTTGTGGTTCGGTGTTACACGCGAGTTCCTTCGCATCACTGACATCATGCTTGTCAGAAAGTGTCGAGTTGATTTCGTCTCCGTCACGATAATCGAGTTCGTACTCCTTCGTTGCCGGGCCGCTGCCACGCTTGCCAGCTCTCTTCTCACAAATATTTGGCACGACCTTGAACCATAGACGCCGCTTAGCCGGGAGCAGCTTTGCGTCCTGCGTCTTTACCCAATTCGCGATCGAAACGCTGACGTTGGCCTCACCGGACCACGGTTGATTGTCCACGGCTTCGATGATCGTGCCGGTGGCGGCGATGTGGTCCAGGCCGCCGACTCGCGATTGGTTGTTGCGGATGTTCTGTGTTCCGACTAGACCCGCGCGGCCGATCAACGAGCTCTCCGCCGTGCATTCCGGCAGGTGGTCGTGTGCCTTCCGGAACCAATAGACACAGTAGTCAGCCATCCCCGGCACCTCGGGATACGCCCTCCGCACGGCGTTCACATAATCCGGGCCGTGTTCGGGCTTGAGCCGCTTGGCTCCCAGAAACGGCGGATTGCCGATGATCACATCGACCGGGGGCCACACGGTCGGGTTTCTCTGGGAATCAATCAGCGCATCCCCGACGATGAAGTTGCTGTCGAGGTTATCTAGCGGCAATGCGGGCTCGGTGACATGCAGTTCATCGATCGCCAGCTTGCGGGCGATCATCATCGTGACCTTGGCCAGTTCGACCGCGAACGGGTTGATGTCGAGGCCGTAGAACTGCGCTGCGGTCACGAAGCCAAACGATCTCTGGTCCTTGTCTCCCTTGGTCGAGGGGAACTGCCTGATCCGCTCAATCAGCCGGGCCTCAAGGCGCTTCATCTCGCGGTAGGCCATGTACAAAAAGTTGCCCGACCCGCAGGCCGGATCGAGGACGCGGAAATGCTGCAACCGCTCCAACAGCTCGCGCAGCTTCGTGCGCGTCTTGGCCTCTTCAATGGCCGCCTGCCACGGCTGGGTGATCGTGGGAACGACGATCTTCATGATGTCGACCGGTGCGGTGAAGTGTGCCCCGTAGGCATGTCGCTCCTCATGCCCCAGTGAATGCTCGAACAGCGTGCCAAAAATCTCGGGCCGCACCTTGGACCAGTCCTTCTTCGCTGTTTTCTGTAACAGGCTGAGTTCGTCCAACGTCAATTCGATTCGAGCCGGATCAGCGAACAGCCCGCCGTTGAAGTAGCCGACCCCCTTGTACCGCCCCCCGGGTGTCCTGCCAGGGGTGTTCATCTCGACGAACAGACCGCCCAGCAAGTCGTAGGTTTCTCGCGGACTGTGGCAGTCGGTGAGCAGTTGCGTAACGGTGTATTGTTCCAGCAGTCCGATGTCTTCGGCGAATAGCGAGATGAGCATCTGCAGAATGAACCGCTGGGCCAGCGGTCGCTCGATCTTCCGAGCGATCAGCTTGTTGAAGCAGGCCGCGAGATGATCCGCCGCCTCGCGCGTGACCGCTTCGTGATCGTTCCCGAAGACCGGCTTTTCGTCATTCGGAAAGAGAAACGCCAGCGGCCCCCACTTCTCGGGCAGTTCTGTCAGCTTGACGGTATCAAGCGGAGTGTCGATCTGGGCACTGTCGAAGTCGTAGACCCAAAACTCATCGAAATTGCAGAGTACGACATACTTGGGACGGTTCGGGGCCAGCCGGACCCAGTAATCGAACGCCTGCCGGTAATGCTTGGCCAGGTTCTGGCCGCGCTTCTTCATCTCGATCAGCACGACCGGTTTCCACACATAGTCGGCGAACGCCGTCCCACCGCCATCTTCCTTCGCCTTGCGGATGCGGTACTCGGGCTGGCCCCCGACATCCAATGAACCCGGCTGGCTAAACGCCCGAAACAGGTGATCCAGAAAGATATGTGCCTCGCCCTTTTCGTCCCCGCGAATGTGCTTCGCCGCCCAATCGACGAATTCCGCCAGCCGCTGTTGTCGTGTAGTGTCCATATGGAGTTAGTAACAGTTTGGGAGCTTGTTTGTCGAGCGAGTCACCGGAGTAGATTCCGATGCTTACGCGTACTCATCAGTGGGCGACGTTTCTGGACGGTGTTGTGGCCACTCTTTTGACTCTCGTTCCCAAGCTCCGCTTGGTAACGCCTATCCCCGAAGCTCCGCTTTGCCTCGCGTGCCAAACCGCCACCCCGTGGGAGTCCAGCCTTCAGGCTGTCTTCTGTGTCGGGGGAGGCAGGCTAAAGCCTGAACTCCAACGGCTCGCCTGACAAGTCCTTCGCCACCGCGTAGCATGTGGGGCTTGTGACCCACTGCCTGCGCGGAACGGCTCGATGACTGATGAAGCTGATGAGACGGAAGAACTGCCGCCGACGCTGAACGAACTGGCGTGGGATCTGGTGCAGCAGGCGCTCAACATGGCGGACGATCTGCGGATCGAGCCGGTCGACAACGACAGCGGGGCGTGCATCCTCGATTTTGGGGTCGAGGCTCCCGGCTCGATCGGGGCGGGGCTGGCGCTGGCCGAGGTCTGTCTGGCCAGTTTGGCGGAGGTCGCGATCCATCCCGGCGAGGTCGCGGGGGTCGGGTGGCCGCAC
>JAYWFM010000290.1:0-1603 GCA_043778825.1 Planctomycetota bacterium | reverse complement strand
TCGCTCCGCCAGTATTGTCGTCTTTCGCTCCGCCAGTATTGTCGTCTTTCGCTCCGCCAGTATTGTCGTCTTTCGCTCCGCGAAAGGCGTTCTTTCGCGGAGCAACAGACGGCACACCCCAACCCAGCACATCTCTTCCACACATCGCATTCTCATTCAGACTGACGGACCCGGCGATGAACAACTTTCCCTTTGCCTCGGTGATGATCGCTCTGTCAGTGATCCTGGTCCTCCGGATCATCTATAAGGCGTGGCGTTCCCGTCAGGCAGACCCCACCATCCGCCGCCGTCCGGCGAAATCGAGCAGCATCAAAGTGGGACCGAGTCCCCTGCAGCCTCCGCCCGTCCCACCCAAGCCGGTGGTGCCCGTGGCAGCGAGTGCCCCGCCTCCCCGTGTCACGCGCGATTCGTTCGCCTCGATTCACACCGACGAGCAAACCACGCGCACCACTCCCGAAGCGGGCCGCTCCCGCATCTTCGGCAACAAGCCCGCAGGCTCCGGCATCTGGGACGCCGGGTACGTGACCGCCGCCGGTCAAGCTCAGAAAGCCAAGGCTGAACCCACCCCCGCCCCCATCGAAGAGGCCACCCTGGGTGACGGCAGCGACCTGGTCTTCGGTCCGGTGACCACGACCCTCTCCTCGATGCTGCCGGAGTCGGACGACCGTCGCCGCGAGCTGACTCGCACCCTCCAGAACGCCGGGTACTACGGCCGCAACGCCTGGCACAATCTGGCCTCGATCCGCTACCTGGGCATCTTCCTGCCGATCCTGTTTTGTGGACTGATGCTGGTCATCGGGCCGCCGCGCCTCGAACCGCTGCTGATCGCTGCCATCGTGTTCCTGCCGCTGGTCGGCTGGGCCCTGCCGACCCTCGTCGTCCGAGGTCGGGCGGAGAAACGGCTCAAGGAGATCAGCAACGGGATGCCCGACATGCTCGACCTGCTCAACATGTGCGTCAGCCAGGGGATGACCGTCCCCAGGGCCATGGGCCGCGTGGGTGGCGACTTGGAGCCGGTCTACCCGGCCCTGGCCAAGGAACTCAAAATCGTCACCGAACAGTCCCGCATCGGCACGATCGACCAAGCCCTCACCGGGTTCAGTCAGCGGGTCGACGTGCCCGAAGTTCACTCCTTCACCTCGCTCATCATCCAGACCGAACGCATGGGCACCAGCATGAGCGAAGCCCTCGTCGACTACTCCGACAGCATGCGCGAAACCATGCGGCAACGCACGGACCAGAAGGCCAGTGCAGCCACCTTCAAACTGCTGTTCCCGACTGTGCTCTGCCTGCTCCCCTCCGTGTACCTGTTCCTGCTCGGCCCGGCTGTAATCCATCTGTCCGACTTCTACACCGGTCGCGGCCGCGAGGTTCTGCAGGCAGGCAACAGTGGGCAGAATGCCGAGACCGGCCGGCCCAACAACCGGCGGTAAGCGGGTGTCTGTGTAGCCAGCGCGATCTCGCCGAAAGACCTCTGGCTCCCCTCTCCCCCTGGGAGAGGGGCTGGGGGTGGCCTGGTGAAACGGGGTTTTGGCGGCTGTCGAGTTTGTGAATGCGAGGGCTCAATCTGGCGTGGTCTGCCAGCCTCCTACGAAGTCGCAGG
>JAYWFM010000289.1:0-23834 GCA_043778825.1 Planctomycetota bacterium | reverse complement strand
GGGCTTCTCGGGAACCACAGCGGGCTTGGGTTTCCCGGTCAGGATCGTGGTATCGGACGCGGAGAGCCCTTCGCTCGTTTCATCGGTGAGCCAGCTCGCGATATCGTCGTCGGTCGTCTTCGGATCGGCTTTCCCTTTTTTCGCCGTGCCTGGAACGGCGGGCTTTTTCAAAGAGGGCTCGCCACCTTCCAATTCGAAGGACATGGGCCCCGTCGTCAACGTATCGCCGGGCTTGAGCAGCGTCTCCTCTGCGATCGGCATCCCGTTGATGAAGGTGCCGTTGCGACTGCCCAGATCCCGCACCAACACCCCCGCGTCGCTGACGATCAGCAGGCAGTGTTGCCGACTCAATTCCTGGGTGGCGACCCGGATCTTAGCGGATTCGTCCCGCCCGATCACGGTCTCCGCGTCCGTCAACTTGACGCGCTTGCCCTTGTATTTCCCTGTCAGGACGACGAGTACCGGCGGATTCATGAGAGCCGACTCCTGGTGATTTCAAGCGGGACGGGTCAGGAATGGAACGGGATCGAAACCGGCTGGCCGCAACGCGGGCAATTCAGGGTCCGGCCCCGGTGCCCCCCCTTCACCCGCAGCTTCTTCTGACACTCGGGGCAGGTGAAGCTGATCTTGGCGTCGTCGGCACTGTCCCCGTGGTGCTTGCGTTTCCAGACGGCTTCGGCGACATCCCGCATGCGGGTGAGCAGCTCTTCGGGGTCGTACGGTTTCGTCATGTAGTCGTCGACGCCCACCCGTTTGGCGAGGTCGCGGGCATCGTCCATGTCGATCGCGGTGAGCATCATGATCGGGATGTTCACGTTCTCCTGCTTCATCCGCTCGCACAGTTCGAAGCCAGTGACACCGCCCGGAAGCATCCCATCACACAACACAAAATCGGGCGGGTGCATGTGAAAGGCCGCGCGCGCCTGCCCCGCGTCCCGAGCGACATCGACGAACATCAGATTGCGTTCGAGGAACGCCTTGAGGAACGTGATCTCATCGGAATCATCCTCGACGATGAGCACGCGAGTGACGATTGCTTTGATGGATGTTAAATCAGCCATGGGAGATGCACCAACTCCTCACTCCTGCCCGGATGCCAATTGCACCATCGATCTTACGCGGAACGCCGGTTCTCGCCAAGCAGAGATTGTCCACCGCTGTCAGCGACCAATAAAAATCGCCTCCTCCGCAGAATCTGTGGCCATTTCTGGACTCCGGCAGGTGGCGGGAGGGTGGTTGTTGGTACCGCGTCATTTTCCGTGGCACCCGGGTGGTCGGCGGCGGGCGTGGGGGGCTTCGGTGTCGGCCCAGTGCGGTCTGCTGGACCAACGAGCGCGTCGACTCCACCTGCGACGTAAAGGCAGTCCACCGTGAGTCCCCGCCGATGACCCGCTTCAGCACGTTGGCCTCGCAGTGAGGCCCGTCGGCCGACGATCACCAGCGCCCGTTCCGGGAGTGCATGACGCACTGGGCGATTCCGTTTCAGTCCTCGACCGCTTCGAAACACCTCAACCCCCAGAATCAACAGGAGTGGCGGAGAACCGGATTGCTGACTGATCCGGAATGAGAAGTGGGAATTGGGGGCTTACGCCTTGGCCACCGGATTCGTCAGCGTCCCGATGCCGGTGATCGTGATCGACACGACATCGCCGTTCTCCAGCGTGAAGTTGTCCGGCGGCACCACTCCGGTGCCGGTCAGCAGGAACGCCCCGGCGGGGAAGTCGTTCTCCTTGCCGAGCCACTCAGCCAGCTCCGGCAGTTCGCGTTTCATCTGGCCCAGTGAGGTCGAGCCCTTGAACACCTCGGCCTTGTTCCGCTGGATGAGGATATCAATGGCCACGGCGTCCTTATGCAGCGGGCCATCCGCGAGCAGGATACACGGACCCAGACCGCAGCACTGGTTGTAGACTTTCGCCTGCGGCAGGTAGAGCGGGTTCTCGCCCTCGATGTCGCGGGCCGACATGTCGTTGCCGATCGTGTAGCCCACGATCTGCATCGCCGGGTTCAGCACCAGAGTGAACTCCGGCTCGGGGACCGACCAGTGGCTGTCGGCTCGCACGCGGACTGGTTCGCCGGGACCGGAGACGCGGTGCGGCGTGGCCTTTAGAAAGATTTCGGGGCGAGGAGCGGTGTAGACCTTATCATAGTGGCTGGCTCCGGCTTCGGACTCCTCCATGCGGGCGATCTGGCTCCGCTTGTAGGTCACGCCCGCCGCCCACACTTCTTGGCGGTCGATGGGGGCCAGGAATACCACCTCGCCAGTCTTGATCGTTCCGGCCTTCGGGTCGACCAGGAACTTCGCCAAGCTGACCGGATTGGGAGCATGCAGAATGTCCGACAACAGCCGAATCCCGCTCACCTGCTCCATGTCGAGCAGCTGCACGCCGGTGTCTTCGACCATCGCCACACGGACCTTGCCGTCCGCCAATCGCACTTTCGCCAGTTTCATCCGCTCAGCTTTCGATAGGTCCGCAAGGCGTCGAGGGTCCGCTGCATGTCGGTCGGAAGTTCGGCTTCGAACACCAGCGGGCGGTCGGTGACCGGATGCCGAATCTGAATCCGAAAGGCATGCAGCGCTTGCCGGGAGATCAGCGTATCATCTCCGCCCTCGATTGTCTCCGGAGCCGCCAACTCGCCGCGCGTCACCTGCTCATGCCCGGCGTACAACCGATCGGCCATGATCGGACATTTGAGGTGCTGCATGTGGACCCGCAACTGGTGCGTGCGGCCCGTCTCGGGGAGGAGTTGCACATACGTGAAGCCGCGAAACCGCTCCAGCACCTGGTAGAACGTGACAGCCTCGCGGGCACCCTGTTCGCCCTCGTCGCAGATGAGCATCTTCTCGTGGCTCTTCGGATGCACCTTGACCCAGGTACGGATGTAGTCGGAGTCTCGCAAGAGCGTCCCGCGCACGAGGGCCCGGTACTCCTTCTTGACCTCGCGCTGCTCGAACTGCGAACTCAGGCGGCTGTGAACCGAGTTGTCCTTGGCAATGACAATGACGCCGGTGGTGTCGCGGTCGAGGCGATGCACGATCCCCGGTCGAAGTTGGCCCGCGACCGAGCTGAGCTTGTCGAAGTGGAACTGCACAGCTGCGGCGAGGGTGCCCTTGAAGTTCCCCTTGCCGGGGTGGGTCACCATATTCGCGGGCTTGTTGATGATGGCGAAGGAGTCGTCCTCGAAGACGATCTCGATCGGCAGGTCTTCCGGCTGGAGCGTATTGTCCGGCAACTCGGGGAGCTGGACCGAAAGCCGGTCGTTGACCCTCAGCCTCTTCGAGGCTTTGACAGGCAGGCCGTTGAGCTGGACCGAGGCTTGCTCGATCGCCTTTTGAAACAGTTCGCGGCTGTAGTTGGGGTACAGCCGGGCGAGGTAGTGGTCGACCCGCCAGCCGTGAGCGCGGGCCTCGACGGTGACGGAGACGGGCTCGCTCGCCGAGAGCGGGGGACGTTCGACCTCTTCGAGAGGGGATTCGTCAGAGGGGTCGAGATCGGGGTCCACGGGGTGTTCTCTTGAGGCAGCGAGATGGTCAGCACAACAGTTTCATTCTGGCAATGCTCAATGCTCTGGGATCACTGTCGTGGGATCGCATAGCTTCAGAATAGTATTCACGAATGCCTTTAACTCAGGACACTTTTTGATCGCGACCATCAAATCGGCGTCCTTCAATATTCGTCCAGCATCGCGGGGCTTGTCATAGCTGTCACGGCACTTGCCAGCCTCGAACAGTCTCCTCATGCGGTGGGCCGGTGGATTGTGATGATTGACTGTCTCGGGATTCGATCCGAAGGGGGCAGCATTTAGCTGCTTCGACAGCTTTCGAATCTGATCCCAATACGGTAACAGCCACGCCTCGAAATCGTGCAGAGCGACATGTGGGAAAAACGCAGGCTGCTTTCCCACCCATTGCCGCATCTTCGACTTTGCATCTTGGGCGTCCACGAAGTCTGGATAGACATCGGCCAGAGCGATGACAGCATCCGCAGGGTTCAGCTTAGCGTTCAACAGATTGGTGACGACTCGACTGAGCTTGTCCTCTTTCGGGATCGGCCCGTTGTGAACATCAAAGACCAACTTCGGCATTTTTGTATCGAGTTGCAATTCCAGAAATCTGGATTTCAGAAACTCGACCAGACAAGGTTTGAACGCCTGCTCTGTCTTTCCCTCGCAGATGATGACAATCCTCACGGCCGGCCCCCCATGCGACCGTGCTGCCACACTTCATCAAGAGTGTATTCCTTCAACCACTCTTCGAGATCGAGGTCTTCGGCGCGCGTCGCTGTTGTGACTCCATCTTCCATGTCGAGCGTGACGACTTCGCTGGGTTGCAGGAACCGCACGAGTCGGTCCGCATGTGTCGCCACGATCAATTGCGTTCTCGTTGACGCTTCACGCAAGCAAACAGCCAGCACAGACAGAAGCTCCGGATGCAAGCTCACTTCGGGTTCATCCAGCAGCGTGACATCCGTCAGACCGGGGCTGTAGAGCAGGGTCACCAGCCAGAGAAAGCGAAGTGTCCCCTCGGACAGTTGGTGCATGTAGAACGGGTGTTTGATGTCTCGCTCTTTCCAAGTGATCGCTAGCAAACCAGCCGCCACCGGAGGAAAATTGAGACGCTCGAAGCTGGGAAAGCCGACGCGGAGTGTGTCTTCGATGGTCTCAAAACGATCGGGATCTGCTTCTCGCATACAATAGAGACAGACCGCCAAATCTTCTCCGTTCTGCCCCGGAAGTTTTGCCTCCCGCATCTGCTGAGGCAACCGCACGGGGGCTCGGGAACTGACATCCAGCACATGGTAGTGAGTGGAAGAAGCGAGCGTCCTTCGAAACCTCTCCGGTTCTGGATACATTTTCGGAACCTGAGACAGAGCCGATTCCAGTTTGTCGTATTCCCAAGAAGGAGCCACGAGGTTCCGAGTCGCTGGATCGTAATACCTCACCCGTCCCTGCACTGCTTCCAGATGTTTCATCGGCACATGTTGCATCACATTCAGTTGCTGAGTGAGAGACTCATCCGGAATTTCATAGGATGTCCCTCCCGGCTTCAGTGAGAGCACATACTTCAGTGGATAAGACCCCGGGACTTGTCGATGAAGCTCAAATCGGACACACCGAGCTTTCTCCCCCTCGACGCCCGCCACGACTGACAAGTTAGAATCGACTCCGCTGTAGTCGCTGATCGTCGACTTCAAATCACCCGCAGCCGATGCAGACAACAGCGTGAACACATCCAGCAGAGAAGTCTTACCGCTCCCATTCGCCCCAATCAGAACGTTGAGCGGACGCAGCTTCAACTCGACATCGTGGAGACGACGGAAGCCTTGAACGCGAATGCTCTCGAAGATGTTCATCGCGATCTCCTCATTGAATCGAGTCCGTTCACCCACTCGCCGATCTTCAGATCAGTCGGAAGCAGTTGGTTGGCCTGCGATCAGCAACCGGTGTACGGAGGATAACATAACAGGCCAAGCGTTGCCGCCTGTCCCCGGCGTGTTTCCGGCTGTCCCATGAGAGGATGTCCGCGGGCGTCATCTCACCGGATGCAGCCCACCCGCGCATCGCATACGATCCGGCTCCCTCATGGAGTTTCTTGCATGCCTGAACCTGAAGACCGGCCCCCGTTTCCGCTGCGTGCCTATCCCGGCGTCACCTCGACGGGTCGCCCTGCTGCGCCCAAGGGGGACTGGGAGATCATGCTCTCGGGCGATCTGACCGAGAAGCAGGCGGAACTGGCCGACAAGCTGATCGAGGTGCCGCGCCGGTCGCGTGGGACGCTATTCATCGACTCCAGTGGGGGGAGTGTGTTCAGTGGGCTGGCTCTGGCGTCGATCATTCGCCTGCGGGGACTCGACCCGATCGCGATCGTGGCGGGGGAGTGTTCGTCGGCGGCGCTCGTGCCGTTCGCCGCCTGTCGCCGCCGCTTTGTGACGCCCTACTCGGCACTGCTGTTTCATCCGATGCGCTGGCAGAGTGAAGAGGATGTGCGGATGGAGGAGGCCGCTGAGTGGGCGCGGTACTTCAAGATTCTGGAGGAGGACATGGACAGCCTCCTGACCCGGATGTTCCAGTGCGAGCTGAGACTGATCCAGAAGTGGACCCGGCCCGGTCGGTTCGTGAAGGGGCCGGAGTTGGTCGAGGCAGGACTGGCTCAACTGGTCGACCTGTTCGAGGGCGATCTCTGGTCTCAGATCTCGAAGAAGGCGACCGGTCCATGACCTCCGACGCCCAGGCCGAGATCGACGCCGGACAGCGGTTCGCCTTCGGCCAGAACTGGCAGGCATTCCTGTCGGTCCTCTCGCCCCAGCGGATCGAGACAGCCACCCGCACGCTCCGCGCGATGTTGCAGGTCGAGTCGCTGGCCGGGAAGACGTTCCTTGATATCGGCTCAGGCAGCGGTCTTTCGTCGCTGGCCGCTTGGAAGCTGGGAGCGAGTGTCACCTCGTTCGACTTCGACCCGAGTTCGGTGGCGTGTACAACCGAGGTGCGTCGCCGCTACGCCCCGGAGGCCACGAACTGGACGGTGCAGGCTGGGTCGGTACTCGACCCGTCGTACATGACCGGCCTGGGTCCGTTCGATGTCGTCTACTCCTGGGGCGTGCTGCATCACACCGGCCAGATGCAGCTGGCCCTCGAACACGCGGCTCAACGAGTGGCCCCCGGCGGCCAGCTGTTCATCGCGATCTACAACGATGAGGGTGGCGTCTCCCGGTTCTGGACGCAGGTCAAGCGTCTGTACTGCTCGGGTCTGCTGGGGCGGTGGCTGGTGCTGGCGACGTTCATCCCGTACTTCGCGCTGCGGACCGCCGTGAAGTGGGTCGTCTCCGGTCGCACGGCAGCCCTCACTCCGGGATCGCGGGGGATGTCGGTGTACTACGACTGGATCGACTGGCTGGGCGGCTACCCGTTCGAGGTGGCCACGGTCGAGGAGTTATTGCAATTCGGTCGCGCGCGGGGATTCGAACTGGAGAACCTCAAGACGACGAACCGCATGGGGTGCAACGAACTGGTGTTCCGCCGCCGACCGTAGAAATCGACTGTTGGAGTTCAGCCTTTAGGCTGCTTCGCCTACGTTCGGCGATCAGGCACTGCCAGTCCCAAGACAGGCTAAAGCCTGAACTCCAACAGTCGAAAGAACGGAATGAATTCCGTTCTACGACTCGCTCAATCTAGGTGCCCGAAGCTCCCGCCGTCGACCTTGCTATCCTTTGAGATGAATTCGGGGCCTTTGCCGCAGCGTTTCTCGTAGATGCCGTCGCCCGCCTTGACGTACTTGGTGAACCCCTGTTGGCCGAGTTTCTTTTCGTCCTTCACCCGCTTGCCCATCGAGGCTTCGGTCCAGGCTCCGCCGATGAAGGGGGCCTGGATCACGCGGCGGATGGCTTCGCCGGTCTCGGGATGGACAGTCAACGGCTTCTCCGAAATCCGCTGGACCAACTCAAAGGTCGGACCGGGGGCGTCGTCGGGCTGGATGACTTCGTAGACGTAGACGGGCATGGCTCACCAGACTCACAGCGGCATCGCGATGGGGAGAGTCGTCTTTCGCTCCGCGAAAGAACGCCCTTTCGCGGAGCGAAAAAGACGAATCAGTGCGGAGCGAAAGGCGACACATGGAACGTCCCGGAGCGGCGCTGCTCTTATGATTCTACCTGATCCTCGGCACTCGTGTAGACCATGACGCCAATTGGCACCGATTCCGCCGCACCGGCGGATGGTCGAGTCACACTCAGCCTCGCCCCATGCCGGTACGCCGCCTCGGTCTTGATGGTCACTTCACAACCAGAATCGAGCGGCTCGCACTCGATCTGCGGCAACGAGGGCAGCGGCGGCACGAATGGCAAATGCACCACCGCCAGCTTGGACCCCTCGTCGAATCGGGCCAGGATGACCGCCTCGATCGACACTTCCCCGTCGGACTCCGTGCGGGTCCAGCTCTCCACCGGGGCGGATTCATCGATCGACGTTTCGACGATCTCGGCGAGGTCAGCTGGGGCGGCGGCCTCGAGGGGAGTCGCTGCGATGGCATCGGGAGCCGGAGTGTTCAGTGGGGAGCATTCGCCAACGGGTGGCCCCCCATCGCTCGACCGAGCTACGTGTCCTGATTCGGCATGAACCGGGAGGGCGCAGCTCCCGCTGAGCTGCGAATCAGGAACAAGGCCGTCGCCTCGTCGCGGCTCGGCAGGAGCCTCGCCCTCCCGTCCAATCAGCTGTTCAGGACCGCCCCTTGGCGAATTCACCCGGTTCGACTCCTCAGCCATCGGTTCCAGCGCTTCGACAGAGATCCTCTCCGGAAAAACCTGATCAGACCTTGGGAGATTCGTTCGGCAACACCCCGCGGCGAAACCCACCGCCAGCGAACCGATCACGAGGAGGCCGATGGCCATGGGCAGCGAGCCCGAACCGCCGCGCCCGGCGATCACGAGCGAGATCAGCGCCGGAGCCACACAGTCCCGCCAGACCGCGAGCCGCGATCCCCCCCCGGTCGGCGTCCAACGAACAGCCCACGCCGCTGTCGCCCAGGCAAGTCCGCAGACCGGGAGGACAACCCAGACAGAAGGCACTCGTGTCAAGACCCCGACGTTGGCCCGAGCCAGCAGTACCACCGCCAACAACGCCAGCCCGGCGCGGAGCGCCTCGGCGATCGTTTCGGTGATCTCGGGGGGGCGTCGATCAGACATGGGGGGACGCTCCGAAGGGGATGCCGGTGGGCAGTGTTGTCTTTCGCTCCGCGAAAGAACGCCCTTTCGCGGAGCGAAAAAGACGAATCAGTGCGGAGCGAAAGGCGACACTCCAGAGGCAGCGCGGGATTAGAGCAATTCATCTCTGTCCGGTAAACTGCCAGCATGTCTCGCCTCTTCGATGTCGCCATTCTCGGTTCCGGTTTCGCGGGCAGCCTGCTGGGGTTGCTGCTGCGGAAACGCGGGTTGTCGGTGCTGGTCATCGATCGCCAGAAGCATCCCCGCTTTGCGATTGGCGAGTCGTCGACCCCAGCTGCGGACTTCATTCTGGAGTCGCTGTGCGACGAGTACGACCTGCCGGAGCTGCGGCCGCTGTGTCGATACGGGAGTTGGTGCCGCTCCCAACCGGATGTGTCGCGGGGACTGAAGCGGGGGTTCAGTTACTTTCACCATCGTGACGGAGAACCGTTTTCCAGCGGTGCGAATCACGAGCGCGAGTTGCTGGTGGCGGCCAGTGCGAATGACGAGGTCAGTGACACGCACTGGTATCGCGCGGAGGTCGATGCCTTCATCGCCCGGTTGTTCGTCGAGGCCGGGGGCGAACTGTGGGAAGAGACCACCGCCGAGTTGATCGAACCTGGACCGGTTTGGACGCTCCACTGTCAGCGGCAGGGAGAGACCACGCGGGTGAGGGGGCCACACCGCTCGCTCTGGCCCCCTCACCCCGACCCTCTCCCCCACAGCGGAGACTTCACCGCAAGCCGAATCGATTGTGGGGGAGAGGGAGCAGAGAGAGCGGAGTACCTCCATTTGGCCAATGCCCCCCCGATTGAGGCCCGGTTCCTCGTCGATGGCACCGGGGGCGACTCAGCGCTGATCCGCACGCTCGGCCTTCCGTCCGAGGTCGCCAGCCTGTCAACACATTCCCGATCCCTGTTCGGCCACTTCCACGGAGTGCGCGAATGGGGCGACCTGCTGCATGAGACCGGGATCGATCGGTCCGACCATCCCTATCCCTGCGACCAGGCAGCGCTGCACCACATCATCGATGGCGGCTGGATGTGGATGCTGCGGTTCGACAATGGGATCACGAGTGTCGGTTGGTCGCTGGATCCCCGTCGGCATCCGGTCCCGGCACATCTCTCCCCGGCGGAGGAGTGGCAACACCTGCTGTCTCGCTACCCCTCCATCGCGGATCAGCTGCGCGACGCCCGGCCCGCGCTGCCCTTCACGTCTGAGAGGCCCCTCGTCAGAACGGGCCGCTTGCAACGGCTGGCGTCGCGCGCCGCCGGGGTGAACTGGGCCTTGCTGCCGCACACCGCCGGGTTCATCGACCCGTTCTACAGCACGGGGATCGCCCAGTCGTTGCTGGGGGTGGAGAGCCTGGCGGCGATCCTGAGCGGAAGCCACACACCTGCGGATCGAGCTGCGGAACTGGAGAGTTACTCACACCGCCTGAAGCAAGAGATCACGCTGATCGACCAGTTTGTCTCGCTTGCCTGCCAGACGATGGGGCGCGATTCGAGACTACTGCACGCGGCCAGCATGCTCTACTTCGCAGCTGCGACGACGTTCGAGGCCCGACGAAAAGCAGGTGTTGGCGGAGCGTTCTTGCTGGCAGACGATGAGGCGTTCCTCCTCATGGTCGAGGTACTCCATGCGACCATTCAGCAGGGCTGTGAGTCTGTGGACGCATGGGTGCGCAGCGTCCGGCTCCTGACCCAGCCCTGGAACACGGTCGGGTTGTTTCACCCGCTGCGCCCGAACATGTACTGGCACACCGCAGCGAAGTAGGAGAGATGCGGGGGCAGACAGGGGATTGCCATTAGCCGAATGCAGCTCCCCTCCGACTTCGCCCTTGGCCGCCCCTGGCTTGGGAAGCGAGCGCGTAGCTGTGTACACTGAAGAGGTCGCGTGCAGACCCGGTTTGTCATCCGCTGGGACTCACGCCACTTCTCCCCGAAGGTTCCCCCACGAGCCGCAGCATGCAGTTCATTGACCCCCATGTCCACATGGTCTCCCGCACCACCGACGACTACGAGCGGATGGCCCGCATGGGGTGCGTCGCGCTGAGTGAGCCGGCCTTTTGGGCGGGGTTCGACCGGGGCAGCGTCGAAGGCTTCCGTGACTACTTTCGCCAGTTGACCGAGTTCGAGCCCAAGCGGGCCAGTTGGTCCGGGGTGCAGCACTTCAGTTGGCTGTGCATCAACGCCAAAGAGGCGGAGAACGTCCAGCTGTCGCGGGAGGTGATCCGGATGATCCCCGAGTTCATCCACCAGACGGGGGTGCTGGGGATTGGGGAGATTGGCCTCAATAAGAATACGAAGAATGAGTCAACGATCTTTGCCGAACATCTGGAGTTGGCCGCTCAATTGAAGGAGTTGGTGCTGATTCACACGCCGCACCTGCAGGACAAGTACAAGGGCACGCGGATGATCGTCGACATGCTCAAGGAGCGTTCCGACCTCCAGCCCGGTCGCGTCTGTATCGATCACGTCGAGGAACACACGGTCCGCCTCGCGCGGGACAACGGGTTCTGGTGCGGCATGACCCTCTACCCCACGACCAAATGCACACCGGCCCGCGCCGCCGACATCATCGAGCGTTACGGCGATGACCGGATCATGGTCAACTCGGCGGGCGATTGGGGTCCGAGCAACCCGCTGGCGGTCCCGGACTTCATCATGGAAATGCGCCGCCGGGGCCACAGCGAAGCCAAGATCCGCAAGGTCGTGTACGACAACCCGCTGGAGTTTTTCAGCCAGTGCGCCCGGTTCCAGTTCAAGGCTCCGGGGTGATTCCAGCGGTTGGCTGCCCTCCACCGAGCTGCGAGGTGTGTGCGTCCCCATCGTCGGTACTCTGGGTCAGAGCATCCAAACCCTCGGAGTGGAACCACGAAAGTCACGAAACACACGAAAAGGATGACCAAGGAAAGGCATCCGACAGCCTCGCAGAACGGGTGCGACACCCCACTCCCAAAGTTGTTCTCCACCACGACACCCTGCATTTTTCGTGTATTTCGTGCCTTTCGTGGTTGGATTCCTGCGTGTGTGTTGGGCGAAACCGCGACCGACGAACGGGACGCACACACAGCTGCGAGTCCTGACTGGCTTTCCGGTTGTCGTGTCCGATCTCCGCCGAGTATGCTGATGTCCATGACAAGGCTCGACCTCGCACCGCTCCTGAAATCGCCGTGTTTGCCCGACATTGTGGCGACGCTGAATGAGCGTCTCCAGACAGAGGCCCTGGCCCGGACGAAATTCCGCGAGGAGATGTCGGACGATCAGAAGGTGGAATTCATTGAAGGAGAAATCGTCATTCACTCGCCCTCCCGCAGTCGGCACATCGTGGCCAAGTACAACGTGTTGACGCTGCTGGGTACACATGTTCGAATGAATTCGCTGGGTGAAGTCCTCGATGAAAAATGCCTGTGCGTTTTTCCTCGCAACGATTACGAACCGGACGTGGTGTTCTTCGGCCCCGCGAAGGCCGCGATGATTGAACCGGAGACCATGTTATTCCCCGTCCCCGATTTGGTGATCGAAGTCTTGTCGAAGTCGACGACAGCCCGGGATCGCGGAGTCAAGTTCGACGATTACGAAGCGCACGGCGTGGGTGAATATTGGATTGTCGATGCCCACGCCGAAACCGTCGAGCAGTACGTGATCGAGAATGGCCAATTCCAACTGTTGCTCAAGTCGGGGTCGGGCCACATCGCCAGTCGCGTCGTCTCCGGCTTTCGCATCCCCATCCGTGCGATTTTTGACGCGCGCGAGAACCTCGCCGTGCTGAAGCAGTTGCTGGGATCGTGAAGGGCGGGGGCGAGTACCCTGTCAGGACGAAGCAGCAGGGTTGGAGTTCAGCCTTGAGCCTGCTCCGGAGCAGGCTCAAGGCTGGACTCCAACCTCCCACTCCAGCGTTGACAAGGCACCTAGTCCCCCCCACCTTCAGTCACACCGCTGTCCGAGACACACCGCCGCATGTCTGATGTCTCCCCCCCGCCGATGGCCGCAGTGACTTCACCGGTCGTGCGTCCGCAGCTGCCCGATCCGTTGCGGCGGAACTGGATCTGGTTCACGTTACAGCAGATATTTCAGACGCTGTTCACGGTCTGGTTCCGGTATCGAGCGCAGGGGATGGAGCACCTGCCGGAGGGCGGGGCCTTGCTGCTGATCAATCATCAGAGCTTCCTCGACCCGCTGCTGGTGGGGCTGCCGCTGCGGCGACCGGTGAGTTATCTGGCCCGCGAGAATCTGTTCCGCATTCCGATGCTGGGTTGGCTGCTCAAGCGAACTTACGTAATGCCGATCAGCCGCGAATCGGCGGGGACGGAGAGCCTGCGCGAGTCGCTGCGGCGGATGGAGCAGGGGTTCCTGGTCGGGATCTTTCCCGAGGGGACGCGCTCGCTGGATGGCGGTCTGCGCGCCCTGAAGCCGGGGTTTGTGGCCCTCATCCGGCGTGCGAATGTGCCGGTGATCCCGGTGGCTGTCGCGGGAGCGTACGAGGCGTTTCCGCGCGGGGCGTGGTTGCCTCGCCCCAGTAAGATTCGGATCGTGTATGGCGCGCCGCTGGACCCGACACGCCTCGCCGAGTTGTGCCAGCCGGGGCGGGAGGCGGAGCTGGTCGAGTGGACCCGTGCCTCGATCCAGGAGTGCCTGGACACGGCGAATGCTCTGCGGGCATGAGGGTTCTCGTCCGCTGACGACGTGTCGGATGAACCCCAGTTTCCCGTCAAGCCTCCGACTGTTGGAGTTCAGGCTTTAGCCTGTCTTGGGCCAGGCAGTGCCCGATCGCAGAACGCGGGCGAAGCAGCCTGAAGGCTGAACTCCAACAATCGAGTTTGGCAACAGGTCGGAAATGAAGGACCGTCACCGCACTCGCCACAGGGTGGGACACCCGCGTTCTGGCGAACGCAGTTACGAAATGCTGTTCGATCATTTCCGGTGCGGGGGCTTTACGCCGACATCTTCTGCCGGGACTGATAGAGGTTGATCTTGTTGTACAGGGTCTTGAGCGCGATCCCGAGTTCGGCGGCGACGGCGGGTTTGTCGCCCTTGTACTTTTCGAGGGTCTGCTGGATGACTTCCTGCTCGATGTCGTCGAGGGTCAGGGCATGCGGAAAGTTGGTCACCAGGAATGGCCGGGACTGGGCCTGCGACGCCCTGCCGCCAACGCTGGTGGGCAGGTCTTCGGCGTGGATGACCTTGCCATCCGACAGGATCACGGCGTGCTCGATCGCGTTGCCCAACTCGCGGACGTTGCCGGGCCAGTCGTGGGCGCGGAGCAGCGAGACGGTCTCCGGGGCGAGGATGTTCTCGGGGATCTCGGCCCGCTTCATGTGCCGGGCGACCAGCGTCCGGGCCAGGGCGGGGATGTCTTCCTTGCGCTCGCGCAGCGGAGGCAGGCGGATCTCGAAGGTGTTCACGCGGAAGAACAGGTCTTCGCGGAAGCTGCCTTCAGAAACCATGTCTTGCAGGTTGCGGTTGGTGGCGCACACGATGCGGACATCGATGTGAATCGTCTCGTTCTCCCCCACGCGGCGCAGCTCGCCCGACTCCAGGAAACGGAGCATTTTGACCTGCATGTGCTTGTCGAGTTCGCCGAGTTCGTCGAGGAACAGCGTGCCGCCCTTGGCGATTTCGATGAGTCCCTTGCGCGCGGTTTCGGCACCGGTGAAGGCCCCCTTCTTGTGGCCGAAGAGTTCGCTCTCGACGAGATGTTCCGGCAAGGCTCCGCAGTTCACGGCCACGAACGGCATGTTGGCCCGCTGGCTGACTTCGTGAATCCGGCGGGCGACCAGTTCCTTGCCGGTTCCGGTTTCGCCGAGGATCAGGATGTTGGAATCGGTCGGGCCGATCTTGTTGATGAGATTCTTGACCCGATTCATCGACTGTGTTTCGCCGATAATGTCGGTCGTGCCGCAGGCTGACTTCACCTGGCTCCGCAAAGCCAGCGTGCAATTCCGCAGCTGGTGCTTCGCGACCACGCGGTTCACGGCGGTCGAGATGGTGGTCAGGTTGGCCGGCTTGGGGACGAAGTCGAAGGCCCCCAGGTGCAACGCCTTGATGACTTCCGGCATGTTGCCGTGGCCAGTCGAAATGATGAAATCGGTGTCGGGATGGCTCTTCTTGAGATGCTCGATCACGCCCCAGCCGTCGACGTTGGGCATCTTCAGGTCGACGATCGCGCAATCGTAGGTATGTGCGTCGAGCAGCGCGATGGCTGCGGCCCCGTCCTCGGCGACGGTGACTTCGTGTCCCTGCTTCTGGAGTTCGTTTTTGATGACCAACCGGAGACCGGCCTCATCATCGGCGAACAGAATGCGGAGAGAATAGGCGTTCGGACTGCTCACTGGGTCAACTCCCTGACGACCGCATCGACATCCTTGTCGATGTCCCCGAATGGGCTTCGGCAAAATCGGCCACACGTTGTGGAGCGGGGTGATAACAGAAACCGGCAAAACGGAGCAACAGGAGTCGGGGAGAGTCGGGAGTCGGGGGTCGGGAGCCAGAAGTGGAGGCAGCAGCCTGAAGGTTGAAGGCTGGAGCCGAAGAGCGACTTGCGATTGGCGAGGGTTCCGAGATGATTCGGGGAATGAGAGAGTTCCCGTGAGCAGTGGGCTTGTCGGGGCTGTCGGTGGTGAACAGTGATGGGGCACGGTCTGTGAGTCACCCTTCAGAGCGACTTCGAGCGTTGTTCTCGCCTGGTGAGTTCACCAGCGCGATTGATATCGCCGTGGACTTGCTCAAGGCCCATTTCGAGCGAGTGCTGACCGGGCAGGGGCCGGTGCAGAGATGGTCGCATCCGCTGGAGAAGATTGAACGGGCTCGGCTGCGACTGGATGAGGCACCTGTGACAGCCCTGCCGACAGCGGAGCGCGTGCGCGCACTCATCGACGAGTGTCTCCAGAGTGGGCAGAACCTGCACCACCCGCATTACATCGGGCACCAAGTGCCGGGGCCTCTTCCGCTGGCTGGGGTGTTTGACGCCATCGGGACCATTACCAATCAGGTGATGGCCGTTTACGAAATGGGGCCGTGGGCGACGGCGGTCGAGCGGGCTTTGATCCAGCGGCTGGGTGAGGTGATGGGCCTTCCGACCGGGGAGTTTGCTGGGCTGATTACCAGCGGCGGGTCGATCGCGAACCTCACTGCACTACTCACCGCTCGGAATGTGGTCCATGGAGAGAGCTGGAAGTCCGGCATGTCAGCACTCCCGACTCCGCCGGTGCTGCTCGTGCAGCAGGACGCGCACTACTGTATTGCCCGCTCGGCCGGGATTCTGGGGATGGGGACGAATCAAGTCGTCCGCGTCGGGCTCGATGCCCAGCGGCGGATGTCTCCGGCGGCTCTGGAGGCCGAACTGCAAGTACACCAGGATCGAAACATCCCAGTGACAGCTGTGGTGGCGTGTGCCTGTGCGACGCCGATCGGGGCGTTTGATCCGCTGGAGGAGATCGCGGACCTCTGCGAGCGATTCGGAGTGTGGCTGCATGTCGATGCGGCCCACGGTGCAGCTGCGGCGTTTAGCGAGACATATCGCCATTTGGTGAAGGGGCTGGAGCGAGCGGACAGCTTCATTTGCGACGCTCACAAGATGATGCACGTGCCCGCGCTGTGTGCATTCGTGTTCTACAAACAGGCAGCTCACCGGTTCGCGGCCTTCCAGCAGGACGCTCCATATTTATTTGATCCTTCGGCCCCGGGGATGGCTGAGTACGACTGCGGGTTGATGACCTTGGAGTGTACGAAGCGGGCAGCCGCGTTCGGGGTGTGGGGAGTGTGGAGTACGTACGGACCGGGGGTGTTTTCGGATCTCATCGATGCGACGTTCGGATTGGCGGACGAGGTGTGGCAACATTTACAACAGCAGCCCGACTTCGAGGCCCCCTTCCGCCCGCAGTGCAATATCGTGGTGTTTCGGTACGTTGCGCCGGGGGGCGATGACTCGCACGCGCACGATCTGAATCGGGAGCTCCGCCGCCGATTGATCGAATCGGGGGAGTTCTATGTCTCGCAGACGACACTGGAGGGCGTGGCCTATCTGCGGATGACGGTCATCAACCCGTTGACGACTTTGGCGACGGTGATGGCCTTACTGGGCCGGATTCGTGAGTTGGCAGGGTTGGAATCCAGCCTTTAGGCTGCTCCGGAGCAGATTTGTCTGACCTGTGGGATACTACTCACAGCCAATATTTGCGCACGCTGCGCACATCTTGGGCCGTGCGTGATGACTTCGACAGAGCCAGACATCTTCCTTTGCGTCCTTGCGCCTTGGCGTCTTTGCGTTGAATTCTGACCGCCGAGTGGCATCGCAGTTCGACAGAGAAATTTTCAACGCAAAGACGCCAAGGCGCAAGGACGCAATGGGATCAAGTCACTCAAACGACTTGGACTTATTGGGTTGCAGCCAGGAGCCGTGCTGGGTTTTCTCTGTCTGCCAGCCTTTAGGCTGCTCTGGAGCAGCCTAAAGGCTGGACTCCAACCCCGAATCGTGAGATCGCCGTCGGGTATTGCGGCAGGAATTTCAACCTGACTGGGTGGAGGGGTCGTCCGTGGGTGAGGCGGTAAATGGCGACGGAAATTGTGAAGGCGGAGTGAAGGCGCTTCCCCCCGGAGTGAACGTGTCCTAGACTTGGCGGTTATGGAGCGAACGGTGTCAGCGCATGAAAAACGAATGATGCTGCGGACTCCTCTACATGTCACGCACCGAGGAATGGTTCGCCATTGAAGGAAGGGGACACCGTGCAGATTCAAATTGCCTGCCGTCATGGACACATCCGTGAGGAAACCCGCCAACTGCTGTCTCAGAAAGCGGAGAAGCTTCTGACCTATTTCGAGCGGGTGTCCGCGATTGTGGTCACGGTCGATGTGAAGGTGGCAGACCACGTCAAGGTGGAAATCCAGGTCAACGCGGAGCACAAGCACGACTTCGTGGCCTCTCACGAAGGGCCGGAAGTGGTGGCTGCGTTCGATCAGGCGATGCACAAGATGGAACACCAGATCACGAAGTACAAGGAAAAGGTGCAGGATCACCGCCGCGACCGTCCCTTGAACGAATATGCGAAGGCGGAAGTGACGGAAGACATCGAGGATGAAGCGACGGATGATGTGACCGCCTAGAGCCACCCCCAAAACTTCCGAAGTCTTCGGAGACTTCGGAAGTTTGCAACGGTTCTCGGGTAGGCTCAAAATCCCCCAGAACGGGAAATGCGGGTGAATTCGACCGCGTGCATGTTGGCGGGAGAGGCGCGTCCGTTCTAAGATGTCTCTTTCGGCAACCGTTCGGCTCGTTTCGGGGGACTCCTTGTGGGGGTCTTCGGGAGGGGGTCTTCGGGAGGGGTCGGACAAGTCCCTGTCGGATCTGCAACGGGCCTCGTTCTCCGACTGGGTTTCGAGTGAGGATTGGCGATGAAACTGACGGACATCGTGGCGGCTGACGCCGTGATCACGAATCTCAAGGCCACGACCAAGGATGAGGCGATTCGTGAGATCGTCAACTCGCTGCGCGCGGCGGGCAAGGTCGCGGCAGAACACACCGAAGCCATCATTTCCGCGATCATGAAGCGGGAAGAGTTGGGGTCGACGGGCATCGGGCGCGGGGTGGCTGTGCCGCACACGAAGCACAGCTCGGTCGATTCGATCGTGGCGACTGTGGCTCTGTCGGAGGCGGGACTCGACTTCGCCGCCCTCGACGGGGAGGTAGTTCACATCCTGTTCCTGCTGATCTCGCCGCCGGACCGTCCGGGGGAACACCTGCGTGGTCTGGAAACGATCACGCGGCACCTGAAGAGCGACGACTTCTGCAGCTTCATGCGTCAGTCCAAGACCGCCGAGCAGGTCATCGACTTGCTCAAAGAGGGTGACGAGAAGCAGTTTTGATCCTGAACCTGCGTTGGGTTTCCTTGTCTGATGAGGCAGAGCGTGGTGCGTTGGCACCCGCTTTGCATCTCAACACTCGGACGAACCCTGCCTCCGGTGGAGGTGGGTTCAGCGGCGAGATTCGGACAAGACACCCAGACCAAGGACAAGAACAGTGTTCACCCTAGCCAGAGGAGTGAGGCCAGCCATGCCAGGCGCGGACTCCTTGGAACTCGAACCGACCCTCGTGCGTCGGGATCTGACCGTCAAGAATGCCAACGGGCTGCATTTGCTGCCCTGTACGGTGATTGCACGGACGGTCAAGGAGTTCGCGGGGACGGTGAAACTGGTCTCTGGCACCCAAACAGCGAACGCCAAATCGCCGATGGATATGATTCTGTTGTGCGCGACATGCGGCACGGAATTGACTCTGGAAGTCGATGGGCCGGGGGCCGAGGCGATGGCCGACACCGTGGAGCAGTTGTTCGCGGACGAGTTCATGACCGACCGGTGAGTCGTTGAAGCCGTGGGATAGGCTTCCAGCCTGTCTTGCTCAGTGAATGACAGGCTGGAAGCCTATCCCACGGAAAGCAGTTTTTCGGAGAGCGGATCTCCACCGTGTCCGGAGAAGCCGATGCTGGTGAAACGTGGGATCGCGGTCAGTCCGGGTGTGGCGAGTGCGCCCGCCTTGGTTTTGGGCCGCGATTTTTTTTCGATCTCACGCCAGACCATACGGCCCGATACGGTCGACGCGGAGATCGCCCGCTTTCGGCAAGCAGTGCAGGAAACCTGCGCCGAGATTTCGACCCACGCCGACGAGGCCACCGCCAAGCTGGGTGGCAAGTACGGAGCGATTTTCCAGGCTCACCTGGAATTGGCTCAGGATCCCATGATCCTCGACGAGATCGTGGACCTGATCTGGAAGAATCTGTACTCACCCGAATCAGCGGTGCAGACGGTACTTCAGAAGCAGGCCAACGCCCTGACGGCCCTCGACAACCCTTACCTCAAGGAACGGGCCACCGACCTGCATGATCTGGAGCGGGGACTGCTGCGGCACCTGTGCGGGATGGAGGCCAACAGCCCGCTGGTCCTGACCGAGTCGGTCATCATTCTGGCTCACAACCTCACTCCCAGTCAGACGGCCCGGCTCGACCCCAAGTTCGTCAAAGCCTTCGCCACCGAAGTCGGCGGACCCACTAGCCACACTGCAATTCTGGCAGGTGCCCTGGAAATCCCGGCTGTGGTCGGACTGGGGAGTTTCCTGCATCAGGTGAGCGGCGGCGAGATCGTCATCGTCGATGGCGACGATGGCAGCGTCATCATCTCGCCCGATGCCAATGCGATTGTGCTGGCCGAGAAGGCCGACCGCATGCAGCGGTCGAAGGACAAGCGGCTCGTTCGTCGCAGCGAAAAGGACTGCTACACCGCCGACCATGTCCGCGTGCCGATCTTCGGCAACATCGAGTTCCCGCACGAGGCCCTGCACTGCCGCGAGCGTGGAGCCGAAGGCATTGGCCTGTACCGGACCGAGTTCCTGTACATGAACCGCGACGACGAGCCGTCCGAAGCGGACCACTATGCCGCTTATATGGAGGTCGTGAAGACCTTTCCGGATCGTCCGGTCGTGATCCGCACCCTCGATCTCGGGGGCGACAAGGTGCCCGCGATTAAGGCGAGCATCTTCAGCGACTTCACCAACCCCGAACTCGGCCTCCGCAGTATCCGCGTCAGCCTGCACGACAAGGAGCGGTTCAAAATCCAGCTGCGGGCGATTCTGCGAGCGGCTGTTCACGGCGATGTGCGGGTGATGTTCCCGCTGATTTCGTCGCTGGGCGAGTTACGAGAGGCCAAGGCGGTCCTGCGGGACGTGGCCGAAGACTTGGAAGAGAGCGGAATCCCTCACAAAGCCGACATTCCGGTCGGGATGATGGTCGAAGTTCCGTCGGCCGCCCTGATGGCCCCGGAGTTCGCCAAAGAGGTCCACTTCTTCTCCATCGGCACGAACGACTTGATTCAGTATACTCTCGCAGCGGATCGTTCTGATCCGGCGGTCGCGCGGTACTACAATTCCGCCGACCCCGCGATCCTCCGCACGATCAAGATGGTGGCTGACGCAGCTGCGAAGGCCAAAATCAGCGTGACGATCTGTGGACAGATGTGTTCTGAGCCACGGTTCGTGCCATTGTTCATCGGCCTAGGGATCGAGCGTCTCAGCTTGACTCCGCAGGCCATCCCCGAAATCAAGGAACTCATCCGGCATCTGTACACCCGCAAGGCGTATGAGATCTCGGTGAGTGCCTCCGAAATGGATCTGGCCCGTGAAATCGACCAGTTCCTACTCGGAGAAGTGAAAAAACTGTTGGCGACAACGGGCGAGGAAGAGTGAGCTTTGCGGTTCACTCCCCTGCCCGACTCGCCGTTCTGGATTCAGTGTTTGCGAACAGAGTGCTCGTCCATCGGATCAGTGTGAATCGAAGCCCTTCCCATTTCGCGCCTCGCCTCGCCGGTTGTGTCACAGCCGCGATGGGAGCGTGCGCGACCGGAGGCGTCGATTTCAAAGATATCGCCCATTTTGGCGATCTTCTGATGACCAAGAGCGGTATGTCGAATGATCCACAAAGCCCAGGGGTTGCAACCCCTGGGCTTTCTTTGCGAATCCCGCAGATCGCGATGATGTGGCACCCTGTTCGCCTTTCCCCCCGAAAGGCCACCGATGAAAAAAGAGATGTTGGTCAATGTGATCCAGCCGGAAGAATGCCGGATCGCCATTGTGGAAGACGGCGTGCTGGAGGAGCTGTATGTTGAACGCTCCAGCCAGGAGCTGATCGTCGGGAACATCTACCGCGGTCGCGTCGTCAATATCGAGTCGAGCATCCAGGCGGTGTTCGTCGACTTCGGCATCGGTCGCAACGGCTTCCTGCACGTGAGCGATGTCGAGTACCAGTATTACAAGCACCTCGTCCCCGAACGGGAAAAGCCGGGCCGGGGTCGCGAGAAGATCAACGAGCGCAGCGTTCGCAACAAGCCGCCGATCCAGGAAATCTTCCAGCGCGGCAGCGAGGTTCTGATCCAGGTCATCAAGGAAGGGATCGGCACCAAGGGGCCCACCCTCTCGACCTACGTCAGCATCCCGGGCCGCTATCTGGTGCTGATGCCGGGGCTGCAACGCCTCGGAGTCAGCCGCAAGATCGAGGACGAAGATGTCCGCCGCCGTCTGCGTCAGTCCCTCCGCGATATCGTGCCGCCCGAGGGACTGGGCTTCATCGTCCGCACCGCCGGCGTCGATCGCTCGACGCAGGACTTGCACCGCGACATGAACTACCTGCTCCGGCTCTGGAAGACGCTAGTCAAGCGGCTGGAGAAGCTGCAAGGGCCGGGCGTGATCTACGAAGAATCGGACATGATCACCCGCACGATCCGGGACATCTACACCGCCGACATCGAGTCGATCCAGATCGACGAACCGGACGCCCTCGAACGCGCCCGCGACTTCATGGAGGTCGTCCTGCCCCGGCACGTCGACCGCATCACGCTCTACGAAGGCCGCGAACCGATCTTCCACAAGTACAAGATCGAAGAGGAAATCAGCCGCATCCAGAGCCGCCGAGTGCCAATGCCAGCGGGCGGCTCGCTGGTGATCGACCAGACCGAAGCCCTCGTCGCCATCGATGTCAACTCCGGGAACTTCCGCAACTCCGACTCGGATGCCGAGAAGAACGCCTATCAGGTCAACATGAACGCAGCTGCCGAAATCGCTCGGCAAATTCGCCTGCGCGACCTCGGCGGGGTGATCGTCAATGACTTCATCGACATGCGGGATGAACGTCATCGCCGTGACGTGGAGCGGAAGCTGTGCGAATGCCTGGAGCGGGATCGGGCGCGGACCAAGGTGCTGCGGATCAGCCCGTTCGGTCTGATTGAGATGACGCGGCAGCGGATTCGTCCGTCACTGCGCCGCAGCATTTACGAGGACTGCCCGTGCTGCCGAGGCGTGGGACAGGTGAAGACCACCGAAAGCATGGCGATCGAGGTCATGCGAGCCTTGATGACCAAGGCCAACCACAAGGGGGTCGCCCGCCTTCAGGTCGAGGTGCAGGCCCGCGTGGCCGAGTACCTCATCAACAAGAAGCGTCGCGAGATCATTGATCTGGAAGAGAAGTACGACGTGCTGGTGAACATCGTTCCAGCGCCCAACGGCGGCCCGGATCACATGCTCATCAAGTGCCTGGACGACATCGGGGCGGAAGTCGCAATTCTTCCGCCCGGAGACTCGTACAAGAAACGCTGACCTGCTAGACTGCTCCGTTCCCATTTTGGCCCAGACCGGGCCAGAATGGGGACTGCCAACTCAACGTCTTGCAACGGAACGGGTTACTCCGTTCCGCCAAGCCTGAGTGAGAACGACTGAGGGGATCGACTGAGATGTTCGCGATTATCCAAACTGACGGCCGCCAGATTCGTGTTTCCGCGGGAGATGTCGTCGACATCGACCTGCGGGAGTCGGGCAATGCCTCCGGGACACTGACCTTCGATCAGGTGCTGCTCGCGAGCGCCGGTGCCGCCAGCGTGATCGGTCGCCCGCTCATTTCCGGGGCCACCGTGACTGCCGAGATCATGATTCCGCTGAAGAAGGGCGAGAAGCTGGAGATTCAAAAGCTCCGCCGCCGCCACAATTCCCGCCGCCACACCGGCCATCGCCAGAAGTACACCCAGATCAAGATCACCGGCATCTCGATCCCCGGCCTGAAAGTGGCCGAGATCTCGACCCCCGCCTGATGGCGGTCGTCGGTGCAGCTTCGAATTTCCAATCCCTCCTGTGCCCCAGGAGGGATTTTGCATTGGCAACGGGATCACTCGCTCCAGTGCCTCGAAAAATGAAAACGCACAGGGCGCTGAGGACGCAGAGACTGGCATACCTTTGGAACTCTGCGTCCTCAGCGCCCTCTGCACTGCAAACCATTCAAGTGTGCGTGTCGTGAGAGAATTTACCACGCTCCGCAATTTCTCGGTGGCCTGAAGACCTCTGTACCCCGAAGGGGTTGCACACCATAGCCCAGGGTCGCGACGCAGGAGCGCACCCTGGGAAATGCGGCCCCGGGCAGCCCAACCCTTTCGGGCAACGCCGTGAAGGATTCCCGCAAGGTGTTTCTCAAGGTTCTGCCCCCTCTCCCCCACAATCGACATGGCTTTCGGAGAAGACTCCACTGTGGGGGAGAGGGCCGGGGTGAGGGGGCTAGAGCGAGCGAGATGGCCCCCTCACCCCGACCCTGGCCTGGTGAAACGGGGTTTTGGCGGC
>JAYWFM010000288.1:0-23860 GCA_043778825.1 Planctomycetota bacterium | reverse complement strand
CCCGCTCATGCAAGAACCCCGCCAGGTACTGCGAGACCGACTCCTCTCGGGTAACGGTAAAGACTGACAGGAGTTAGGGCGACGACAGTGCCATTCGGCGATATCCCCAATGAAGCTCAGTCGCGGAGCGACTGAGCTACGTAGGCGATGTCGCTCCGCGACTCGCATCCCGTGTGATACCGCCAAATGGCGAATGCCCCCCATCGTTCCGAGTCCTTTGAGTTCGCGAAATGGGATCACGGGACGGTACAATTCCGTGAGTTCGATTTCCGTACCCTCGCGCTCAGGAGCTTTCCCCATGGCGACTGCAACAGCTTCCAAACCCACTTCGGTGGCTCGTCCGAAGGTTCGTCAGACCCAGATGTTGATCGGCGGCAAATGGTGCGATTCGGTCAGCGGAGAGACCTTCGCGACCTATCACCCGGCCACCGAAGAGAAGATCGCCGATGTCGCTCGCGGCAATGCTCAAGACATCGACCGTGCGGTGAAGGCTGCCAGGAAGGCGTTCGAAACCGGCCCCTGGCCCGCGATGGATGCTCGCGATCGAGGACGACTGATTGGCAAGCTGGCCGACCTGATCGAGCAGCATGCCGGAGAGTTGGCCGCCCTGGAAACGCTCGACAACGGCAAGCCGATTCGCGACGCCCAGGTGGCCGACATCCCGCTGGTGATCGACTGCCTGCGGTACTATGCGGGCTGGGCCGACAAGCTCACCGGGGACACGATTCCGGTGCGGGGCAACTACTTCTGCTACACCCGCCGCGAGCCGGTCGGCGTGGTCGGGCAGATCATCCCGTGGAACTTTCCCGCCCTGATGGTGGCCTGGAAGTGGGCACCCGCGCTGGCCTGCGGCTGCACCATTGTGATGAAGCCCGCTGAGCAGACGCCGCTGTCCTGCCTGCGGATGGCCGAGTTGGCGACCGAGGCCGGGTTCCCGCCGGGCGTGATCAACATCGTCCCCGGTTTCGGCGACACGGGGGCCGCTCTCGTCAAGCACCCCGGTGTCGACAAGATCGCCTTCACCGGCTCGACTGAAACCGCGCAGCTCATCATGCGAGATGCCGCCCAGACTCTGAAGCGGTTGACCTTTGAACTTGGCGGCAAGAGCCCCAACATCGTCTTCGCCGACAGCGACATTGATGCCGCCGTGGCCGGGGCGGAGTTCGGGCTGTTCTTCAACCAGGGGCAGTGCTGCTGCGCGGGGAGCCGCCTGTTCGTCGAGGAAAAAATCCACGAGCAGTTCGTCGACAAGCTGGTCGCCAAGGCCCGCGAGCGGCAACTGGGCGACCCGTTCCAGATGGCCACGACGCAGGGTCCGCAGATCGACCAGGACCAGTTCAACAAGATCATGAAGTACATCGACCTCGGCAAGCAGGCCGGAGCGAAGTGCGTCACCGGAGGCGAACGCCAGGGGGATAAGGGACTCTTCATCCAGCCGACCGTCTTCGACCGCGTGACCGACGACATGGCCATCGCCACCGACGAGATCTTCGGCCCGGTGATCAGCGTGCTGCCCTTCAAGGACTTCGACGAGGTCGTCGCACGCGCCAACAAGACCTTCTACGGTCTGGCCGCAGCTGTCTGGACCCGTGATGTGGCCAAGGCGCATCGCGTGGCCCAGTCGGTCCGCGCCGGGACGGTGTGGATCAACTGCTACGATGTGTTCGATGCCGCCGCCCCGTTCGGCGGGTTCAAGATGTCCGGCATGGGCCGCGAACTGGGCAAGTCCGGCCTGGACAACTACACCGAATTGAAGACGGTGACGATGAGTTTGGGGTAGTCCAGACGATGTGTTGTCGCCCGCGGGGCAGGTCTTCCCGGACATGCGATCTGGACGATGAGAACCCCTGACCCGTGGCGGAGTGTGCGAAGGGGTCTCGGGTGCCTTCGCCAATTGGCGGTACTCCTCATGAATCTCGGTCGCGGAGCGACCGAGCTACGTAGGCGATGTCGCTCCGCGACTCGCATTTCGCGAAGTACCGCCAATTGGCGAATGTACCCAGGGGTTCCCGCGAAACGCCCGGCGAGTGGCATCGTGCCCCAGACCCCGGATAGAATCCCGGCGACTGGGACCGGGCCAGCGTCATTCGAGTGTGCTCGTTCATTCCGGATTATCCGGTTCTGCCCGGTCTCCAGCGGACTCCCCTCCCTCGGAACAACTGCATGTCCCACTGCCAGACCGGTGCCTTCGCCTCCGCGAAGCCCAGGCCGCCGCTGATCGGCTGGCTGCTGAGTGTCATGGGGACACTCCTGGCCGCCGCGTGCCCTGTCTTCGCGGTCGAAGCCCCGGCACACATTGAGTCGGTGCAGGTCGGGTTTCGCGGGGTGGTCGAGGTCGGACGCTGGACCCCCATTGCCATTCGCGTCAGCGGAACTCCGGGAACCGAAATTACCCCCCGAGTCACAGCTGCGGATGTGGAAGGGCGGCCCGTTCGCCAATCGGGTCCGCCGGTGGTGTTGAGTGGGACATCGACGGTCGTGTGGATGGTGTATCAGCACGGCCCGCTCGAGAGTCCGGTCGTCGTGGAACTCCTGCGCGGGACCGAGGTTCTCGACGAACAGACACTGCGTCACGACGGCGGCGGCAGCGGGTTACAGACGGTCACCCAGCAGACCGATCTCGTGATGTGTCTGGGCGAGCCGGTGCTGGGGTTTGAAAGGGCTGCTCAGACCGTGGCCAAGATGCGAGAGTCGCGACCCGACCGAGTCGCTCCCCTCGTCGTGCAACACTATGCGCCCCAGCAACTGAGCGATCTTCCACCCGACCCGCGCAGCTGGGAGGCGGTCGATGTCTGCGTGATCTCGCCGAAATGCGAGATCCCCGAAGCCCTCGGTGCCTCCCTGAAGGCGTGGGTTCGCCAGGGTGGTCGACTGGTGCTGATCGGTGGAGAAGAGGTGACCTCGGTGGCCTCGCCCGGCCTCGCCAACTGGCTGCCCATCCAGCTCGACGGCGCGATGATCCACCACGACATCACCGCGTTGAACGGATCGATTCCCGGCAGTGCCACTCTCCGACTGCGCGAAGGCAGCAAACGCACGGTGCAATGGACTGTGGAGTCCGGAAAAATTCTGGCCCACAGCCTGGACGGCCCCATTGTGGTCCGGTCGGGTGAGTCGCTGGGCACGGTGACGGCGATTGCCCTGGACATCAATGCCCTGCCTTTTGCGCGAGGCACAGCGGAGGGCCAGACACTGGAATGGGAGTCGCTGCCGGACCTCTGTCGCTGGCTGGCGGGACTGCCGGCGATTCCCAAGCTGGCGGAAGGAGCCGAGCGCCCGCAGTCGGACCTCAACCCGACGGGGGTCTCGGATTTGCAGACGCAACTCGTCAACACGCTGGACCGGTTCCCCGAAGTGGTGCGGCCCAGCTACTGGGTGGTGCTGGGGTCGGCACTGTTGTTCCTGGTGATCGTGGGGCCGCTGGACTTTCTGATCGTTCACCGGTGGCTCAAGCGACCGCACTGGACCTGGCTGACGCTGCCTGTCTGGGTCACGCTGGGAGTCCTGGTCGGCCTCTGGGTCGCCGCTCGCACGGAAGGCACTCGCGCACTCACCCGGCAAATCGATCTGGTCACCTGGGACGCTGTGGCGGGAGAAGCCCAGCTCGATAGCTGGTTGACCATCTACAGTCCGCAGCATCAGCGATTTGAGGTCGCCTGTCAGCCGGGGGCGATGAATCCCGTGTCCCCGGCGGAGACGCGGATGCGCTGGACCGGACGGCCCGAGGCCGGTTTCCGCGGGTTGTACCGCCCGACGGACCTCAGTGGGGGAGCTGCTGTCGAGTTCGCGGAGGGGGGCCGGGCGGTTCGATCCCTGCCCATTCGACACGGAGCCAGTGTCGTGCTGGAAGCCAAGTCGCACTGGAAACAGACGCTCCCCGTGACAGCCGATCTGTTCGAGGTCGGAGACGGGCAATTGAAGGGCACGTTCTCGCATCAGTTCGACGGGGAACTGGTCGACTGGGTTCTGGTGTATGGCAACTTTGCCTACCATTCCGAACCCCATGACGGTCCTCTGCGGGCCGGGGAGACGGTGGGAGCAGACCAGGTTCCCTCGCGTCTGGTGACGGACTATCTGGTGCGTGTCAGTACCAAGGAAGTTCAGCGGAAAGACCGCAAGACCAAGGACTACACCCTCACGCATCAATCCTACGATCCACTCGGTCGGGACTTGCTGGGCTTGATGCAAACCACTTCGTTCTATCAGTTGGCGGGGGGCCAGTCCTACACCGGGCTGACGAATTCGACCTTGCAGGCGGAGGATCTGTCACGATTGGTGGATGCCAATCGGGCGGTTCTGTTTGGTCGGTTTCGGAACCCGGCCTATGAGGATCCCGAGATGCCGGTGGAGGGAGCGGGCGGAGCCACCGAACCGCTCGCCGCCCAGTACAGCCTGGATGGAAAGCCCGTCACCCCCCGCTACCGCGAGTGCTTCGTGCGTTGGGTTCTGCCCGTGAAGCAGAGGGCTGAGTCGCCCGCGGTGCCGTGACATTCCGCAGGCGTTGACCTGTTCCCGTTCATTCTCTCCTCCCGCATTTTCTGTGAGCCTGCCCCGTGATCGAGACCAAGAAACTCACCAAGCGATACGGCGACCTGATCGCGGCCAATGAGATCACCATCAGTCTCAAAGAGGGGGACGTGTTCGGCTTCATCGGCCCCAACGGGTCGGGCAAGACGACCACGATGCGGATGATCGCCACGCTGCTCAATCCCGATTACGGCGAGTGCTACGTCTGCGGCAAGTCGATCTACACCGACCCGCAGGAGATCCGCCGCCTGGTCGGGTACATGCCCGACCGGTTCGGAGTCTACGATGACATGACGATCATCGAGTACCTCGAATTCTTCGCAGCCACCTACCGCATCAACGGCCCGGCGCGTCGGAAGGTGTGCGAGGAGAAGCTCGAACTCGTCGACATGGCCTTCAAACGCGACGCGATGGTCAACCAGCTCTCGCTCGGCCAGACCCAGCGCGTGGGCCTCGCGCGGACGCTGTTGCATGACCCGCAGGTGCTGCTCCTCGACGAACCCGCCGGTGGCCTCGACCCCCGCGCCCGCATCGAGATGCGGCAGCTGCTCAAGCGCCTCGGCGACATGAAGAAGACCGTCATCGTGTCGAGCCACATCCTCCCCGAGCTGGCCGATGTCTGTACCCGCGTCGGGATGATCGAGAAGGGCATCATGCTGGTCGACGATTATGTGGCCGATGTGATGAAGAAGTCCCGCGAGGCGATCATCCTGCAAATCGAAGTCACCGCCGATCACGAGAAAGCCGCAGCTCTCCTCCAGCAACTCACCGAAGTCGCCAAGGTCGAGATGGTCGGCAAACGGATCGATGTCACCCTCAAGAAAGGCATCGAGGACTACAGCTCAATCCCCTCGGCGATCATCGAACGCGGGTTCAAGCTGAAACTCTTTCGCGAGGAGGAGTTGAACCTGGAGACAGCGTTCATGATGCTCACGAAGGGGAAGCAGCAGTAGCCGATGAGTTTGAGCGATCGCCGAACGACAAGGTTTCCCTCGGTCCCAAGCTCCTGCTTGGGACCGCATATCCCCGAAGCTCTGCTTCGCCCGCGTGCCAGACCCCCCCCTCTCGCATACGGCCCTGCATTTGCCGACCGAATCCAGTCCTGACATGCTGAGCGGAAGTCCTGTGTCGCTCAGCGAAGCAGAGCTTCGAGGGCAGGCGTTACCAAGCCGGAGCTTGGTAACGAGAGTCAAAATGAAAATGACATCGCTTTGGGTAATAAGGGATTGGGGACCGCACCATGAAAGCCGCTTGCATGATTGTCGGATGTCTGACGTTGATCGCCGGGTGCCACTGGCGGTCGCTTTGGACCGCCAGTGTTTTCGCGGTAAGATAGGAGACGTGCTGTCGGACGGTGGATATCCATCCCCCATCATTTGCACTCCCCAGGAACTGCTCCATGTTTGATGATCCGATCGTGGCTGAGATCCACAGAGTCCGAGAGGCTTATGCCGAATCGATGGGGTGCGATTTGGCCAGGATTGTGGCGGATCTGCAGTCACGCCAAGGCAAGGATGGTCGACGGGTGGTGGATCGCAGGTCACCCCCAAAACCCAAACCAGGCGATGCCCCCCAGTCATCGGACACGCACGCACCCGAGTGAGCCGCGTCGGTGGCGGCTGGAAAACTCGGGGAGTTCGCCAAGCGATCACTTCTCGCGAACGTTATCGCAGCGACTGCCGCAGAAACTTTTCGACCAGTTCCAATCGCGTGGCGTCGAAGAACTGCGGGCCGCCGTGGGCTCCGTGGTGGATCACCTCGAACTGGCAGGGGCGCTGGACCTTTTTATAGGCCCCTTCGAGTTCGTGTGACTGGTTGATCGGCATCTGGGGATCTTGATCGCCGTGGATCAATAGCAGCGGGGGATCGTGGTCGTCGACGTGCGTCACCGGGCTGGCGAGTTTCGCCAGTGCGGGTTGCTCGGTCGGTTGCCCGCCGAGGAGCAGTTGGAGTGCGGGCACGCGGACGCTGAGGCCGTGCGGCTTGGACTGGGAGAGGATCGTTTCCAGGTTCGAGGCCCCGAAGAACGAGACGATGGCCTGCACATCGGAGGAGACGCTGAGGTGTTCGCCGACCTTGCCCTCCAACTCTTTGTGACCGTTGCTCACTCCGACGAGGGCGGCCAAATGCCCACCCGCTGAGGAGCCCGCGATGACGAACCGCTGCGGATCGAAGTGGTGCTTCGCGGCGTTGGCCCGCAGATAGCGGATGGCGGCCTTGATGTCGTGGGCCTGGGCCGGAAAGCGGGCCACCGTCGAGAGCCGATAGTCGACGCTGGCGATCGAGAAGCCGCGTGCGACAAGGGCCTGAATCGGGACATCGGCCTTCGACCCGGCCCGCCACGCGCCGCCATGCACCCAGACGATCAGCGGAGTCGGAGCCTCTGTCGCGGGGGCCAGATAGAGGTCGAGGAGCAGCGGCTGTCCTTCGACACGGGCGTACTCGACATTGGGCAAGGTCGGCTCCTTGGCTTCAGCGAATGATCGCATCCCGAGAGCCAGCCACAGCCCAGCGATCAGAAGCGAGAGACTCAGGCAGAGGGAGCCATTGATCTGCATGGAGGCCGACTTTCCGATGGCGTGTTCGAGTTCGGGGACTTGTCCCGCCTCACATCACGCGGGAGTCACTCAGCGGGCGGACATCACTCTCGATCTCCGGCTCGTCTTCCAGGTCGACCGGCAGTGGGGCGTACTCTTCACCGGGTCGGACCGGGATCAGCAGCATTTCGGTATGGTCATCCGGCTGGGCAGGCATTTCGCCGGGGCCGAGGAAGACCTTGAACTTGATGTTGGCAAAGGTCAACTCGTCGCCCGGCAGCAGCGCCCCGCGCGTGACCCGCTGGCCGTTGACCTTGGTCCCGTTGGTACTGCCCAGGTCGCGGACGAACAACAATCCGTCCGTGCGGGCGATCGCACAATGCAGCTTGGAAATACTGGGATGTTCCAGAGCGATATCGCACTCTCCCCCCTTCCGCCCCACCAGAGTCACCTCGCGGATGATCAGGAGCGGCGGCGAGCCATCCAGCGGGATGAGCTTCGCAATCATGGGGGATCGTTGAAGGTTGAGGGTTGAGGGTTGAGGCATCCAGCGAGAGGAGCTTCGCGACCACGGCCTGGTGTGGGCTCCCCGCGTTCTGGCGAACGCAGCTACCCCTCATCTTCCGCTTGGTGGGCCACTAAAAGTCGCCGGGGTTGCCGAACATGCCACTCTGCCCCGGCTTCCCGGTTCCGCCCTTCAGGTCGCCGCGGCGCTTGCGCTGGAACAGTTCGGCTCCCGGTGCCGGTTCCGGCTCTGCCACGACGGCATCGGGATTCACCTTGAGGGCCTTCATCGACAGGCTGACTCGCTTGCGGGACGGCTCGACTTCCAGAATCTGGACTTCGACGGTCTGGCCGACGTTGAGGATGTCCTCGACGCGCCTCACCCGCTTGTGATCGAGTTCGCTGATATGGACCAGCCCCTCGATCCCCGGCTCCAGTTCGATGAACGCTCCGAACGGCTCAATGCGAGTCACCTTGCCGGTGACGTTCGTACCCTTGGCGTACTTGGCCTCCGCATTCATCCACGGATTGCCCGACAACTGACGCATGCCCAGGCTGATCTTGCCCGACTCGGGATCGATGGTCAGTACCTTGACCTCGACCGTTTGACCTTCCGTCAGCACCTCACTCGGGTGCTTGATTCGGACCCAGCTGATCTGCCCGACATGCAGGAAGCCATCCATACCACCCAGGTCGATGAAGGCCCCGAACTCTTTCAGAGTCTTGACCCGCCCCGTGAGTGTCTGGCCGACTTGCAGGCTCTTCATCAGCTCTTCGCGGATGCTCTCTCGCTCTTCCGCGAGGAGCTCCCGGCGGCTGACCACCAGCCGGCGACGAGCCGGGTTGACTTCGGTGATCCGCACCCGGAACTTCTGACCGATGAAGCTTTCGAGATTGGCCACGAAGCCCATGTCGGCCTGGCTGGCGGGCATGAACCCGCGAATCGAGCTGACGGTCACATCGAGACCGCCCTTGTTGGTCTTGGTGACCATGCACTCGACATCCATGCCGACTTGCAGGGCGTCCCAATCTCCCGAGACCTTGTTGGTGCTGCGCGGCAGGTTGCAGGTAATCAGTCCGGCGGCGTCGTCGAACTTGGCCACGATCACGTCAATCGGCTCACCGACCACGGGGGGCCGCTTGGGCGAGAACTGACGCGAACTGACCACACCCGGAATGCGTTGCTTGAGGTCGATGAACACGTCATCACCGTTCAGCGACTGAATGATCCCGGAGACCTTCATCCCCTGCGTCAGGCCGATTTCCTCGGAGTCAAGTCCCGCATGTGGCACCGGAGCCACAGCTGCGATGCCCGAGGCGACCTCGCCGCTTTGCATGACGGCGGTCAGCTCGGCTTCGAGGTTCCCTTCCAGCACTTCGGTGCGGGGGATCTCGATCGGCTCGACGCGCGGGGCGGGAGCTTCGGCCTTGGCCTTTTTCTCGCGGGCGACCTGCTCCTCCAGGAGGGCATCCATATCGACTCGCGAGCCTTCGCCCGGATTGAGTGACGGGACGGCCTTGAACAGAGTCGGGTCCGGTGTCGGATTCAGGCGGACGCGCGGGGCATTCGCCTCGGGCACTGCATCTGACGGCACTGCATCAGACGGGACGGGGTCCGCTGGCACCGGTGGACTCGCAGCCGCCGGGCACGTCGCGTGTTCCGCCGGTGGAGACGAAGCTGCCTCACCATTGGAACAGTGAGCGGGCTGGACAACATCCTGGACAGGGGCGTTCTCGACAACCGGAGTCAATCCTTGACCCGGCAGATGTTCCGTAGACATCCAATGATTCCGTGACAACAGCAGACATGAGAGGAGAGGAGGAAACGGTTCATCAACCGTTCCCGATGTGGTTTGGATTGTAGCGTCGTGTCGATGCCCTCGAAAATCCCCCGCACGAAGAATCTTCAAACATTCATCAAGCCGTTGAAATCGGGATGGAGCAGTCTGCCGAGCTTGTCGAGTCGGTTGTGCCGCTCAAATTGACGTTTGATCGGAACGCTTCTGGCTACCTCCGACTCTGTTCGATCCGTGCCTCGGCCCTGCCATCCGTGCGAAAAATTCGTGATAGGATTTTCGCACGGATGGCAGGGCCGAGGCACGGATGGGGGAGGTCGAACGGTGCGGCGAGGGTTGGGGATTGTTGGGTGCATTCGCCCATTGGCGGTCCCGGGCCGCTCACAGGAGAAGTGCCCATGCTCGCGATCGAGTCCGATGTGGGAACCAGTAACCCGACGCGTGAGCGAGGGCGTACGTCTCTCGATGTCCTGCGAGAGATCGGCCCCCCGAAGAGGCCTCGGCCAGTCGGTGAGCCCCGGACGGACGCTGCTTGGCGGCACCCCTCGCTACGCTCGGCCCTCGCTGACGCATCGGGTTACTGGACCCATTTGGCGAATGTGCCCAATCACCTCCCGTGGCGAGGAGTCTCTTCATTCCCCGGCGGTCTTAAACCCAAACCGCTTCACTCCCAGCCGCGAGCACTCCAGCAGCAGCGGCTCCACCGCGCGATATGGCACGCGGCGGTCGGAACGGATTTGCACCGCGAACTCGGGGCCGTGGCGGTCGAGTTCGTCTCGCACCAGTTCCTTCAGTTGAGGCAGGTCGATCGGCAGGTCGGCGATGTGCAACTTTTCGTCATCGGTGATCGTGACCACCAGGCGGCGGGGGTCTTCCTCATCGGCCTTCGAGGTCGTCGCCCTTGGCAGTTCGACCGGGATGTCGGTCTCGTTCGCGTAGTGCGAGGCGACCAGAAAGAACACCACCAGATTGAACACCATGTCGATCAGCGGAGTCATGTCCATCCGCAGAGGTCGCCGGTATTGCTTCGAGGGGAGCCTCACTTGCTTCGCCCCCCGTCCGGCGGTGAAGGTGCGGGCGGAGTCGGCAGCACGGTCCGGGCCGGGCGAGGATCGGGGCTGCGCTGCTGTAACAGCAGCTTCCGCTTGAGTGGGGCCATGATCGTATCGGAGGTCACCGCAGTCTCGGCGATGTAGCTGTCGATGCGGTTGCGGAACATGGCGAAGGCGATCTGCGCGGGGACGGCGACCAGCAGGCCGAACATCGTGGTGACGAGGGCCTCGGAGATCGAGGGGGCGAAGTCGGCGGTACGGGGTGCGACCTTGTCGGCGAACTCGGCGAACGCCTGGATCATGCCCCACACGGTCCCCGTCAGTCCCAGCATCGGGCCGATGGCGGCGATCAGCGACAGGTATTCAATCTTGCGAATCAGCCGCGCGGACTGCTCCGCCACAGCGTCCTCCATGGCCTTGACCATCGAGTCGGTTCCGAGGTCGGCCTCTTGCAGCCCGATCCCGACGACGTAGGACAACAGACTCGTCTGCTCGCGGCAGAGGGTCTCGGCCTGGGTCAGTTGCCCACTGGCGATCAACTTCTGGCACTTCTCGGCGAACCCATCGGGGATCAGGATCTTGCGACGGATGGTGAGCAGATGCTCGACGATCAGGGCCACCATCGCGACGCTCAGGGCGATCGTGACATACCCGATCACCCCCCCGGCCCGTAGCAGTTCGCGCACATTCAGCACGCCCTTGTCGAAGATCTTGCCGTCGGCAGCCTGGGCGACTCGGGAGTACAGCAGCGTGAAGCTGACCGCCCAGACCAGCGTGCGCACGACGCGCCCGTACGGGTTCGGTCGAGGTCGGTCGGATGGAACTGCGAACATGCCGCCCTCCCTGGCGTGTTGTGGTGCGAGTCGCGATTTAGAAAGCCCAGTGGTTGCAACCACTGGGCTTTGAGTCGCTTTCACTCGCGAGCCGGATTCTCGCTCGAATCCACCGGCGAGGACAAGACCGATCGGGCGTGGCGGGCTTCGTTCGCCCACGGGGACCAGGCGTACCCGGCGATGACGCTGTCATACAGGGTGAGGGCGGCCTGCGTTTGCCCCGTCTGTTCGAGGGCCCCGGCGGCATCCACCAACGCTCTCGCCGATAAGTCCTCGTTCTCCTGATACACCAGCGGCAACCACAACAATTCCGCAGCTGCGGCCCCCGGTTCGCTGCGTTGCAGCAGGCCGCGCCCCACGAGGTACTGCGGTCCGGCCCGGAATGAGCGCGGCATTCGTCGCACCTCCTTCCGCCACTTTTCCACCTCCAGTTCACTCAACTCCAGACCCAAGCGCAGCCGCCACAGCTGGGATCGGGCGAACGAGTTGACGATGCGGTTGGGGTCGCGGGCGAGGTCGTCGAGCGTCTGATGAGCAGTCTCTCCATATACTGGATCGAGGAGTAACCAACTCGCAGCCAGCAACCGCGACGGGGCGTCGGTCCCCTTGAGCCAGGCACGAGCCAGCGTTTTCGGGTTGTCGCCCAGCGACAGAGGAGCCCACTGGATCGGGGCGATGTTCCAGTGCGGCGAGGCGGCGTCCTGTTTCGTGATCTGCAGGAACCGCGTCCCGGCGGTGCCCCAGTCGTTGCGGCGGATGGCACAGCGGACCAGCAGCGCGAGGATCTCGCGCTTCACCCAGTCGCGGGGCTCGTCCTTCAGGGCCTGAAGCAGCGACTGCTCGGCGAGCGGAGTGGTCCCGGCGTCGAGTTCGGCGATCCCCTGGTCGTGAATGGGAGATCGCCACGTCTGCACGGACTGAATCGTGTTCGCCGGATACCGATCGGCGGTGGCGACTCCGGGCCGCAGGAGAACCAGTTCCTGCCCGGTGTAGTCCTCGACCGAGCCGATGAGGATCACCGGATCGACCGCTCCCGCCGGGATCAGCGTCACGCGGTCCTCGGCGGAGAGCGACCCGCCGAGGCTGGCGAGGAGAACCCAAAGAATGTAGCACGACGCTCCGCGTCGTGACGGACGACGCGGAGCGTCGTACCACACTGGCATCCCCCGCCTCATGACGGTGTTCCCGGTGTCGTGGCGGGGGCCGGCACTTCCTTCGGCTCCCCTCGAAAGATCTGCGGCACGAGCATTAGAAACCCGGCTGTGATCGCCATGTCGGCCACATTGAAGATCCCGGTCCGGACTACCGGCCCGATCCCCAGATTCAGAAAGTCGATCACGGCGTTGATCCGAATCCGATCAATCAGATTGCCGATCCCGCCCGCAAAGACCAGCGCCCACGCCAGATAGCTCCAGCGGTCCATCGGTATTATGTGAATTCCAATCACCAAGGCCATCAACAACAGACCATTCCCAATCACCAGGATGGCATAGCGAACATTCGGCGGCTGCTTGTCTAACAGCCCCAGAAACGCCCCTTCGTTATAGGCAAACGTAATGCGGAACGTGTCGTAGAAGTAGCTTTGAGGCGGCTGGGTTTCCAGATGTGCCCAGTGCGTGACCGCGTACTGCTTGCTCGCCTGGTCGCACCCGACCAGCGAGACCAGTAGCACCAGCAAGAGCCGCAACCGGCTGGTCCGCGAAATCGAATCGGTCATCACGCCATCTCCTCAACTGTTCAGAGGCGTCCCTGCCCCCGTTGGGATGTATTCTGTCGATTGGCCCCAGTTCCGGGAAGATGGAACGGAACGGGAATCTTTCGACTCACGGGCCACGACCTCTTCGCGACTCGCAGGCGGTCCATCAGGCATCGAGTTTCAACCGAGTGGCGCGAGTTGGCCTCAAGCTCCTCTCCGCCGATGATGCCCGAAAACAACATTTCCCGTGGGGAGGCCCGAATCTAGCCCGAATCTCGAAAATCTCGAAAATCCATCGGCACCAGATTCAGGAACGACGTAGGGTTGGGCACAGACTGTTCGTTCGCCCCGAACCCGTCCTTCACCCCATCACCCACCATGAAGTCACTCCTCCGATTTCTGAAGAGCGAAGACGGCCCGACTGCGGTCGAGTACGCCGTGATGCTGGCCTTGATCCTGCTGGCGGTCATGAGCAGCGTCAAGCTGCTGCAACAGAGGACGGGCGATGTCTATAACAGGTGCAAAGACGAGTTGGACGGCGCCGGCTTCTAGTGGACCGTCAGGACTAAACTCGAGGGTTGTATTCGCCGGGAGGGCGAGGCCAGTGCTGTGAACAGGATGGAGGTCATCGTGGGGCGAGTTTTCGACGTGCCCGTGGCCCGTAGCTCACGTCGCTCCGCGACTGAGATTCGTCCCGCCAGACACCGTCCGGACCTCGGGAAAACCCGCGTGAGTCGGTCTTCCCGCTGGCGGAATGCGAGTCGCGGAGCGACATCGCCTACGAGGTCGATTTCGGAGAAATCGCCGACATTCAGGCTGTGCCTGCGCCTCAATCCGTTCGGCGTGGGGCACGTTTTCGACGTGCCCGTCACTCGACGCAGGTCCAGGCGAGTCTCATCAGTCAGGGCGAGAATCCCGACCGGAGTGAGGGCCGCAAAAAACTCAAGAAACGCAAAAGGGGGAGGACTCTGTTTTGCGTTTTTTGAGTTTTTTGCGGCCATCCCACTTCCACAACGCTGTCTGGAACTGTCCACAGCATCGCCACCGGGCTGTCCTTTGCAGGGCGCTCCGCGGGGGACGGGCACGTTGGAAACGTGCCCCACGAGGATCGTGAACGTGTTCACAGCAGGAGCTTCGCCCTCCCCATCAAGCGGTCGCGGGCTCCCCGCGTTCTGGCGAACGCAGCCACCTCACGCCCCGGTAATGCTCCAGCGCAGATACGCCTCAATAAACGGGTCGAGTTGCCCGTCCAGCACCTCCAGCGGATTGCTGGTCTTCAGTTCGCTGCGGGTGTCCTTCACGAACTGCTCGGGTTGCAGCACGTAGTTCCGGATCGTCTGGCCGCCGAACCCGATCTTGCACTTTTCCCCGCGCCGGGCGGCGGTACTCGCGGCCTTCTTTTCCTCGCCGAGTTGATACAACTTGGCGATCAGCATCTTGCGGGCGGCGGCCCGGTTCTGGTGCTGGCTGCGTTCGTTCTGGCAGGTGGCCACGACGTTCGTGGGCAGGTGGGTGAGGCGGATGGCCGAACTGGTTTTGTTGACGTGCTGGCCCCCGGCTCCACTGGCGCGATAGACATCCTCGCGAATGTCCTTGGCCCAATCGATGTCGACGATGTTCTCGTCATTCAGGTCGGGCGTCACGTCGATGGCGGCAAAGGCCGTATGCCGCCGCCCCGCGGAGTCGAACGGACTGATCCGTACCAACCGGTGATTGCCCGTCTCCCCCTTGAGGAACCCGAAGGCGTAGTCCCCCACGAAGTGCAGGGTGGCACTCCGGATGCCCGCCTCTTCCCCCGGCGATTCTTCGAGGAGATCGACCTTGATGCTGTGCAAGTCCGCCCAGCGCGCGTACATCCGCATCAGCATCTGGGCGAAGTCGGCCGAGTCGGTGCCGCCTTCCCCGGCCTGCACCGTCATGTAGGCGCTGCCCGCGTCCTCGGCCTTGGACATGCTGGCCTGCAACTCGGCGGCGTAGAGCTGTTTGCCGAGGGCGGCTTCCTGCTCGCGGACCTCGGGGACCACGCTGTCGTCTTCAGCGGCGAACTCGAGAAGCACCCCCAGATCGTCCGCCCCCTGCGACAGGGTCCGCAACGGGTCGAGCTTCTGAATCAACAGCCGCCGCTCGTCGATGATCTTCTGCGCAGTCTCCTGGTTGTCCCACAGATTGGGAGCTGCCATCGCCGATTCCAGCTCATTCGCCCGCTTCAGTTTCCCGGCGTAGTCAAAGAGAGTCCTTGAGCTGGGTGATGCGCGCGATGAGGTTCTGGCAGGTGTTGCGAAGTTCGTGGTCGAGCATGAGTCTGTTTCCGTGGCGTGTGAGCGGTCGATCTCGCCCCAGTTCCTTCTGGAGTGACCGCAGTATATGAACCACATCGGCTTTGAGAACCGACTGGGGCTACGCGGTCATGGCTGGTCCGTGTTTCAATCGACGTGACATGGAGTCGATCCCATGGTCTGAACTCCCCATGATTTTCTTCTTCATGATTTTGTTCCCGCTTCCCATTTCCGACAAAAGTCCCGACACCGGACTTGTCGGGGTGGCGTTTTGTCGGACGCGTTCCAGGAGGAGTTGTTTAGTACACAGCTGACACAGATTTTCACAGATCAGGCAGGGGAGATTGAAGGACGACTTGGGGGATCATGTTCGATGGCCTCCCCTCTGAATCTGTGTTGATCTGTGAAATCTGTGTGCAAATCTTCTGCCTTTCCAGGAGGAACCCCAAGAGATTCACAAAATCAGGGGGAATCCTCCTACCGTGAAACACTGTCCGACCTGGGCTACGGGGTGAGCGGCAGCACCAGTGGCAGCGGAGCGTCGAGGCTCCACACCAGCGGCACGATGATGATCGTCATCGTCCAGCAGATGATGTCCAGTGGGATGCCGATGCGGAGGTAGTCGCTGAACTTGTACCCCCCGGGACCGTACACCATCAGGTTGGTCTGATAGCCCAGCGGCGTCGCGAATCCGTAGGACGATGTGACCGCCACCGCCAGCAGCAGCGGGCGCGGGTCCATGCCCGTGGTCTTGGCCGTCGCGAGAGCCAATGCCCCCATGATGGCGGCACAGGCGTTGTTGCTGAGCAGTTCCGTCAGCACCCCGGTCAGCACCACCACGACTGCCAGCACGGCCACCTTGCCGAATGGCTGGGCCCACGAGATCAAGGCGTTCGCGATCCACTCGGCCGCTCCACTCTTGTCGAGGGCCTTGCTGACACCCAACGCGGCTGCGATCAAGATCAGGACTGGCAGATCGATACTGCGGTTCGCCTCGCGAGAGGAGGTGCAGCCGGTCAACACGGTCAGTGCGGCCCCAATCAGCGAGATGAGGGCCGAATGAGCCGACAGGAAGGTCAACCCCAGCACGACCCCGCCGAAGATCGTCAAGGCGATCCACGCCCGGCGGTGGTCAATCGGGGCACTGTCCTCCAACCCTGAGACGAGGAAGAAGTCTCGCGAGTTTCGCCAGCGATGGATGAAATCCTCGGGGGCATCGACCAGCAGTGTGTCGCCCGGTTGCAGGACGATCTGGCCGATCTTGCGTTCGATCTTCTCGCCACTGCGGTGAACGGCCATGATCGAGGCTTGATACCGAGCACGGAAATTGGCCTCCTTGACCGTCATCCCCACGAGTGGTGAAGTCGGCGAAATCACCGCCTCGCACAGTTGGTTCCCGGAGCGTGGAGCAGCCGTCGGGGTGCCTTGCGCGGCGGGCAGGGCCGACAGCGCCGGGTGCGGCAGGGACTGCTCGTGGTGGTCGATCGGCTCCAGGCCGCGAATCTTCTGAGCGTCCAGGATGGTCGCGACCACTCCGGAGAAGCACAGGATGTCATCGAGCATCAGGAACTGTTCTGGATCAACGGGGGAGAGCCGTTCCCCCCCGCGCTCAATCGCATACAGATACAGTCCCGGCAGGTCGCGCAGACCCGACTTGCGGATCGTCGATCCAATCAGCGAGCAAGTCGGGCGGACGATCAGTTCGACCGTGTATTCGCGGCGGTGGCTCTCGGCGTACTCCAGAATGTCCCGGCGGTCCGGCAGCAGTCGATCTCCGAAAAAGTGCAAATACAGCAGGCCAACGATCGAGACCGGCACGCCGATCCAGGCCAGCTCCCACATCCCCATGCCACCCAGACCCGCGTCCTTCAACGCGGAGTGAATCACGAAGTTGGTGCTGGTTCCGATGAGGGTGCAGGTGCCTCCCAGGACCGACGCATACGACAACGGAATCAACAGTTTCGACGGCGAGGTCCGCAGCTTACGGGCCACATGCACAAAGATCGGCAGGAAAAACGCCACCAGCGGCGTGTTGTTCATAAATGCCGACAGTCCGCACACCGGAGCGATCAACCGCAACAGCGGCGTCCCCTGCTTGGGCCGACCGAGCATGGCCCGGCTGATGAATTCGATGGCCCCCGTCGTTTGCAATCCAGTCCCCACGACCAGCAGTCCGGCAATCGTGAAGATCGCTTCGTTGGAGAACCCGGTCAGAGCCGTCTTCATGTCGATCACCTGGAAGCAGACCAGGGTAATCAACGCCGCGAGCATGATCAGCTCGGCGGCGATCTTCTCGTAATACAGGGCAATGATGATCCCGACGAGGACGCCCAGCGTCACGATCATCGGCCACGGCAGGGCCACGATTCCGGCCCACGACATATCGAGGCCGAGCAGGAGGTGCGAGGGGTCAAACATGCGGTCACTTTCCACAGAACACAGAGTCAGTCGAGATCAGCGCGGGCCATCAACAAGATCAGCCCGGAAGTGACCTCCGGGCTGAGACGAGATTTGGTGATCGTTGCGAATCTGCCACCTGCGACAGCTGTCACGGGGGCGGGCTACACGAGCGCCATCGTCATCCGGAGGAACAACCCCGGACAACAACACGAACGTGATGGCTGCGAACTCTTCATGGTGCCCATTGTATCGGACGTAACGAGGGAGTCCATGCTCTCCGGCAAGCTGAGGCCGCATATCTTACCCAACCGGCAGGGGGACGGCTCTCGTCCCGCTGGATTGACGGAATCGTCGCCCGTAGACTGTGGCCCGTTCCCCGAGTTCCCCTTCTCACTATTGGCACACGCACATGGCCCAGCGCCACGACCACGATCATGACCACAGCCATGACCACGACCACGACCATTCGCACGATCATGACCACGCCAATTGTGGGCACGATCACGACCACAGTCATGACCACGACCACGATGAGGACGGTCCGACATGGCAGGTGCTGGCCGGACCGGCGGAGGTCAAGCTGCCGGGGAACCACGACTGGGGGATTCGCTGGACCGTGCTGGAGGAAGGGATCTCGGCAGGGGTCGAACTGTTCGAACTCAAAAACGGCCCGCTGACGCTGTGGGTCTCACCGACACGCGGCATGGGAATCTGGAAGGCCGAATTCCAGGGCATCCCGATCGGCTGGGATTCGCCCGTACGGCGGCTGGCACACCCGAGGTTTGTGGACCTCAAGGCTCGCAACGGGCTGGGGTGGCTGGACGGGTTCAACGAGTTGCTCTGCCGCTGCGGGATGTCCTTCAACGGCCCGCCGGGGAACGATGCGGGGGCCAAGAGTCCGGTCGAGTCGGACCTGACCCTGCATGGGCGGATCGCCAACCTCCCCTCGCATGATCGCGAAATCGATGTCGAAGAGGGCACCTCCACACTGCGACTCACCGGCATCGTCGATGAATGCACAATGTTCGGACCCCAGCTGCGACTGGAGTCGACCGTGCGGACGGTCGTCGGTTCGAACAGCTTTGAGGTGGTCGACGAGGTGACGAACCTCGGCGGCACCCCGACCGAGTTTGAGATGCTGTACCACAACAACATCGGCGACCCGTTCCTGGGAGCCGGGTCGAAGGTGCTGTGCCCCAGCGCGGAGATCGCCCCGCGCAATGCCCGCGCAGCTGAGGGAATCGCCACGCACGCCGATTGCCTGGGGCCGACGCCGGGTTACGCCGAGCAGGTGTACTACCACCGGCTTCTGGGCGATGCGGCGGGCGAGACGGTGACGCTGCTGCGAAACGCCGCCGGGGATCGGGGCCTGAGCCTGCGGTTCTCAACGCGGGAGTTGCCGTGCTTTGCGGTCTGGAAGTGTACGCAGTCAGAGCGGGACGGGTACGTGGTCGGCCTGGAGCCCGGCACGAACTTCCCGAATCATAAGTCGTTCGAGCGGAAGATGGGCCGCGTGATCTCGCTGGAGCCGGGCCAGACCTACACCATGCGGCTCCAATTTGCAGTGCATACGACGAGCCAGGAAGTTGCCGCCGTGGAGAACGAGATTGCCCAGTTGCAGTCCCGCCAAGAGCCGGTGATTCACCAGCAACCGGCCCAGGGGTGGTCGGTGGAGTGAGGCGAAATTGAGGTCAGAAAACAAACGGCCTCAGAATCGCGAAGTGGGGTAGCCCCGGTTGAGTCGCTTTGGACTCTACCGGGGTGGCTTCGCCACAAGAGGTTCTGGTTGCGAGAATGCTCTCTGGCCACAACCTATCATGCCACTGGCACACCGGTAGGCATCAGAGCTGGCCAACCGGTGCTACCCCGCTCCACGTCCTCTTTCGGGACAGCAACGATCTTCTTCATCGCCTTGTCGAACTCTGGCAAGGTGGCAAATGTGTGCCGGTTCTGCGGCTCTTTCTTCTTTGTCATGTTGTGATACAGTCTTGGCTATGGCGTGTCGATAACACCCGGTTAGATCAAGCGTGTTCGGCCGGTCTTGGGTGCCATGTGGAATCGTCTCCATTCTATCCGTATCGCTTCCGGAGGCGATACAAGGAAAGTGACGTCGTCAACGCCGATCACACTTGGGTTGTTACGTCTCATTCCATCGGTAAATGCAAGAACGATCAGTCTCCGTATCTCATTGCCAACGAATGGATAGCGGCTCAGATTGGACACTTTCTCCGGCTACCGATTCCGCCCTGCTCCCTACTTCGCAAGAAAACCTCATCCACTGTGATGTTCGCATCTCAGAGGTATGAGAACATTTCCACTCCGGCCTGCAAACCGGCTCTCTTGTATCAATCCAGTCCGGAGCTTTGCGCTGGTGTCGTGGCCTTCGATATCCTGATTGCCAATCGAGATCGGGGGAAGTGGAACATCAAGGTGGACAGCGGGAAATCTCCATCGATTGCTCGCCTGATTGACCACGAGCGGTCATTGTTTTACGCATACCCTGGGGAGGGTGTGGAGAGTCTGCTGTCTCGTGTAGATCGACTCGGCATCACGCCATCAACAACATCCGACACGGGCAGTCACTGCCTGCTAGAATGGATTGACGACGCAGACGCATTGGCGGAATGGGCTAGCCACATACGGGACATCCCGACATGGTTCATCAAAGCCGTCTGTGGAGAAGTGAAAGGGCTGCCGCTCAAGGCCAGCGAGGTTGAGGCAGTCGTCGACTTTCTCACTCAGAGAAAACGAGACATCGGGACACTCATCCTGAAGCACAAGAACCGATTCCCAATGGTGAAGCAATGGCCAGTGACAATGTGACATCTCGATTTGTTCTGGCGAAGTACGTGCCAGATCTCGACAGAATGGAGCCACGGAATATTGGAGTGATCCTGTGGTCGAAGGGGAAGTTGTGCGCCAGGTTTCTCTCTGAGGACAAGGCTGCGAACATCGTCGAAGAGATTGATACTTACCGACGATGGGTAGAGTTCTGGAGCGAGATGACGAACGGCGAATCGATCGAGCCAAGGCGTGGAAAATCTGTGCCGACATCCAATTCTACATGCGTTGACGCCTTACTGTCGAACCAAGAAGGAAACTTCATCCTTGTTGACACAGGAGAGGTGATGCAGCGACTGCGAGGTCGAGAGGTCTCAAAGGCGACCGATTTCTTGTTTGGAGAACTGGTGGCGACTCGGACTCTTCGTGACCCACGGGGCGACAGAAAGAAGTTTGACGTACAGTGCGTAGAAGTTCTGCGAGCTTCTGGACTCGCACAGCGTCCGGATTTCAAGCATAAGTTCTCTGTCCCATGTCCAGTGAATGGAATGCAGTTGCCAGTTCACTTCAGCTATGGCCTTGGGGCAGATGCTCCAGACGCATTGATGCAACGGGCACATCTGGCGAGCGAGGAGAGCATCACAAGTTCATACATGAAGATCCAAAGCGTTTTCCAAGCAGGTATTCTGACCAGGAACAGGTGTGTCGCGCTGTACCGCAAGAGCGACATCGCATCGCCGACTGCTGAACACGGTCACGAGTTGCTGTCCAAGCTGTGTGATGTCATCGATATCGAATCGTCGGACGCAATAGATCGTTTGGCAGCAGTAGCACCCACCCCCAGTGCGTCTGCCTGATCTGCTCTCTACGTCAGTATCAGGTCCGCATAAGGCAACCGGCGGGGTGGCCCAGACGCTGCTTTGAGCGTCTGGGTGACGAAGGAACAAGAGGTATTGTCGGAGTGAGCGGGTACTGCCTATCCTCTTGTTGCTCTGCAACCCAGACATCCCAAGCGATGTCTGGGCCACCCCGCCTCTCACTCGTTATGGGGACTGGCTCTATCACTCGGAGAATGGAGATGTCAAAGGCGGGGGGGTGCCACCGATGTCGGCTCGAGAATTCGAGGTCGATGTCTCTCGAATTTACGATCTCTCCTTAGTAGGCGAATACACGATTCGCCAACAACTGACACTGAAACTGCAATATGACCCCGAAAATCCGACCCGGATCAAAGCCATTGGTCCGACGAGCGTCGGGTTGAAAATCAAATTGAAGGGCCGGAATTGAGGTCAGTCCCGCAGGGTGGCAGGGTGCCCCAGACACTGCTTTGAGTGTCTGGGTTGTGGAACAACAAGAGGTTACGGAGGACACTCGCACTCTGGCAATCCCAGTGACGCTGGACACCAAGACCCCAGATTCCCGTCGAAACAATGAGGAAGCCCTGCTGATCGTGGGGATTCAACACAACACAACACAACACGAGGTGACCATGAACGCGAGAACCAGCAGCCATCCAGTGACATTGAGCACAACGGCCTTGATTTTGACCTGCCTCCTCCTGTTGGGAATCGTCACCATCGGAGACGAGCCCAAAAAGGGGAAGCCGGAAGTCGATTCGAAGAAATCGACCGAAAGTCTGGACGACGTGACGGTCACACTCGAATGGCCCGAGACGCCTCTGTACGTCGGAGATCGAATCTACGCGAAGTTAAAAATCGAAAACAAGCGAGCGGAATCGCTTTCGCACAGGTTCGCCCCTGCGAGAGAATACGAGTTCTTGGAATGCTTGCAAGACGGCAAGCCCGTCCCGCTGACACGCTACGGAGAAGAAGTGTACAATACCGATAGGGCAGATGTTCAGGGTGGCGGAATCCCACCGAAGTATACGCAGGAATCGGAAGTCGACGTGTCGCGAATCTACGATCTCTCGCTCGAAGGAGAGTATGTGATTCGCCAACAACTCTCGCTGTGGTTGCGATATGACGCCCAGAATCCGAATCGGCTTAAGCCGATTGGTCCGAAGGAAATCTCACTGAAGATCAAGTTGAAGGAACGTCCAAAGCATTGACGGGACTCCCTCGTCCAAGGGGACACCACCAGAGGCGAGACATGTTTTCATCGAATGGGGATGGGACGGGACAGCGACTCAGGCGTCGGGAGTTTGGACATTTACCAGTGCCAATCCTGCGACACCCCTAAAAACCTGGAATGGAAGTGCCACATCGGAATTCCCCGAATGGACGGCGAAGTACAAGTGAGTCTCAAGAAGAGGTGCAGCATGAAACTGAATTGGCGGGTGGCCCCGGTTGAGTCGCGGGGTGGCACCGGTTGGCTCGCTTTGGAGCCTACCGGTGTGCCTTGGCACAAGAGGTATGATCGCGTGCCACCTCTGCTGAAACCGCCTGTTCCTGCGTCACCCAGGTAGGCCCAAAGCGGCAACCTGTGCCACCCCGAGCGAGCGGGTGTTCAACCCCTTCAGGGTTGGGCTTCCCGGGGCCTCGTGACCCAGGGTGCGCTCCTGCGTCGCGACCCTGGGCTATTATGTGCAACCCCTTCGGGGTACAGAGGTCGCCAGTCCATTGTCATTCTGCGCAGCGAGCGCAGATTTCAGACGTGAGTCGTACATCGACCTCGGCCATTCGCCCGACTACTTCCCCACCTTAAAATACGGACAGTTCTTGATCCGCAGCTTGTGCAGCCAGAACTCGGCCATCACCTGCAGCGTGGACAGGCCGTACTTGATGCAGCGGCGGAAGCTGATGCTGGAGGCTTCGTCGAAGTAGCGGACCGGGACGGGGATGTCGCCGACCTTGAAGCCGAAGTGGACGGCCTGGGCCAGGAACTGCGTGTCGAAGGCGAAGTCGTCGGTGTTCTTGTCGAACGGGATCTTCTCCAGCACTTCCCGGCGATAGGCTCGGAAGCCGCTGTGGAAGTCGCCGAGGTTCTGGCCCAGGGCGATGTTCTCGATCGTAGTCAGGATGCGATTGGCGACGTACTTCCAGACCGGCATGCCGCCGGCCAGGGCTTCCTGCCGCGTCCGCACCCGCGAGCCGAGGATCACATCGCAGATGCCCAGCCGCAGGAACTCGACAGCCGCCCCGACGACCCGGCTGTCGTATTGATAGTCGGGATGGATCATCACGACGTAGTCAGCACCCAGTTCCAGGGCCAGCTTGTAGCAGGTCTTCTGATTGCCGCCGTAGCCCTTGTTTTTCTGATGGACGATGACCTTGAGGCCCATGCGACGGGCGAGGTTGGCGGTGGTGTCGCGGCTGCAATCGTCGACGAGGACGATCTCATCGACGACTCCCGGCGGGATGTCGGCGACGGTGCGTTCGAGGGTGGCTGCGGCGTTATAAGCGGGCATGACCGCCACCACCTTGCCTTTGGCGGGGCGACTGACGTTGGCCTGGAGTTCGTGGATGTCGATCAAGGGACCGTCGAGTTCGAATTCGGCT
>JAYWFM010000287.1:0-9734 GCA_043778825.1 Planctomycetota bacterium | reverse complement strand
CTGACGGCTGACGGCTGACGGCTGACGGCTCGCTCTTCAACCTTGTGCCATCTTCTTCGCCTGCTCCTCAGCTTCCTCAATCACACCGACGTAAGTGAAGGCCCCTTCAGGCAGGTGGTCCCACTTGCCGTCGCAGAGTTCTTCGAAGCTGCGGATGGTGTCGGCCATGGAAGTGATCTTGCCCTTCTTACCGGTGAAGGCTTCCGCCACGAGGAACGGCTGGGAGAGGAATCGCTCGATGCGGCGGGCACGATGTACTACGAGCTTGTCGGCTTCGGCGAGTTCGTCGATGCCGAGGATCGCGATGATGTCCTGGAGTTCACGGTAGCGTTGCAGGGTCTGCTGCACGCGGCGGGCCACAGCGTAGTGTCGTTCGCCCACGATCTGCGGGTCGAGGATTCGGCTCGACGAAGCGAGCGGATCGATCGCGGGGAACAGCCCCTTTTCCGCGATCTTTCGTTCGAGGTAAATGAACGCATCGAGATGGCTGAACGCCGTCGCCGGAGCGGGGTCGGTCGGGTCGTCGGCGGGGACGTACACGGCTTGCACCGAGGTGATCGCCCCGCGCTTGGTCGAGGTGATCCGTTCTTGAAGCTGACCGAGTTCGTTGGCCAGCGTCGGCTGGTATCCCACGGCGGACGGCATGCGTCCCAAAAGTGCGGACACTTCGGAACCGGCCTGTGAGAACCGGAAGATGTTGTCCACGAACAGCAGCGTGTCGGCCCCGGTCGTGTCACGGAACCATTCGGCCATCGTGAGCGCAGTCAGGGCGACGCGCAGACGGGCACCGGGCGGCTCGTTCATCTGACCGAACACCATGCAGGTCTGCTCGATGACCTTGCGACCGGTCGAGCCGATATCGGCTTCCTGCATTTCCAGCCACAAGTCGTTCCCTTCGCGGGTTCGTTCACCGACCCCGGCGAACACCGAGTAACCGCCGTGAGCTGCGGCGATACGGGCGATGAGTTCGGTCAGAATCACGGTCTTGCCCAGACCAGCTCCCCCGAACAGACCGGCCTTGCCCCCACGCACGAACGGGGTCAGCAGGTCGATCACCTTGATCCCGGTTTCGAAAACCTCCGTCTTCGAGGAGAGGTCTTCCAGCCGAGGTGGCTGACGGTGAATCGGCCACTTCTCCTGGGTCGTGACATCTCCGCGACCATCGATCGGGTTGCCGAGGACGTTGAACACGCGGCCCAGCGTTTCCTTGCCCACCGGAACCGACAGCGGAGCGCCGGTGTTGACGACCTCCATGCTGCGGACCATGCCGTCGGTCGTGCCCAGAGCGATGCAACGGACGCGACCGCCTCCGAGGTGCTGCTGCACCTCGCCGGTGACATTGATGTCGATCCCCTTGACCTTGGCCTGGACGGTGACAGCGTTGTAGATGTCCGGCAGTTGATCTTCGGCGAACTCAACGTCAAACGTCGAGCCGATGATCTGGGTGATGCGTCCAAGTGCGCTGGCAGTGCTGGTAACCATCTTGAGCCTCTGTGGAGAGGAGCGATCAGCCATCAGCGATCAGCAGTCAGCCAGAATCTGGCTCGTGATCATCGATAAGACTGGTACAAGCTCCTGTGTGTCTGACTGTCTGTTGACGTGGGAGTGTTGCTGCTCTGGCTGAATGCTGACGGCTGATTGCTGAAAGCTATTCCAACGCCGCTGCTCCGCCGATGATCTCGCTGAGTTCGGACGTGATCTGCGATTGGCGAGCGCGGTTGTACGCGGTCGAGATCGCCTTGATCATGTCCTGGGCGTTCTCGTGGGCGGCCTTCATCGCGACCCGGCGGGCAATCTGCTCGCTGACAGCGGCATCGAGGAAGCACTTGAAGAACCTTGCTTTGAACGCTGCGGGCACGATTTCTTCGAGGATCTGGTTCGCGTTCGGGAGGAACTCGTACTCGATCCCGCTGCCCTTGCCACCCGATGACCCGCCGCCCGCAACTGCCCCGGCCAGATCGCCGATCGGGAGGATCGTCTCGACGACTGGCGACTGCTTGGCTGCCGATTCGAACTTCTGGTAGACGATGTCGAGGCGGTGCAGCCGCCCGGCGATGAAGTCGGCCACGAACCGCGAGGCGATCGCGTTGACGGCGTCAAATCCCGGCTTGTCTTCGAACTCGGTGTAGGCGGCGTCGACGGGAATCTTCTCGTACTTCATCAGCGACAGGCCGCGCTTACCGGAGACTTCCAATCGCACGGTCTTGCCCGCTGCCTTCATCTCCCGCAGACGAGCCATCCCCTTCCTCAGAATCCCACCGTTGAACCCGCCGCACAGGCCGCGATTCGAGGTCAGGATCAGCAGGGCCACATTCTGCTCTTCCGCTGGCTTCTGGAGCAGCGGATGCGAGAACGCCAGGTTGGCCCCCGCCAGGTCGGCCACGATCTCGTTGATCTTCTTCGTGTACGCAGCCGCCTCGGTGGCCCGGTCCATCGCTTTCTTAAATCGCGCGGTGGCGATGAGTTCCATCGTCCGCGTGATCTTCGCGATGTTTCGGACCGCCTTGCGGCGTTTCACGAGTTGTCGAGAGTTGGCCATGTTTGTTCGTTTCCGTAGCTACGCTCGCCAGAGCGTGGGGCGTTCGCCCTTCAGCTCATCTGCTGCTCCACGTCTCTTCTAAATCGCCCACGTTCTGGCGAACGTAGCTACACGATGATGTCAGGCGAAGACCAGTCGCCCCTTCGGCTTCGGGATCGGCCTTCCCAGGGACTGGGCGGATTCGATCCACTCTTCGATCACCACTTGCACGTTTGCGATCGCCTCTTCGTAGGTCAGTCCGTCTGATGCACACCCGGCGAGTTCGGGCACTTCGGCGATCACTCGCTCGTCGACCTTGCTCCAGTACAGGATGACTTGGAATGGTGGGTTCTGGGTCATCCTGATTCTCCACGTCTCATCCAAGTCGCCCACGTTCTGGCGAACGTAGCTACGGGAGCTACACCGCCACTGCGGCAGCCTTCTCCTTGGCCGCTGTCTGCTGCGTTCGGGTGCGGAAGGCTTCCAGAGCCGCCTTGAGGGCGTCTTCGGTCTCCTTGGACAGCTCCTTGGTGTTGATGATCGCGTCGCGGACTTCCGACTTCTCGTCCTTCATGAACGTGATCAAGACCTTCTCGGCCTCGGCCACCTTGTTCACCGCGATGTGGTCGAAGTAACCCCGCGTACCGGCGTACAGCGAGATCACCTGATCGGCGAAGTGCAGCGGGGCGTACTGCGGTTGCTTGAGCAGTTCGATCATCCGCTTGCCGCGGTCGAGCTGGTTCTGCGTGGCCTTATCGAGTTCGGTGCCCATCTGGGCGAATGCTTCGAGTTCACGGAAGGCGGCGAGGTCGAGCCTGAGCGAACCGGCGACCTTCTTCATGGCCTTCGTCTGGGCATTCCCACCCACGCGAGAGACCGAGATCCCGACGTTGATCGCGGGTCGCACCCCGGCGAAGAACAGGCTCGGCTCCAGGTAGATCTGGCCGTCGGTGATCGAGATCACGTTCGTCGGGATGTACGCGGAGACTTCGCCTTCCAGCGTTTCAATGATCGGCAGTGCCGTCATCGACCCGCCGCCGAGTTCATCACTCAGCTTCGCAGCCCGCTCCAGCAGACGGCTGTGGCAGTAGAACACGTCCCCGGGATAGGCTTCGCGACCGGGTGGACGCCGCATCAGCAGCGACAACTGACGGTAGGCGACGGCTTGCTTCGACAGATCGTCGTACACGACCAGAGTGTGCTTCCCCTGGTACATGAAGTGTTCGGCAATGGCGGCCCCGGCGTACGGAGCGATGTATTGCAGAGGAGCGGGGTCCGACGAGGACGAGGCCACGATGATCGTGTAGTCCATCGCCCCGGCAGCTCGCAGAGATTCGGCCACCGCAGCCACGTTGGCGGAACGCTGTCCGCACGAGACGTAGATGCAGATGACATCCCCGCCCTTTTGATTGATGATCGTATCGACCGCGACAGCTGTCTTGCCGGTCTTGCGGTCGCCGATGATCAGTTCGCGTTGACCGCGACCGATGGGGGTCATGGAGTCGACGGCCTTGATCCCGGTCTGGAGCGGCTGCTTCACGGGTTGCCGACCGGCGATGCCGGGCGCGGTGAATTCGACCGGGCGGGTCTCGCTGGTGACGATCGGTCCCTTGCCGTCGAGCGGGTTGCCCAGCGGGCCGACGATGCGACCGATGAGGGCCTCACCGACCGGCACGGAGAGCAGGGCTCCGGTGGTCTTGACCTCGTGACCTTCCTGAATCTTCAGGTAGTCCCCGAGGATAATGACCCCGACGGAGGTCTCTTCCAGGTTGAAGCACAGCCCCCGGACGCCGCCTTCGAACTCGACCATTTCGCCCGCCATCGCGTTCGACAGGCCCACCACGCGCGCAATCCCGTCGCCGACCTCGATCACACGACCGACTTCAGCTGTCTGGATCTGTCCGCGAAAGTCTTCAATTTCCTTCTGGAGAACTGAAGCGATTTCGTCCGCCTTGAATTTCATGGACATACCTTTCCCGCAGCCGCTGTGTCAGGTTGGTGAGCCGGGTGGCTACCGAACCGTCGAAGATGGTGTCCTGCACCTGGATAATCAGACCCCCGAGCAGCGCAGGCTCGACCTGGGGGACCACAATCGGGTCGGTTGTCATGGCCGACTTCAGTTGGACTCGGATCGATTCCAACTGCTCGGGGGACAGAGCGACCGCCGAACGCACCAGAACTCGTTGTCGACCGGAGCGGCGTTCTTGCTCCTGCGTCGCTTCATGAAGAATCGTGGCCAGCAGATCGAGCCGGTCATGCTTGGCCAGCACGACCAGGAAGTTCCCCAGGAACTCCGAGCAGCGCGGCTTCAGCGTGCGTTCGACGATCCCCTGCTTGTTGTCGCGATTGAGCATCGGCGACGACAAGAGAGACTCGAACTCCGGCTGCGACTGAACCGCATCGAGCAGTTCGCGGAACTCAACCAGCGGTTGATCCACACCTGCCGACTTCGCGGCATCGAGCAGTGCCACGGCGTAAACCATGGCGATCGAACGCGCACTGGGGTCTTCCAGAACGTGTTTCGGTCGAGCTGACTCTGTGGCAATGGCCATGGTGGATTTCCCGTGGGATAGGCTTCCAGCCTGTCGTTCTGCGGCTTGCACAATCTCTGAAGTTGACAGGCTGGAAGCCTATCCCACGAGACTTACGCCTTTTGACGGGCGAACTGTCCGACCGCTTCTTGAATCAGGCGTTCCTGATCTGCCCCGGTCAAGGCCCGACCGACCACTTGTTCAGTGGCCTTCGAGACTTGATGAGCCAGCGTCGAGAACAGTTCGTCGAGAGCCTGATCCTTGGCCCGGTTGATCTCGGCGATGGCGCGGTTCTTGATCGCTTCCGCTTCGACCTCGGCCTGCTGGGTGATGTCGAGCTTGGTGTGTTCCGCGTCACGGCGAGCTTCGGCCAGGATTTCCTTGACCGTATTCTCGACCGCTTCGAGGCGTCCCTTGTGCTCTTTCATGAACGCCGTGGCTTGCACCTTGGCGTCCTCCGCATCAGCAATTGCCTTGCGAATCCCCTCTTCCCGAGCCGCCAAAGCTCCGAGAATCTTCGGCCAGGCGGTGTAGTACAGACCGGCTGCGAGGAGCCCGAACACGATGGCCGAGAAGATGGCCAAGTCGGTCCGGAACTCTTCCGGTTGCTTATTGACGCCTGCTTCGCCGATGTGGTCGTGGTGAGCTGCGTCATGTCCCGCATCGCCCGCGGGATGCTCCGCAGTGGGTGCAGCCGCTGGGGCCGCGTGCGGATGAGCCTCGTCCGCAGCGAACAGCACTGGCATGACGGCCACGCTGAACACCACGCCCAAGCTGAATCGAACGAGTATCGTGAGCGAATTCACAGGTTCACCCGATCAAGAGGGAAGTCGAGACGGAACACGCGACAGACCGGAACCAGCACTACTTCCAAGGGTTCTGGGTCATGCAGACGTAGATCGCAAAGAAGGTGAAACCTTCGATGAGGGCGGCGGCGATGATCATCGCCAACTGGATCTGGCCAGCAATTTCCGGCTGCCGAGCCATGCTCTCGAGGGCGGAGGAAGCGAGCTTCCCGATCCCCAGAGCGGCTCCAATGGCGACGAGGCCAGCCCCGAAGGCTCCGCTGAAACTGATCAGCGAAGTGCCTTCAGCAGCCATGGCAGGTGCCGCACACATGAAGATGACCGCGAGCAGGGTCACTGCAAATCGAATCCGACTTTTCACTTGACGCTCTCCCAACAGGAAACAGTGGTTTGTGGACCGGGGCTGCCACTCGACTTCGAGGAGGCGGGCCGCAGACCGGATTGTGCAAACAGAGTTAGTGGGCTGGTCCCGGTTCGTGACCATGCTCATGACCGTGGTCATCATGCGCGTGATCGCCGTGTGAATGAATCACCGAAGCCAGCCACACCGCCGACAGAAACGTGAACACATAGGCTTGCAGGAAGCAAACCGCCAGTTCCAGAACACTCATCGCCGCCCCGCCCAGCGAGACCACCACCGCCACCGTCCCCCACATCGAGAAGGAGAGGCTGGCCGCACTGGCGATCATGCCGAGGATGGCCGTGAGAACCAAATGACCCGCGACGATGTTGGCCAGCAGACGCACACCCAGCACACCGTGCTTGATGAACAGCCCGACGACTTCCACAACGAAGATGATCGCACAGATGATGACCTTGAGCGGAAACATCCACAGCGGCAGATCGAGCTTGGGGATCATGTTGGTCCAGAAGCCAATCACACCCAGGCTCTTCGACCCGGCGTAGATCGCATGGATCAGCATGAACCCCGCCAGCACCAGCGTCAGCGAGAACGCTCCCGTGGCCGCCCCGATCCACGGCAACATGCCGATCAGATTCAAGATCAATACGAAGAAGAAGACGGTCCCCAGCAGGGGCACGAACTTGTCGCCGTCGGGGCCAATCGCCGTGCGGGCAATGCCGTCACGCACGAACAGCACGAGGGCTTCAAAGGCGTTCCATCCCTTGCCCTCGGGGGCCTTGTCCGCACGGATCAGTTTGGAGAATTTCTGGAAGGCCCAGAACAGGAAGATCGCGACGACCACCTCGATGATCATGACCTTGGAGATGCAGAAGCCGCTTTCGGCGGCGTAGAAGTTCTTGAGTGTGCCAAACGGCTGGGGGATCAGAATTTTCCCGGCCAGAGCGTGATTGTATTCATCCAGATGAGCGTGGGGGTGGGCCTTGGTCAAAAAGGCGGGCACATCGGCGGTCGACGTGTAATGCGGTCGCCACAGAAACTTGGGCACTTCAAAGAAGTAGGCGTCCTTGATGTGCAGAATTGGGTCAGCCATGCAGTTTCCGCGACGCGCGGCCTTTCCCCAAAAATGATCCAGGAGACGAGTTGCTCACGATATCGACCACGAGAATGGTTTCAACCGTCAGCGACACCAAAAACAGCGGAACATGAATTTCGACGAGGTTCATCACCGGCCAGTCGGGGTGCGTCTCATGCCACATCACCCCCAGCCCCATCGGCATCAGCGTTCGAAACAGGATCGAACTCATCAGCCCCGCGAAGGCGTGCTTTCCACCCACCGTGCATCCGACGACGAGCAGTGCCGCCACCGCCGAACCCCCGCAAGCCAGCATCGAGAAGATCACGAGATCGGCCCCTGCCGCCCCATGTTTCTTCACGTTCCAATCCCAGGCCACCAGACCCGCGAGACCGACCACTCCCGCCAGCAGCACCAGCCGGGCGAGCAGGAACCTCCACGACACGGGCTGACCGCTGTGACTGTTTAAGCCCCAGGGTTGCAACCCTTGGGCTTTCCCCTCACCGCTGAGACTGGTCGGGTCCGGATTTTCGGGGTCCGCCTCCATCACGCTTCACCAGCAGAATGAGGGCGGTAAAACCCGAAGCAAACCCGAACGCGAACCCGATCAACGTCCAGAAGCTGGTTCCGAACCGTTTATCGAGCCAGTCTCCGCCCAGACCGGGCAGGACCATCACCACGCAGATCGCCAACACCCGAGACACCCAACCCAACGCCAGCGATTGCTGGCGTTGTTGATCGCGGCGGTCGGATTCGTGGCTCATGCGCGACCTCACTCGACACGGAGTGCTGGACCCCGAACGTAGGGTTCGGAGTGAGTCTGTCCCGAGAGAGTGTGACGGCGAACCCGCAAACTATCGAGGGAGAGCCTGTCCCGTCAAAACACGTCCCCAGTTTGCCCCTCGTTTTCCCAGCGGTGGGCGGAGACTTCCCAAGAGTGGGATTGGTCGAGAAACTGTCATGGCCAACCGAAGCACAGCCCCGCTGACGTAGAACGGAATTTATTCCGTTCTTGGCCCGCTGGAACGGAATGAATTCCGTTCTACTTCCGGCTGCCGCCCCGCTCGTTTTCTCCGAAGCCCGCCATGCCTTCTCCCTCCACCGAACTCCCGTCCAACCGTCTGATCTCCATCGATGCCTATCGCGGCACGGTGATGTTGCTGATGCTGGCCGAGGTCTTGCACCTCAGCCAGATGAAGCAGGCGTTTCCGACAAGCGAGTTCTGGAAGTTCCTGGCGTTTCACCAGTCCCATATTGATTGGGTCGGCTGCACGCTGCATGACTTGATCCAGCCCTCGTTCACGATGCTGGTGGGGGTGGTATTGCCGTTCTCTCTGGCCAGCCGGATTCAGCGGGGGGAATCGACGGCGGCGATGACGCTGCACGCGCTGCTGCGTGCGGTGCTGCTGGTGTGCCTGGGGATCTTTCTCCGCTCATTGGGGAGGGACCAGACGAACTTCACGTTCGACGACACGCTGACGCAGATTGGCCTCGGGTACTTCTTCCTGTTTCTGCTGGGGCGCACGAACTGGAAGGTCCAGCTGGCCGCACTCATCGCGATCCTCGTCGGCTATTGGGGGTTTTTCGCCAAGTACCCGCTACCGGATGCGAACTTCGATTGGAGCAAGACGGGAGTCACCGCGGATTGGGAACATCACCTGAAGGGGTTCTCGGCCCACTGGAACAAGAACACCAATCCCGCCTGGGCCTTTGATGGCTGGTGGATGAACTTGTTCCCGCGAAAGGAGCCGTTCACGCACAGCGGCGGCGGGTACTGCACCCTGAGCTTTATCCCGACTCTCGGAACGATGCTGGTCGGTCTGCTGGCCGGTGGCTGGCTCAAATCGGAGCGGACTCCCGGTCGCAAGATCGCCGGTCTGCTACTGGGGAGTGCCGTCTGCTTCGGCATTGCGCTGGCAGCCGAACACTTCGACATCTGTCCGATCGTGAAGCGGATCTGGACGCCGAGCTGGGTGTTCTTCGCGGGCGGGTGGAGCCTGGCGATCCTGGCGACGTACTACGCGATCATTGATGTGGCGGACTTTAAGAAGTGGGCCTTTCCGTTGATCGTGATCGGGAGCAATTCGATCGTGGCGTACTGCTCCGAGTGGGTGTTGTTCGCTCCGATTCGAGCAGCTCTGGACCGGCATCTGGGGACGAAGGTGTTTGGGTGGGCCGGAGCTGCCTACGAGCCACTGCTGCACGGGTTCACGGTGTTGCTGGTCGTCTGGCTGATGCTGTTCTGGCTGTATCGCCGGAAGATCTTCGTGCGAATTTGAGGGGGCGGTTGGCGGTCATTCCGAAGGCACGCGGGCGAGGCGAAGGGAGGGCGAGGCCAGTGCTGTGAACACGATAGAGGTCGATCGGATCGGCGTGGGGCACGTTTCCTACGTGCCCGTCCCCAGCGCAGCGCCGGGCGTGTCTTCCCTCGTCGCTCATGTCG
>JAYWFM010000286.1:0-4133 GCA_043778825.1 Planctomycetota bacterium | reverse complement strand
CCCCGAAAATCCGGTTTATGGCGCCGCCCCACCCACGACTCTCCCCGCCACCCTGCCCGTCGCCATCCGCTGGCGACGCCTCGATGAGAACGACATTCAACCGGGCGAGATCGAGTTGTCGGGTTGCCTGTGCATCGGAGGCGGAACGGTCCTCGGTTGCGACTCGGTGCCGCAGTCGATTCAGATCCAGGACACCGCGTGCCTGGGCACGGGACCACTCTGCGAGCTGCTCTCGCCCCCCAGCCTGCGTACGCTGCGGATGAGCCTGACCCGCACGACGCTGCGCGAGACCGGCCCGCTGCTACGCGAGCAGCAGTTGACACCGCAAAAGCAGACGCCGATCGTCATCGACCTGCGGCAATCGGTCCTCGCGCTACTCCCCGGGGCGGCGGTGGTCGAGGCCATCGGACCGCTCCGCACTCGCTGGCGACCCGACCTGAAAATCGAGTCGAACGGTTCGTACCTGGCCGGTGACTCGGCCTATGTGGCCACGCGCACGGAGCCGGGGAGCGAGCCGAACCCGCTCGACCCGACCGACCTCGACATCGAAGGACTGCTCCCCGCCGAAGTCGAATTCTCCGGCCCACTCGCTCCACGCTGGCACAACAACATCGTCACCCGCTACACCGCCGATGTGCAGAGCGAAGACATCCCCGGCATCAAACCACCCGCCACACCAACTCCTCCCCTCCTCCCCTCCCCGAACCCATGACCAGGGCCAACGAATTCACCGTCACCAGCCACATCCCCGAGCTGCGACAAGCCGTCGCCACAGCTCGCCTTTCCGTCTGCACGGTCGGCTGCGTCCCGACGATGGGGGCCTTGCATGCGGGTCACGTCAGCCTGATCGAGGAGTGCCGACGGCGGACCGATTTCGTGGTGGCCACGATCTTCGTGAACCCGTCACAGTTCGCGCCGCAGGAGGACTTGTCGAAGTACCCGCGCCCGCTGGAGCGCGACCTGCAAATGTGTCGCGACGCCGGGGCGAATCTTGTGTTCGTGCCCGATGTGCCCGCGCTCTATCCCTCGGGATTCCAGACGTGGGTCACTGTCGAAGAGATCTCGAAGCCGCTCGAAGGGACGTTTCGCGCGACCCACTTCCGAGGCGTCACCACGATCGTGCTCAAGCTGTTCAACATCGTCCAGCCGGACGTGGCCTGCTTCGGGGCCAAGGATTATCAGCAGCAAACGGTCATCCGCCGCATGGTGCAGGATCTCGATCTGCCGGTGGAGGTCGTCGTCTGCCCCACCGTGCGCGAGCCAGACGGCCTCGCGCTCAGCAGCCGCAACGTGTACCTCAGCAAGAAGGAGCGCACGATCGCTCTCTCGCTGTCGCACTCGCTGGCCCTGGCGCAGGAGCGACTCGACGCGGGCGAACGCGACCTCGCTGCGATCACGCAAGCCATGAAGGCCAAGCTGCAAGCCCACCCGGAAATCCAGATCGACTACGTGGTCATCGCCGAACCGGACTCGCTGAAGGAACTCACCTCGCCCCAGTCTGCGATGGTGGCCTTGATCGCCGCGCGAGTCGGCACCACCCGGCTGATCGACAACCGCGTGCTAACCGCCCCGTAGCCTCGTTCGCCAGAACGAGGGAGACCAGCGCGGGCGGAGACTTCCGAAGTCTCCGAAGACTTCGGAAGTCTGTTGGCCACTGCGAACGCTCCACGTCTCACTCACTCACCGCCCTACCCCTCGACAGGTCTCCGCCATGCCGACCCCATCACTCCACGGTCTCAAACTCCTCTGCTTCGTCGGAGACGATTACGAAGATCTCGAACTCTGGTATCCCAAGCTGCGCATGGCCGAGGCCGGGGTCTCGATGACTCTGGCCGGACTGGAAGCCCACAAGAAGTACACGGGGAAGAACGGCTACCCCTGTGTTTCGGATGCCGCCATTCGCGACATGCAGGCCGACGACTTCCAGGGTGTCCTCTGCGCGGGTGGCTGGATGCCGGACAAGCTGCGACGCGAGGCCCGGGTGCTGGAGCTGATACGCACCTTTCACGAGCGCGGCCAGTTGATCGCAGCCATCTGTCACGGAGGCTGGATGCCCATCTCGGCCAAGGTGTACAGCGGCGTGAAGGTCACCGGATCGCCGGGCATCAAGGACGATCTCATCAACGCGGGAGCGATCTGGTCGGACACCTCGGTCGTGGTCGACCGGCACTTTGTCAGCAGCCGCAAGCCGGACGATCTCCCCGAGTTCTGTGTCGGGATGCTGCAAGTGCTCTCCGAATATCGGTCACAGCCCGCCAAGTCCCCGTAGGACGGGCACATTTGCCCGTCCCCGCGAGCCGAATGAGGAACGGAATAAATTCCGTTCGACTTCGTGCCCGCCCCCGTTTGAGTCCGTGCCCGGTCCGGCGTACGATCCATTCTGAAGCGACTTGTCAGCCCACTTCAGCGGATTGCCGGAATGACCTCACGCACTCGATTGTTACGGTTTCTGCCATTCGTTCTCTGGGGGTGGCTGCTGGCCGGGTCGGCTCGCGCTGCCGATGCCCCGCCGAACTTCGTCGTCATCCTGGCCGATGACCTCGGCTATTCCGATATCGGTTGCTACGGGAGTGAGATCCAGACGCCGCACCTCGATGCGCTGGCCGCGGGCGGACTGCGGTATACCGATTTCTACAACACGGCCCGCTGCTGGCCGACACGGGCGGCCCTGTTGACCGGGTACTACGCCCAGCAGGTCCGCCGCGATGCGTTCCCCGGCATCAAGGGCGGCGGCACCCAGGGCACTCGACCCGCCTGGGCTCCGCTGCTCCCCGTGGCCCTCAAGCCGCAGGGCTATCGCAGCTATCACTCCGGCAAATGGCACGTTGACAACCAGCCGATTGCGGCCGGGTTTGACCGCTCCTACTGGCTGGAGGACTGCGGTCGCAACTTTCATCCGAAGTCTCACTTCGCCGACGACGTGAAGCTCCCGCCGGTCGAGCCCGGCAGCGGGTACTACTCGACGACCTACATCACCCAGCAGGCGATCGGGCAACTCAAAGACCACGCCCAGAACCATGCGGCCCATCCGTTCTTCCAGTATGTGGCCTATGTCGCTCCGCATTTCCCGCTGCACGCTTTGCCGGAGGACATCGCCAAGTACAAAGACACCTACCGAGCTGGCTGGGACGTGATCCGCGCGGCGCGCTGGAAGAAGATGCAGTCGATCGGCCTCGTCGCCGGAGAGCTGTCAGCGGTCGAGCGCGAGGTCGGGTCGCCGTACCCGTTCCTCAAGTTTCAATCCGCCTTCGGCCCGCACGAGGTCAACCGCCCGATCCCCTGGTCCGAGCTCACCCCCGCGCAGCAGGAGTTCCAGTCCACCAAAATGGCCATCTACGCGGCAATGGTCGACCGCATCGATCAGGAGATTGGACGCCTGCTGAAGCAGATCCGCGACATGGGGCAGTGGGACAACACCATCATCCTGTTCCTGTCCGACAACGGCTGTTCCGCGGAGATGATGGTCCGCGACGACGGGCATGACCCGAACGCCGCTCCGGGGTCCGCGGCGACGCATCTGTGTTTGGGGCCGGGCTGGTCGACGGTCTCGAACACGCCTTTTCGTCGGCACAAGACGTGGGTCCACGAGGGTGGGATCGCGACGCCGCTGATCGTGCATGGGCCGAATATCGTCTCCAAGACCAATCCGCTGCGACATGAGCCGGGGCACGTCATCGACCTGTGGCCAACCTTGACCGGGTTGGCCGGATTAGGCGAACTCCCCGTTCCCGAAGGAGTGCCTCCGCGTCCCGGCGTGCCGCTGAACTTTGGCCCACAGCATGCCGCTTCCGAACGGGAATTCTGGTGGGCCCACGAAGGGAACCGCGCGCTCCGCCTCGGCGACTGGAAACTCGTCTCCGCCCGGGACACGCCGTGGGAGTTGTACGATCTGAAGACCGATCGAGCCGAGCAGAAGGATCTCGCCGCCGAAAACCCCGACAAGGTTCGCGAACTCACCGAACTCTGGGAGCAACGCACGAAGGAGTTCCAACAGCAGGCCCAAACGCCATAGGACAGCCCGTTGGAGTTCAGGCTTTAGTGGCGTTCGAGAAACAAGAGTCGTCTTTCGCTCCGCGAAAGACCGGCCTTTCGCGGAGCGAAAGGCGACAATCAGACAGTTATTCCTCGAACGA
>JAYWFM010000285.1:0-23917 GCA_043778825.1 Planctomycetota bacterium | reverse complement strand
GACGACGGAACGATGATTGTCACTGCCAATGTCCCCCTGTCAATCCTCTTGTCGCTTCGCGACCCAGACGCTCAAAGCAGCGTCTGGGCCACCCCGCCAGCATTCGTTCCGGACAGTGAGATTTGAACCCGTCTCACCATCCCCCCCGAGGTCGGCGAGTTGCCGACATACCGGTACAGATTCGCATCCCCGCCTGCGAAGCCGATCGGGTCGAGGCTGATCCATCTCGCGATGGCGGGCAGGTAGTGCCGTGCCCGGATGTATTGGGTGGCGAGGGCGGCGTCCCAGTAGTAGCCGATCATCCCACCCCACAGGAACGGGGTGAACAGCGTCGGGCTGCCGAGGAGGGTGCCGAAGGCGGTGTAGTTGTACCGCTCCAGGACCGCTTCGCTCTCGTCGGTCAGTGCCCGTGTCGAACCCAGGGCGTCGAAGTGTTACGTCGTGCTGGCCCCGGCTTTCCGGTGGCTGATCAGGCTGCCGTAGGTGGATGGTTCTGTCGTGAAAGCCGTCTCGGTGGTCCCCGCCGCATCGGTCTCCGCCAGATAATTCTGGTCGTCCCACACGAACAGCTTCGTCCCCGTCGGCTCCTCCAGCTTCACGCGCAGGCCATCCGCATCGTACGCCATCGAGGTCACGCCGCCGCTCGGCTGGATTGTCTTCACCAGCCGGTTCTCATAGTCCCAGACCTGCGTCGTGCGGTCCCCATTCGGCTTCTGCACCACCGTCTGGTTCCCGTTCCCGTCATAGGTAAACGTCGTCGTCCCGCTATTATCCTCCGAGGTCAACAGCTGATTGCAAGCATCATACACCAGAGTCGTGCGTGCCCCATCCTCGATCTTCAGCGTGCGGTTGCCCACGCTGTCATACGTGAACGTGTGACGATGCGGATTGGTCCCCGTCCGCCACTCCGAGGTCACCTGGCTGATCCGGTCATACGTCCACGTCACCCGCGATCCGTCCGCCTCTAGCACACTGGTCCGCCGACCGTTGCCATCGTATTCATATTCGAACTTCGACACCGTGCTGTCGTCGCTCTTCAGCGTATGCACGCTCCGCACCCGCGATCCCAAGTCATACACATACGAGGTCCGCGTCCCATTCGCCAGCTGCACGCTCGTCCTTCGACCGTTCAGATCGTACGCATAGGTGGTCCGCTCCCCCTGCGGATTGATCACCCCCGTCAGCCGCCGCATCACGTCATATGTGTAAGTGTGCAGACCCCCATCCGCATCGGTCATCCCGATCTTGTTCCGCACCGAGTCGTACCGGTACTGCACTCGCTTCGTGATCATGAGCTTCGGCTCCTGAGCATCATTCTGGGTACGGGGCAACGGGATGTAAAGGGGAATCCACACATTTCGGAGAGATTGAATATGCACGGCACAAGCTGCAAGAACCAAAACGATCAGGTGAAACCTGACCTACTAGTCTGACTACCGGTATATGTCAGGTCGTGACAATCTCCCCGATGTGTGATTCACCTCACAGGAACGAATATTGTGCCTGACATTCTGTGATGGCCAGACTACTACCAGTCTTTCAGAGAGGGGCCAACCCCGCGACAGTGGCACCCGGCGCCCAGGCCACTCGCCCCGCCGAGGAGTCACGGCCATCTACGGTAAACTTTGATATAGTACTCAGCTTCAGGCGTCACTGTGACGAACCCCTTTGCGATCGCCTTGTCAATGAACATTTGACCATCGCTTTTGCTGTATCCGGCATTCGATATGTAGAAGTCATCCTTTAGTCGCACTCCAAATGCGTATAACGCAGGAGGGTATTCGGCCTCAGCTGACCGTTGCAAATAGACCAGCCCGGAAGACATGTCAGGAGGAGAGGGATATGGATACCATATGGCTAGGTACTCAGATCTGCACTCGATGAGACGGCCAAGATCATACATGGCTTTGGCGTCGCCAGCCCTTGCCTTATTTCTGAAAACAAGTTCTGATATTAACATGAAGCACAGAGGTGCGCAGTAAGCGCCCACGAGCATCAATCTCCCAGCTTGACGAAATCTGACGTTTTCAAGCCTGCCGAATAGCCTCCACATCACAAAAAGAGATGACGGAAAGAGGATGAACATCCAAGATACTGGCATTGAGAAATCTCCTCGGCATCAAAAGGGATAGAATCGCCGGGTGCCACTGGCGAGGGCTCTGACTCGCCAGTGAGGGGGGCCAGCAACATCGAGAGAGACCGTTCACGCGGGGTGGCACCGGTTGGCTCGCTTTGGAGCCTACCGGTGGGCCTTGGCACAAGAGGGATATCGTGATAATCCTCTTGATTCAAGAACCTCTTTCGGCTGCGCTACCCCGGTAGGCTCAAAGCAGCCAATCGGGAGCACCCTGCGGACTCACGGACGGGCAAATGTGTCCGTCCCACGATCATCCGGCGTCGAACGTCAGTTCCCCGTGCTGCTCGTTCACGCGGATCGTGGCTCCGGGTTGGAACTCCCCACCGAGGAGGGCGTTGGCCAGGGCGTTTTGCAGGCGGTTTTGGATCACGCGCCGCAGCGGTCTGGCTCCGTAGATCGGGTCGAAGCCTTCGTTCGCCAGCAACACCCGTGCGGTGTCGGAGACCTCCAGCGTGAACCCGTGGGTCTCCATCTGCTTCTCCAGCTTGGTCAGTTGGAGATCCACGATCTTGCGGATGTCGTGGCGGTCGAGGGGTTCGAAGACGATGATCTCGTCGATGCGGTTCAGGAACTCCGGCAGGAACTTGTGCTTGAGCTGGTCGAGGACTTGCTCGCGGATCGATGACTCTTCATCGGTGCCGGTCAGCTCGGTGATGATCTGCGACCCGACGTTGGAGGTCATGACGACGATCGCGTTCGTGAAGTCGACGGTCCGGCCCTTGCCATCGGTCAGCCGGCCATCGTCGAGAACTTGCAGCAGCACGTTGAACACGTCGTGGTGGGCCTTCTCGACTTCATCGAGCAGGATCACGCAGTACGGCTGGCGACGGACCGCTTCGGTCAGGCGTCCGCCCTCCTCGTACCCGACATACCCCGGAGGGGCACCGATCAGGCGGGCCACGGAGTGCTGCTCCATGAACTCGCTCATGTCGATGCGGATCATCGCCTTCTCATCGTCGAACAGGAACCACGCCAGCGCCTTGCACAGCTCCGTCTTCCCCACCCCCGTCGGGCCGAGGAAGATGAACGAGCCGATCGGACGGTTCTTGTCCTGCAAACCCGAACGCGAACGCCGCACCGCGTTCGAGACAGCTGTAACGGCTTCCTCCTGGTTAATCATGCGGCGGTGGATTTCGTCCTCCATCCGCAGCAGCTTGTCGCGTTCGGCTTGCAGCATGCGGGCGACGGGGATGCCGGTCCAACTGCTGACGACCTTGGCGATGTCCTCGGGCGTGACCTCTTCGCGGAGCATCTGCTCGCCCCCGGCTGCGTACATCTCGGTGAACTTCGCTTGCAACTCGTTGAGCTTCTGCTCGGCCTCGTTGAGGTTGACCTGAGCAGTGCGGGCCTTCATGTACTCTTCGTTGGAGTTCGTGGTGCGGGCGCGGGAGAAGGCCCGCTCGTACTCCTGCTTGAGCTGGTCGATCTGTTCCTGGAGCGGCTTGAGTCCGCTGAGGACTTCCTTCTCGGCCTGCCAGCGGCCCTTGAGGGCGTTGACCGATTCCTCGCGTTCGGCGATCTCGCGTTTGAGTTGGTCGTAGCGGTCGCGGGACTCGCTGCTCTTTTCGGTGGCGAGGGCGGCGGCTTCGATCTGCATGCGGGTGAGGGTGCGGGTCGCCTCATCGATCTCGACGGGCATCGAGTCGATCTCCATCCGGAGCCGCGACCCGGCCTCATCGACGAGGTCGATCGCCTTGTCGGGCAGGAAGCGGTCGTTGATGTACCGGTCGGAGAGCGTGGCAGCGGAGATGAGGGCGTCATCGGTGATGCGGATGCCGTGGTGCGATTCGTAGCGCTCCTTGAGGCCGCGGAGGATCGAGATTGTGTCCTCGACGTTCGGCTCCTGAACCAGGACCGGCTGGAACCGGCGTTCGAGGGCTGCGTCCTTTTCGATCTGCTTGCGGTACTCGTCGAGCGTCGTGGCCCCGACGCAGTGCAGCTCGCCACGCGCGAGGGCGGGCTTGAGCAGGTTCGAGGCATCCATCGCCCCCTCAGCGGCACCGGCTCCAACGACCGTGTGGAGTTCGTCGATGAACAGGATCACCCGGCCCTGAGCCTGCTCGACTTCTTTGAGAACCGCTTTGAGGCGGTCTTCGAACTCGCCGCGATACTTGGCCCCCGCGATGAGGGCTCCCATGTCGAGGGCGATGACGGACTTGTCCTTGAGGTTCTGCGGCACGTCCCCCTTCACGATGCGGTCGGCCAGGCCCTCGACGATGGCGGTCTTCCCGACCCCCGGCTCGCCGATCAGGACCGGGTTGTTCTTGCGTCGGCGAGAGAGGACTTGGATCACGCGGCGGATTTCCGCGTCACGGCCGATCACCGGGTCGATCTTCCCCTGCCGGGCCAGCTCGACCAGATCCTTGCCGTACTTCTTGAGGGCCTGGTACTTCTCCTCGGGGTTCTGATCAGTCACTTGCGCGCCACCCCGCACAGCTTGGAGCGCGCTCAGCACATCCGACTCCTCAATCCCGTTGAGGGTCAGCAGCTTCTTGGCCGGGTCTTCGACCTTGGTCAGGGCGAGGAACAGATGCTCCGTCGAAACAAAAGAATCCTGCATCTGCGTCGCCAACTTCTGGGCGGCATCGAAGACCTGCATGACTTCGGACGAGGCGCCCAGCGGGACATTCGACCCCGACGAGGACGGCAGCCGCCCCAACTCGGAGGCGAGCATCTTCGTCAGTTGAGCGAAATTGACGCCGATCTTCTGGAGCAGGGCGCGCGGCACGCCATCCGCTTCGGCCAACAGAGCGTGCAACAGATGCAGCGGCACCAACTGGCGGTGGCCCATTGACTCGGCGTACTGCTGTGCGGACTGGACCGCTTCCTGGGACTTGACGGTGAACTTTTCGGGGCGAAATGCCATGCAGACCTCCAATATCTAGCGGCACTGATGGGAATTCAGTCGAATCGCGCAGGCCGCTGCCATACGATCATAGGCAAAGGTTGTGCCAGATTCCGTAACACTCGACCTGCCATTGGATAACGCTCTCTGACAATCTCTGATACCGACAAGAGGTGCCGTTATGGCAGTAATTCCAGCATCGGCTTCCCTCAATGCGAGGTGCCATTATGGCACTACCAGATTTTGAGAAACTGCGAAGTTTGAGTAGAGGCGCGCTTGATGTTCCATCAGATCCCGTAAAATCTTCCAGTTCTGCAAAAACCTCCTTGGGCCACATGACCGATTCAATCGTTCATGCAGGAGCAAGCAGAATCTTTTGCCGGAGCGGATCAGTCCTCTGACTGACCGAGTTTTCCGGGGCTTGCCCTTGAGCAGGCCGAGACCAATCGAGTGGAGGGAGTGGATTCCCTCTTTAAGGAGTCGAAGACGATGAAGAAGTTGCTGATCGTTGCATTGCTGGCTGTCCTCGCGGGAGCCGATCTGTCGGCTCGCGAACCATTGCAGGTTCCCTCTCGTGGAGGCGAACTGGCCTTGGCAGCTGAGCCAACGCTGCTGCTCCCCGTGGCCGAACCGCTGGGAACCCCAGTGCCGTACACCGATTACGTCGTCGAAGCGTCTCCCGTGATCGAGTTGTACACGAACGTCCGGGTCCGTGACCGCGACAACATCCACCCCTGTGCGGTGTCAAAGATCGTCCAAGTCAATGATCCGTGCGACAAGTGCTGCAAGGTGTACGTCGAGATTTGCGTCCCGCCCTGTGCCTGCGAGACCGTCCGCTGCTACCGCCACGGCGACCGCCTGCGGTTCTGCTACGGCGAATACTCGGTCGATGTCACCTCCCGCCGTCACGATGTGGTTGTGAACTACAACGACTGACATCGGAGAATTGTGTCTCCTGAAACATCAAAACCACGCCGAGATTCGGCGTGGTTTTTTGTTTTCACGGGGGACATCGAATCACGAGGCTGGTGCGAGTCGCGGAGCGACATCGCCTACGACCGGGCCGCCCGCATCACCCGCTCGACCTCGGCCAGTTGTTCCTGTGTATTGACGCCCATCGCCTCGGTGATCTCCATCCGCTCCGAGGCCATGACGGCCCGCCCCTGCCGACGCAGAATCTCGGCACAGTCGGTCAGGTAGAACTCCCCCTGGCTGTTGTTGGTGCGGACTTCGGCGAGGGCGGCGAACAGCGGCTGGCAGTCATAGGCGAAGCAGCCGGTGTTGATTTCGGTGATGGCCTGCTCCTCGGGCGTGGCGTCTCGCTGTTCGACGATGCGGAGGAAATTCCCGGCGGCATCGCGGACGATCCGGCCCAGGCCGTGGTTGTTCTCGGTGCGCGCGGTGCCCACGACGCAGGCGGCGTGGTGCTCTCGCAGATCGTCGAGCAGCCCCTGGAGCGAGGCTCCTTTCAGCAGCGGCGTATCCCCGGTCAGGACGAGTACCGGGCCCTGGTGCGAGCCGACGGCCTCACGGCACATCATTACCGCGTGACCGGTCCCCTTCTGCTCGGCTTGCAGGGCGAATTCGACATCCGGGTGGTGCTTCAGGGCGGCCTCGACCACCTCGGCTTTGTGGCCCACGACGACGACGATCCGCTTGGCCCCCGCCGCCCGAGCTGCGTCCAGCACGTACTCGACGATCGGTCGTCCGCACGCGGGGTGCAGCACCTTGGGGATCTCGGACATCATCCGCTTGCTCTTGCCTGCGGCCAGAATGATGGCGATGGCTTCCGACATGGGGTGTTCCCTGGAATGTGGTGAATCGGTGAGTTGATGTGAGCGGCACGGCGCTAGCCCAATGGCACTTACTTTAGATCAGTAACCCGACGCGTAAGCGAGGGAAACGCAGAGAAGCGTCGCTCTCGCTCCCCCTCGCTTACGCTTCGGGTTGCTAAAGTAAGTGCCATTGGGCGCTAGCCGCCGGTTCCCCTCAGCGTGGTCTGTCCAGAAACCAGATTCTGGGCTCGACAACGGTGAGGGGAACCGGCGGCTAGCGCCGTACCGCTCACCGATGGATTTTGTTCAATCATCGCTCATCGTCGGCGTGTGGACCACCGGCCTGACCCGCATGTTGATGACCTCCACGACCAGCGAGAACGCCATCGCGAAGTAGATGTAGCCCTTGTTCATGCCGGTCCCGAACCCTTCCGCGACCAGCAAGACGCCGATCAGAATCAGGAAGCTGAGGGCCAGCACCTTGATGGTCGGGTGCTTGTCGACGAAGGCACTCACCCTCCCCGCGAAGATCAGCATGACCAGCATCGCCGCGATCACAGCGGCAATCATCACGGCAATCTGCTTGGCCATCCCCACAGCTGTGATGACCGAGTCGAGTGAGAAGATGATGTCGAACAGAGCGATCTGCATCAGAACCGCATTGAAGCTGATCTGCCCCTTCGGAGTGTCGAGGACAGCGGGGCGGCCCTCGACCTTTTCGTGAATCTCCTTCACGCTGTGCCAGATCAGAAACGCTCCGCCGACGAGCAGGATGATGTCCTTCACCGAGATGCCGTTCGTGTCGCCGTGACCGGGAGCGTGCGCGGTCGCCGCATGCACCTCAGAGGCCACCACCTCCTCCGCCACCCAGTTCTCGGGCACCCCCAAGTCGGTCAGGTGAAACACCGGCTGGGTCAATCCCATCACCCAGCTGATCGACATCAACAGCAGAATGCGGGTCACGAGCGCCCCGACCAGTCCCAACGAGCGGGCTCGGGCCTGCTGCTCGGCTGGCAGCTTCCCGACCAGGATGGCGATGAACACAATGTTGTCGATCCCCAGCACGATCTCCATCGCGGTCAGGGTGACAAACGGCACGAGCCAATCCATGAGAACTCCGACAGCAGAAACGGCACAGGGGAGCCAGTCTTCGCCGCGATTCTAGGCGGATCGGCCCGTGGCTCAAAGCCGAAACGAGTGGAGTGGGAGTTCCGGAGCCCGGCTGCTCAGTGTGTCACAATGATTCCCAACCGGAATGTCTCACACAAAGGCACGAAGGCACAAAGAGATGACCATACGTGACCCGATTGATGAATGGATGCTCCACTTCGTGCCTTTGTGCCTTCGTGCCTTCGTGCGAGACTATTCTTCGAATTACGTTTCGCCTCAGTAGAACCCACTGTCCTGCTGTGTGTTCCCGAGAACAGACCTGTCGATTGGTCGAACGACCATCTACGATGTGTGTTCCCTGTTGAACGAGAACTGGGGATTCCTGACGCCGAGAACTGTGATCCCCGGACCGATTCTGCGGTGTCTCCCTCGGAGAACCCCAGAGGGAGCCGGGATCGCCCCGGCGGATTGCCTGCCCGAGAACGCTCTTCATGGCCTGGTTTCGGAGAATCATCACCCTGCTGTTCGCAGCCGCTGTTGTGGCGGCGATTGGCTATTCGTTTCGACCCCAGCCGCTGGATGTCGACTGGGCCACTGTCACTCGCGGACCGCTGGAAGTGACTGTGAATGAGGACGGCCGCACGCGCATTCGGGAGAAGTACACCGTCTCCACTCCACTCGCGGGCCAACTGCAGCGGGTGGTTCTCAACCCCGGTGATCCGGTCCATGCGGGGGAGACGCTGCTGGCGACCATCCTGCCCACGAATCCCGACCTGCTCGACCCGAGAACCCGAGCCTCTGCCGAAGCCCGCGTGAAAGCCTCCGAAGCGGGCGTCAGTCGCTCGGAAGCCAACGCCGCAGCTGCGAAGGCGGCGACGGATTCGGCCAAGTCGATGCTCGAACGTCGGTTGCGATTGCGTCAGGGAGGGGCGACCTTTGACCAAGCGGTCGAGGACGCCCAAATGCTGGCCCGCATGCGATCGGAGGAGTTGCGGTCGGCGAATTTCGCTCATGAGATCGCCCAGTTTGAACTGGAACTGGCCAAGGCCGCCTTCGTGCGCACATCCCCCGGAGATGAATCGGCGTCGGCGAGTTGGCACCTCGATGTCGTCTCTCCGATCAAGGGCAATATCCTGCGGGTGTTTCAGGAGAGTGCCTCGGTCCTGCCCGCCGGGACGCCGCTGATGGAGATCGGCGACCCGCACGACATCGAACTCGAAGTCGACGTGCTGTCGACCGACGCCGTGAAGATTGCCCCCGGTGCGAGGATGCACATCGAGCATTGGGGCGGCGACGCGGTCCTCGATGCCCGCGTGCGGATGATCGAGCCGGGGGCGTTTACCAAGGTGTCAGCCCTGGGCGTCGAGGAGCAGCGGGTGAACATCATCGGCGATTTGGTGTCTCCCGTACCCGAGCAGTTCGGCGACCGGTTTCGGTTCGAGGCCCGCATCGTCACCTGGCGCGGCGAGGATGTCCTCCAGGTGCCGATGAGTGCCCTGTTCCGGCATGACACCGATTGGGCCGTGTTCGTGATCGATGCCGCCCAGACCGCCCATCGGAAGATCATCAAAATCGGGCACCGCAACTCGGACAAGGCCGAAGTCCTCGACGGACTGGCCGAAAACGATCGCGTGATCATCTTCCCCAGCGACCGAGTCGCCGAGGGAGTCCTCCTCAAACTCAAGGCCAAGTAAATGACCTCGCCCGGTGATGCCTCGCGCGAGTTCGCAACTGATGTCGTGCGGCAGCTGCGCGCGGCGGGGCATGTCGCGCTGTGGGCGGGCGGGTGTGTCCGCGATTTGCTGTTAGGGCGCGGGGCGGAGGACTTCGATGTCGCCACGAGTGCCACTCCGGAGCAAGTGCGGACGCTGTTCGGCAAGCGGCGGACACTGGCGGTGGGGGAGAGCTTCGGGGTCATCATCGTGCTGCCGCCGACGAAGGCTGCCGAGCCGGTGGAAGTCGCGACCTTTCGTACGGAGGGGGCGTACCTGGATGGACGCCGCCCGACCGAGGTCGCCTTCTCGACTCCCGAAGAGGACGCAAAGCGCCGCGACTTCACGATCAACGGCATGTTCTACGACCCGATCGAGCAAAAGGTTCTCGACTATGTCGGCGGGGAAGCCGACCTCCACCGCAAAGTGCTGCGGGCCATTGGCAACCCGCACGCACGCATGACCGAAGACAAGCTGCGCATGCTGCGGGCCGTTCGTTTCACAGCCACCTTGGAGTTCGAACTCGATCCGTTGACGCTATCCGCCGTGCAGCAGATGGCCCTCGAGATGCGGGTCGTCAGTGCGGAGCGGATCGCGCAGGAGTTGCGCAAGGTGCTGGCTCATCGCACGCGCGTGCGCGGATTCCTACTGCTCGTTGAGACGGGTCTGCTGGAGGTTGTGTTTCCCGAGGTGCTGCTCCAGCCCGCTGCGCCAGCAAGGGGCGGACGGGACGCTCCCTCGCTGGCGCTGCGGGCTGTTGAGGTCATCGAACACATCGCCGCTACGCTGCACCATCTCCCCCCCAGTGCCCGCTTCGAACTCGCCACAGCCGCCCTCCTGCAACAGGTGCCCTGTTCGATCCACGAACCCCGGACCACTTCCGAGGCCACCGGGACCGTGTGGGAGATCACGCGCCGCCTGAAGCTCTCGTCCGATGAACTGACCGCCATCGCCTGGTTGGTCGGGCATCTTGACTGCTGGAACGATGCCGAGCAGCAGACGGATGCCCAGTTGAAGCGGGTGCTGGCCCATCCACTGGCCCGAGATTTGCGATCCCTGATCCGCGCTGTGCGAACCGCAGCGTGTTTGCCTCTGGCCCCGATCCAATTCGTCGACGACTTCGAAACCCGCCACACGCCGGAACAAATCAATCCGCCAGAACTCATCACCGGTCGCGACCTGATCGACCTCGGCCTCTCCCCCGGCCCGCGATTCAAGCAGCTGCTCGACACCGTCCGCGATGCTCAACTGAACGGCGAGATCGGAACGCGAGAGGAGGCCCTGGAACTGATCCGCACACTGAATCCGTGAGCGGCACGGCGCTAGCCGCCGGTTCTTCTAACGCCAGTCCAATCAGATCCCGTGGCCTCCCGACGAACAGCGGTGAGGGGAACCGGCGGCGAGCGCCCAATGGCACTTACTTTAGGTTTCACTGATGACCATTGTCGTCTTTCGCTCCGCGAAAGAACGCCCTTTCGCGGAGCGAAAGGCGACATGGATGGTTTGACAGCGCCCTGCGGTGAGAGAGCCTGTGTCCTCCCCTCACCCGCTTGCTGTTCACCCCTGGACCCGATCCAATGCCCGAGGCGATTCCACGGGGAAATCGCTGGCGGTCTGGGAGTCGTGACGGTCCAGAGAAACGGGAGACGTGTGCATGTTCAGCGATCCACCAGCGGAGATGTCCTTCACGAGGTCCAGGCTGTGGCCTGTCCGACTCGGAGTGTTGGGGCTGGCACTCGGTTGCCTGACGTGCTGGTCAGCTGCCTCCGCCCAAGAGGTTCCGCCGCCCGCCCGCCCCGGTGAGGACTGGCCCTGCTTCCTCGGGCCGCGACATACCGGCATCTCGGGCGAGACGGGACTGCTGGCGAAATGGCCTGCTGCGGGGCCGGCGCGGCTGTGGGATCGCGAGGTCGGGACGGGGTACAGCGCGCCTTCGGTGCTGGGAAACCGGTTGGTGATTCATCATCGCCTGGAGGACGAAGAGATCGCGCAGTGCCTCCGCGCGGACACCGGGGAGCCTCTCTGGAAGCACACCGAGCCGAGCCAGTTTCAAGACCCCTACGGCTACAACAACGGACCGCGCTGCTCTCCCGTGCTGACCAAGGATCGCTGCTATACGCTGGGAGCCGAGGGGACGCTGGTCTGCCTGTCGCTGGTCGATGGGTCATTGATCTGGAAGCGAGAACTCCGCAAGGAATACACGATCCCCGAAGGGTTCTTCGGCGTCGGCTCATCGCCGCTGCTCGAAGGCAACACGCTCATCGTCCTCGTCGGCGGGCAGCCGAACTCCGGCGTCGTGGCCTTCGATGCCACGACCGGCAAACCGCTCTGGAACAATGTCGGTAAGGCGACGTGGGATAAGTCTGCGACCGGCTGGCCCGGCGAACCCGAGTATGAGTGGACCGGCGATGAGATGGTCACCAGTTACTCCTCGCCGATCTGCGAGACGATCCACGGGCAGCGGCACCTGCTGTGCCTGATGCGGCATGGGCTGGTGTCGCTCGATCCGAAGACCGGCCAGGAGCGATTCCATTTCTGGTTCCGGCCGCGCGTGCATGAGTCGGTCAACGCTGCCCAACCGGTGGTGGCGGGCGACACGATCATGATCTCCGCAGCCTATCGTCTCGGGGCGGCGCTGCTGAAGGTGAAGCCGGATGGGAAGAGCTTCGATGTCGTGTGGCAGAATCCCACCAACCTGCTGACCCACTGGTCGACCTCGATTGCCCACGACGGGGTGTTCTACGGCTTCAGCGGGCGGCATGAGAACGAGGGGCTGTTCCGCTGCCTGAAAGCCGACACGGGCGAGGTGCTGTGGGAAACGCCGGGCATGTCCGAGGAGCAACTCAAGGGGCTCAAGCAAGACCCGGAGGGAAAGATCGTCGATGCCAAAACGAAGGCCCCCGTCCCCTGGCCGTTCTATGGCCGGGCCTCGAAGATCATGGTCGATGGGAAGTTCATCGTCCTGGCCGAACGCGGCGGAATGCTGTCGCTGGTGCAGGTCGACAAAACGAAGTTCGAGGAAGTCTCGCGGTGCGAAGTGCCCGGCATGAAGTCCCCCTGCTGGACCGCTCCGGTTCTCTCGCGCGGGCGGTTGTATCTGAGGTGTGAGGACCGGCTGATCTGCCTGGATGTGAAGGGACCGTGAGGGAAGTTTTCAGTTTTCAGCGAGAAGCCCAGGGGTGGCCCCCATTGGTATCGACACAACTCCCACCGGCCAGCTCACCGCTGGCAAACCTGTCCGGATTGTGTGTGTTACAGCGGTCAGCGCGATCCTGTCGTCCAGTCCTCGCACACGGTGGCCTGGCCGATCAATTGCCACCGACGGAGCCAGTCCGGCCAGTCCGCGTGCAGCGGGAGTCCGCGGAATGACGATCGGCATGAGACGGTGGATACCACGAGATCAACCTTCCCATCCCTCAGCTTGGATTTGCAAGGTGTCGGACTCGCGGCGTACGATTCGGTCGACCGGGTGGGTCCGGTGGGATTCAGGACGAACCCGCCAAGTCGGTCAACAAGAGTCCGTCAACAAGAACAGTGCAACTGCTCAGGCAGTCGGAGTGAATCATGAGCAAGGGCGGATTGGCGTTGTCTTCGCTGGTCATGGCGATTCCGGCGGGCGTGTTGTTCTATTTCTCGCTGATGTCGGTGATGCGGATGGGCGAGGCGATGCCGACCCTCGTCATGGCCATCACCTGGATCCTCATGGCCTTGAGCCTGCTCCTGGCGATCAGCCCGATCATCTTCCTAATCGCGGGCCCCAAGGCGGCGGTGGCCGCCCCCGGCTACCCAGCTGCTGCACCCGATGATTTGGATGCTTCTCCGGTCGAAGTCTCCCGGAAAAAGCCCGCGAAGCAGAAGGCCGACGACGACGACGAATTCGCCGAGGAAGACGACAACGCGGGGCTCGACGACGACGAGCAGTTGTTCGACACCAGCAATGACGAAGCCGGTGCGGAGGAGTTCGAGGACAACTTCGACTTCGATGAGGACGAAGCAGTCGAAGAGGAAGAGGAGCCCGCTCCGAAAAAGAAAAAGAAGAAGTAGGAGGATCGTTGAGGGTTGAGGGTTGAGGGTTGAGGGTTGAGCGACAGAGATTGCCTGCGTGGAGCAGACGTTTCTTCACTCCCTACTCCCTACTCCCTACTCCCTACTCCCTACTCCCCAATCTCCAGTCCCCCTGCCCCGGCTGATTCAACTGCTCATGATTCGTCATGTCGAAATGCAGCGGGGTGATGGTCACGTAGCGCTGTTTCAACTCGGCCACATCAGTTCCGGGATCGAGGGCGTGGTTGCGGAGGGGGTCGAGTCCGCTCCAATAATAGGGCCGCCCGCGCGGATCGATCCGCTTCTCGATCGTATCATCGTGCCGCTTGACCCCCATCGAGGCGAACTTCACCCCCACCGGCGGCTCCTCGCTCGTCGGCGGGAAGTTGATGTTCCACAGCTGCCCCGGCTGGGGGTAGTCGGCGAGTAAGCGGCGGATGAGCGGCAGCACCGAGCGGGCGGCCTGCGGATAGTCGGAGGGGCACTTCGTGCTCTGCTGGATCGAGACCGCGATCGACGTGATGCCGAAGAACGCCCCCTCTATCGCCGCAGCGACGGTGCCGGAGTAGAGGACGTTGATGCCGATGTTGGCCCCGGAGTTGATGCCGCTGACGATCAGATCGGGTCGGCCTACGCAGAACTCCAGCACGCCCAGCTTGGTGCAGTCCGCTGGGCTGCCATCGACGGCCCAGCCATAGTGCTTCCCGTGTTCGTGAATCTCCTTGACCATGATCGGGTGCAGGTAGGTAATCCCATGCCCGACCCCGCTCTGCTCGGTGAGCGGCGCGACGGTCGTGACCTCGCCGAGCTCCGTGAGAACCTCGCGCAAGGCCCGCAGGCCGGGGGCATGAATGCCATCGTCGTTGACCAGCAGAATCCGCACAGTGTTCTCGTGTTTAGTGGAGGTGTGACCATCATCCAGTGAAGAATAGGAATCCGATGGCCAGCAGCAAAGGGAACTCGTCACCACCACCCTCTTCGATGTTGGTCATCTTGGGTGATGGTGGACCAGCCCCGAAGAAGTTTGCCTCACCTTGCAAACGGAATTGCCCTTTCGTCCCTCGCAGTCGATAACTCGTGGTTCCTCAGACGCTTCGTCTGCGGCGGCTCAACTGCGAGGCTCGGAATGCTTGATAAGTTGGTCTATCCGGAAATTCGGGAGTTGATCGCGGCGGGCGATGAAGAGACGCTGCGCGAGGCGCTCAACCGCTGGTCCCCGCAGGATGTCGTGGCCCTGTTCGCGGACCTGACGGATGAGGAGGACTTGGCGGGACTGCGCATGCTGCGCGGGCCGCAGCGGGCGCGGGTGTTTGAGTACCTCGATCGCAGCTCGCAGCGGAAACTGATCGCGCACCTCAGCGAAGAAGACACGCGGTCGCTGCTGAATGACTTGGCGGACGACGATCGGACGGCCTTGCTGTCCGAACTGGACGAGGCCGACCGGGAGCGGCTACTGCATCTACTCTCCGAGGAGCAGCGGGCGATTGCCGAATCGTTGCTGGAGTATCCCGAAGACAGCGTCGGTCGCCTGATGACACCGCATTTTGTGTCGGTTCGTTCACACTGGACCGTGAAGCATGTCCTCGACCACATTCGTCAGCATGGCCAAGACAGCGAAACGCTCAACGTCGTGTATATCGTCGACGACCACCACAAGTTGATTAACGATCTTCGCATCCGGAAGATCTTGCTCGCTCGTCCGGAACAGCACCTGGAGCAGATTCTGGATCACAACTATGTCACCTTGAAGACCACCGACCCCAAACGGTTGGCTGTCGAGGTGTTTCGACAATATGACCGCACCGCCTTGCCGGTTGTCGATGAGACCGGCAAGCTGCTGGGGGTCGTGACGATCGACGACGTCTTGGATGTCGCCGAAGAGGCGGCCACAGCGGATATCCAGAAGCTGGGCGGCTTGGAAGCTCTCTCGGAGCCGTACGCCACGACTCCGCTGCTGACGATGGTTCAGAAGCGTGCGGCGTGGCTGATCGTGTTGTTTCTGGGTGAGATGCTGACGGCGACCGCGATGGGCTTTTTCGAGGCCGAGATTGCCAAGGCGGTCGTGTTGGCGCTGTTCGTGCCGCTGATTATTTCCAGTGGCGGGAACACCGGCTCGCAAGCCGCCACGCTGATTGTTCGCGCGCTGGCTCTCGGAGAAGTCCACCTGCGCGATTGGAAATGGGTGCTGAGGCGAGAGATCTGGTCGGGACTGATTCTCGGGGGAATTCTGGGTTCGATCGGCTTTTTGCGAATCGCGCTCTGGAGCTACTTCAGCCCGATCTATGGTCCGCATTGGCCATTGGTCGGCGCGACCGTGGGGATCTCGCTGGTCGGTATCGTGATGTGGGGCACGGTGTCCGGATCGATGCTGCCGTTCCTGCTCAAGCGAGCGGGCCTCGACCCGGCGACTTCGTCCGCACCGTTCGTGGCGACGCTCGTGGATGTCACCGGATTGGTGATCTATTTCACCGTGGCGATGCTGATCTTGCGCGGGACATTGTTGTGATCGAGAACAGCCCAGGGGCGGCAAACCCCTGGGCTTTGGGGAGTGGATCACACGACCTTAACCCCGGCCTTCTCTTCCGCCGCACTGCGCCGTAGATAGAAAGGCTCCAGGCTCCAGCAATCGACGGTTCGCCCCTCGCGAAGTTGCCGCGCCCCGATGGTCGCCACATGCCGGGCCTGCGGGGTATCGTACTCGACCGGCAGGCAGGCTGCCTCTGGAAACAGCGACCCGCGCAGCCGCGAAAGCCCCGGCCCGACCACTCGCAGTTCCGGTCGTCGCGCAGCGGCCCAGGCTTCAGCGGGCTCGATGGTGATCTCACCAACTCGCTCCCAACGATCGGCTGTGCGGCGGTACTCCCCGACGAAGAGTTCTCCTCGTTGAGCGAGGTCGATCACGGCGACCTCGGTGACCTCAGCGGGGGCACCGGTGGCGACCGCCTCGAACGTATCAACCGGAGTCAGCAGGCACCCCGTGGCATAGGCAAACGTCTTCGCGCACACGACCCCGACCCTCAAGCCGGTAAAGCTCCCCGGCCCGACGCTGATGGCGATCGCCTGGCACTGATCGGGACTAGAGCCGCACTCCGCGAACAGGCTCTCCAACTCAGCCACCAACGTCCGCGCATGCCGCCGTCCCGCTTGGGCCAATGGGCGTTCGCCGAGCAGCACGCCATCGCGAGCGAGGGCAATGCTGCCCGCCATTCCAGAGGTGTCAATCGCGAGCAGCATGGGAAGTGAGGGAGTGGTGACGAATGCAGGACGGCCTATCCTACTGGACGCAGCCGGGTTGGCAACGTGCCCCGAGACCGCGAGGCCCGCGTTCTGGCGAACGCAGTTACGCCACAGCTTGCAACCGACTCGGGTTTGTTGATGATGTGGGGGGTGTCCCATCGTTCTTTCGGAGAGTGGTCATGATATCTCGAACTTCGCCAGGCTGGCTCATGCGGGCGGGCCTGGCCCTACTCACTCTGGTCGGTGTGGCCCGGGAAGCCCCTGCCGCCAAGCCCAACATTCTGTTCATCCTGACTGATGACCAGGGGCCGCATGCGGCGTCGTACCTGGGGAATCAAGAGCTGCCGACGCCGCACCTGGATGCATTGGCGGCACAGGGAGCGATACTCCGGAATGCGTTCTGCGTGACGCCGGTATGCAGCCCCTCGCGGGCTTCGATCGTGGCCAGCCGCTACGGGTCGGAGCTGGGCATCCTCGATTGGATCAATCCGAAGACGGAGCCGGAGATCGGTCTGAATCCGAATACGGTGACGTGGATGGAGATGTTACAGGAATCGGGGTACGTCACCGGGCTGATGGGGAAGTGGCATCTGGGCACCGCAGCCCGGTATCACCCGACGCTGAGCGGGTATCAGGAGTTCATGGGGTTTCTCGACGGGGGCCGACCGACCCGCGATGCGATCCTGGAGGTCGGTGGGCATGACGTGCAGACAAAAGGGTTCATCGTCGATGTCGTGACGGACGGAGCGATCGAGTTCCTCAAGGCTCACAAGGCCGACACGTTCGCCCTCTCGGTGCACTACCGCGAGCCGCACGCCGCCTGGCTCCCCGCCCCGGATGAAGATATGGAGCCGTTCAAAGACCTCATTCCCACGGTCCCGAAGAGTGAAGTCCCCGGTGTCGACGAAGACCGCCTCCGCAAGATGATTCGCGAGTATTACATCAGTTGCCGCAGCGTCGACCGCAGCGTCGGTCGACTGCTGCAGACGCTGAAGGAACTGGGCCTCGATGAGAACACAATCGTGATCTTCACCAGCGATCACGGGTACAACACCGGGCATCATGGGGTGTTCCACAAGGGGAACGCCACCTGGATTCTGAAGGAGAAACCGGCAGCCCGCTGGCAGGACATCGGAGCCAACAGCCGGCCCAACATGTGGGATCAATCGCTGCGGGTGCCCGCGATTGTGCGCTGGCCCGGTGTCGTGAAGGCAGGATCGGTAGTCGAACGGACGACGACGCACCTCGACTGGTATCCGACCCTCCTGGCCATGACGGGGACCGAACTGCCGAAGGATGTCCCGGTCCATGGACGGAGTATTGTGCCGCTTCTCAAAGGGGAAACGCCCGAATGGTCGGATGAGTTCTACAGCGAATACAGTATGCGGACCGGAGCGAAAGTCGACATGCGCTGCTGGCGGACTCCGCAGTGGAAGCTGACGATCGATTACCGACATCGCGACCGGGACGAGCTGTACGATCTGACCAACGATCCCCACGAGACGACCAACCTGATCGGGAGTGATCGACGCGAGGTGCAGGAGATGCGAGAATCCCTCGCGCGGAAGATTCTGGCGAAGATGCAGGAGATCAACGACCCCCTGCTGGTCGAACTTCCCGATCCCGAGCCCAAAGGCCCCTGATGTCTGAAGCGTTCCCCAGCCACGATCCGCATGACCCGAACGTCAGCGTCCGTCGGCGACTGCTGCTGATGGTCGCGGGCGGGCTGGCCACGGTACTGATGCTCGCCTGCTGCATCTGCGGCGGGGCGACGTTCTACTTCCGTCCGAAGATTGAACAGAGCCCTGAGAAGGCGCTCGCGCTCACGAAGCAAATGCTCCGCGCAATCACCATCCCCGAGGGCTTCGAACCGCGCGGCACGATTGAACTCAACGTGTTTCACCAGTTGAACGTCAGCGGGGCCTATTACGAAATGCCCAAGGTCGAGAGCGTCCTGGCCCTGATCCACGTCGAGAGCCGCTGGAGTTCGCAGGCCCGGGTGCGGCAGCACATTCGCGAGACGCTGCTGGATCGCGGTGGGGCCGAGGTGCCCCTCCTGGTCCAGGAGCGGGAAGTCCGCGAGGTGCCGGTGGGCCCCGACATCGTGCGGTTCGAATTCTCCACGGGGAAAGACTTGGCCACGGACAAGACCTACAAGCTCGTCGAGGGACTGGTCCCCGGCACTACGGGGGATGTACTGATCTGTTTCAAGATCGACTCCGATGCGTGGGATGAGGCCGCAGTGCTGACGATGTTGAAGTCGATTCAGTAGTGGCGATCAGTCAGACTTGTCTGACCCGTGGGGCAGGCTTCCAGCCTGTCATTTCATGGAAGATGACAGTCTCCACGGTCTGTTTTCTCTGGCCGCTCGCCGAATCGCAAGGAAAGGGGAGGACGGGTGAGGTCCGCCCCCTTATGTGGGTCCGCGAGTCTCCAGATTAGAGCAGTTACAGAATTGGTGTTCACCAATCGAGCCGACGGAGGAACGATTCTGGAACACTAATCTCCGCTAATCAACACTGATCCAAATCTGGATTAGCGTCGATCAGTGGAGATTAGTGTTCCAGACTTTTGCGGTGAACACGATTTCTAAAACTGACGCGCCCGACAAAAGTCGTTGTAGCGTGGGCTTTAGCCCACGTTTCCCTGACGATCACAATCTCGCGTGGGCTAAAGCCCACGCTACCAGGACTTTTGTCGGGCGCGTCAAAACTGCTCTAGGTCGACAAGTGTCCCATGCGGCCCGCCTGATAGTCCTGGATGGCCTGCTGAATCTGATCGCGGGTGTTCATCACGAACGGACCCTGGCCGACGACGGGTTCCCCGAGGGGCGCGCCCGTCAGCACCAGCACACGCGAATCGGAATCCGTCCAGAGCCTCACCAGTTCGCCAGCCCGGTCGAAGGACACCAGTTCGACCGCTTTGACACCGGAGTCATTCACCTGCAACTCCCCGGACTGCACGATGAGGAGCGCGGTGTGTCCCTCAGTCAGACGCAACTCGATGGCGTGCGTCGACACCAGTTGCAGGTCCCAGATATTGATCGGAGTGAAAGTCTTCGCGGGGCCGCGCGTGCCCTGGAATTCGCCCGCAATCACGCGGACGCTCCCCGCCCCATCCGGCAACGGCACTTGCGGGATCTGCGCGTTCAACAGGCTTTGATAGTGCGGCGGCAACAGCTTGTCCTTGGCGGGCAGATTGACCCACAACTGGACCATCTCCAGCGTGCCCCCTTCGCGCGTGAACCGCTCGCTGTGGAACTCCTCATGCACGACGCCGGAAGCCGCCGTCATCCACTGAACATCTCCGGGTCCGATCGTGCCGTGGCTGCCCGACGAGTCGCGATGTTCCAGTTCCCCCTGATACACAATCGTGACGGTCTCGAATCCTCGATGCGGGTGTTCGCCCACTCCGCGCGACGCTTCGGCGGGATCGAACTCGTAGGGGCCCGCGTAGTCCAACAGCAGAAACGGATCGAAAGCGTCACCTTCGTGGTACGAGAACAGGCTGCGAACGGGGAAGCCATCGCCGACCCAGTGGGGGCGAACATCACGCATGATTTGACGAATCGTTTTCATGGGTGATTCTTTCCAGAGGCCGCTGAGCTGGCGAACTCGACGAAGCCCTGCATGAACTGCCGGAGTTGCTCGCGTGTCTTGTCGTCCGTGAGGTGGCCGCTCTCGTCGAACAGCGTGTTCGCGTGCGAGACCAACAGACGACCGCCGAACCATGGCTTCGTGCCGAGATACCTCAGAATCGGCAGCCACTCATTTTGACTCAGGATCGTGCCGAATCCCCCGGGAGTCGCGCCGATCACAGCGACAGGTCTGCCACCGAACACGCGCTGGAAGTCGGCGGGCGGACGAGTCAGCCAGTCGATGGCGTTCTTCATCACGCCCGGAATCGAGTTGTTGTACTCCGGCGTCGCCAGCAGCAGGCCGTCCGAACTTGCGATGGCTTCCTTGAGTTCGGCCACGACCTGGGGGATGCCAGTCGCGGCTTCCTCGTCGGCGTCGTACAGCGGAATCCCCCGGATCGTGTGAACTGACAGTTCGCTCCCGTCTGGCACCAGTTCCGCCGCCGCACGCAGCAGCGCGGTGTTGAACGAGCCGCTCCGCAGGCTACCGGACAGTCCAATGAGTCTGGCCATCATTCATACTCCTGTCATCATCGCTTCGCGCGGGCTGGTTCCAGGCGTTCGAGCTTGGTTTCGCGACCGGCCTTTTCCACGCTCTGCGCCTTGTCATAGCTCTCCATAAGGGCCTGGTAGACGGGGATCACATGCTGCGCGAAGATCGCCGCGAACTCCATCGCGTCGGGCCGGTTCCAGGTGCTCTACAATTCGGCCAAGACGGCGAACGTTTCGATCGGAATCGCTCCGGCCTGCCCCACGCGGGCCAGTACAGAGGATGTCGCCCACGTGGTCAGACAGGCTTGGCATAATCCCCCATTCCCGTGATATCGATGACGACGACCGGCTCATCCCCCACCACCCAAGCGTCGTGGCCGGGCGGCAACAGCGACACTTCACCCGGACCGAACACCGCCTCGCTGCCATCGTCCATGACGACACCCAGCCGTCCGGAAACATGGTATTGCAGGTGGGGTGCCTGACAACTCTTCGTCTTGACGAGGGGCTTGACCGATGTGGACCAGCGCCAGCCGGGCTGGAAGATGCCCCTCCCAAACGTGACGCCCCCCAGCTTCACGAGTTCGAGAAGCCCCTTGTCAAACTTCCGCGTCTCATCGGGCTTGGCGAAATTCTTGCACTGCATCGTTGCCATGTGGATACCCTGCCTTTCTTTGCCTTCCAAGAGAACTCAGAGAGCCGCCCTACAGGTCGACGGGCGGCAAGACTCAAGACTGTTGTTGAACAACATTAGATTTTCCCGGTCGAGTATGGATTTGTCAATCTTTTTGTCACGCCAACAGCCGCAACAGCCTCATTCCCCAGCAGAGCTTGAGGAGCGAGAGATCGAGCATGCTTCAGACCGTGCCACTTGTCCCGCTCTCCGACACCCCGAGTGATCTGGCCCACGTGGCGTCTGCCTCGGGGAGTAACGGCTCGGGCGGGGTGTCATAGAGATAGTCTTCATAACCCGCTGCGTCATACACCTCGTGCAACAGAGCCTGAAGATTGAGCTTCGCGTCCGGTGCCGAACCTCGCAGAGGAATCGGGATGGTCGGCAGTGGATCGCGCAGGGACACTGCCCATGCCTGGACAGCGGGCCGCATCGCTGAGCGACTGACCATCAGGCAGTAGTCGCACTCAGTCACACCCGTTAATGGCAGCCGAGGCCCGCCACGCAGCAGGTCAATCTCGACCACGTTCACCGCGCTGTGGAAAAAGAGAGTCCGCTTGGCCATGTACTGATCTCGATCGGGACCATTCTCCTTGTTGGAGGGGCTGAGGACCTCGATCATGGTGACGAGGTCGCGGCTGTGCCGGTCGCGAATTTCGATGAATGAGTGTTTCTCGATCTCGATCTCAGGCAGTCTGGCAATCTGCGCGGCGACACTGTTGGCGGGTGCCTCCGCCACGGCTACCCCTCCACGTCCCGGATTCTCGAACAGCGTCACGTCCGGTCGCGCCATCCGCCTTCGACGCTCCTCACTCGACGGTTCATGAATGAAGACGCTCTCCTCGATTTTCACCGAGAACTGCGGGCGCACCTGCCCCGTCAGAGCCTCGCTGATGTAAGTGATCAGCCGCTGATTAAAGTCCTGCCACACGGAGGGCTGTTCGAGGTACGGGTTCATTCCTGGAAATGGCGATGGCATCACATGGCCTCTGCAAACGTGTGAAACGGAAGCCGGGACTACTACTGAGACCCGATTCGTATTCCCATCGTCGAGGAATCGGGGACGGAGTTCAAGAGGGATTGCTCTGGCCAGCCGTGCCCCCACAGCCACGCTACCCAACCGTACCGTTCCCGCCTACCATCCCCGCATGCCAGCCATCGAAGTTCGCAACCTGTCCAAGCAATACCGCGTGTATCAAAAGCGCGAGGGGATGTGGGCGTCCGTGCGGGGGCTGTTCCGTCGCGAATACAAGACCATCGACGCCGTGCGCGATGTGAGCTTCACGATCGACGAAGGGGAGATGGTGGCCTTCCTCGGTCCGAATGGGGCCGGGAAGACGACCACGCTGAAGCTACTCTCGGGGTTAATCTTTCCCACATCGGGCACGGCCACCGCACTCGGCTACGTCCCCTGGGAGCGCAGCTACGATTACCGGCGTCGGTTCGCGCTCGTCATGGGGCAGAAGAACCAGTTGTGGTGGGACCTGCCCGCGCAGGAGTCGTTCCGGCTGCACAAGGAGATCTATGGGATCGAGACCGAACAATTCCGCCGCCGCCTGGATGAGTTGGTGTCACTGCTGGAGGTGGGCCAATTGGTGAGCCGACCGGTGCGGGAGCTGTCGCTTGGCGAACGGATGCGGATGGAATTGATCGCCTCGCTGCTGCATAGCCCCGATCTGCTGCTGCTCGATGAGCCAACCATCGGCCTGGACGTGGTGTCGCAACGGAAAGTCCAAGAATTCCTGAAGTTCTACCAGACGGAGCACAAGATCACCGTCCTGCTGACCAGCCACTACATGAAGGATGTCGAGGCCCTCTGCACCCGTGCGGTCGTCATCAACCAGGGCGTCCTCAAGCACGATGGCCCGCTGGCCGAGATCGTCGAACGCTTCAGCAAGGAGAAGGTGATCCAGCTCCAGATCGCCGGCGAGGCCCCCCCGAACCTCGAACAATACGGCACCGTTCTGGAGAACAAGCCCCCCCGCATCAAGCTCAAAGTCGAACGCACCCGCGTCCCGGCCACCCTCAGCGCCCTTCTCGAACGCTGCCAGATTGAGGACATCAGCGTCCAGGACCGGCCCCTGGAAGAAGTCATCGGCGAGTTCTTCACGGATACGACGACGGCTCCTCACTCCACGGAAGGGCAAACATGATGATGCGCTCTCGGTCCCAAGCTCCGCGGACCGCATATCCTCGAAGCTCCGCTTCGCCCCGCGAGCCAAACGACCCCGGAGGGGTCACAGCCATTAGCCGGT
>JAYWFM010000284.1:0-4145 GCA_043778825.1 Planctomycetota bacterium | reverse complement strand
CCTCGAAACGCCACAATCCTGGCCGCTCTCAGCCAGCAGGCCCAAGAATCCTGGATTATCGCCTCGGTGGACAGATCAATCTTGGACAAACTCCTAGCTGACTGCTGAAAGCTGATCGCTGACAGCTTTCCCCCTACTTCTCATGCAGCTCCAAAAAGATCTCCTCCAGATTGAGATCCTCGATCGCCACATCGGCGGTCCAGCGCTGCTTGAGTTCGACGATCAGTTCATCACTGACCAGCGGGACCGTGACCACGGCGTGGCGGCCCTCGACTTCGGTACGCAGCGAACCGCGTACCGCGAACGACGCGGGGAGATCCGAGGCTGACTGGAGACGGAGGCGTTTCACCTGGTCCTTGAGGACATCGATCTCATCGTGGAAGACGACCTTGCCGTCCTTCATGAGCGCCACATGCGACGCCACTCGTTCGAGGTCGGATGTGATGTGTGTCGAGAACAGCACCGTGTGCTGTTCGTCAGCTGCCATCTCCAGAATCGATTCGAGGAACCACCGCCGCGCGACCGGATCGAGGCTGGCCACCGGCTCATCGAGGATGAGTAACTCCGGTCGATGCCCCAGCGCCAGCACGAGAGCCAGCTTCTGCTTCTGCCCGACCGACAGCGGCCCGAACCGATCATGCAGCGGCAACTCCCAGCGCCGCAATAGTTCGTCCGACCACTTCGTGTCCCAGGTGCGATAGAACGCCGACACGTAGTCGACCGTCTGCCGCACGGTCATCCAGGGGTAAAGCGTGATCTCCTGCGGAACGTAGCCGATCTTGATCTTCTGCTCGTCATCCAGGTGCCACGCATCGCGGCCCAGCACTGTGATCGATCCGCTCGTCGGCTTCAGCAGCCCGAGCAGGCACTTGATGAGCGTACTCTTCCCCGATCCATTAATGCCGAGCAGCCCGATCACTCGCCCGCGCGGGATCTGGAGGTCGACCCCGTTGAGGACGGTCTTCGAGCCGAACTGCTTGTGCAGGTCGGTGACATCGATGTCGAGTTCATTCATGGTTAGCTTTCTGTAGTGTGGGTTTTAACCCACACGGATGTGCGTACCGCAAGAGGCGTGGGTTAAAACCCACGCTACGATTCACGGTAGGCTGTCTTCAATCGAGGTCTTGAACACGGCCAGCATCTGCGGCGGCGTTAGCCCGAGTTGTAGCCCACGAATCACCGCCTGATCCGCCAGCGGCCGCATCTGCGCCTGCCGCTCGGCGAGTGATCCCTCCGTGCGCGGCTGGGCCACGACCATCCCCTTGCCGCGCGAGCGCTCCAGCACCCCGACCGCCTCCAGCTTCGCGTACGCCTTGGAGACGGTCATCATGTTCACGCCCAAGTCGGCTGCCATCTGCCGCACGCTGGGGATGGTGTCGCCAGCCACGAGCTTCCCCCCGGCCACCAGTGCCTGGACCTGGTCCATCAACTGACGGTAGATCGGGACGCCCGAGGAGGGGTGAACAGAGAATGTGAGGGAGGGCTTTTGCATGTCTGTATTACTACTGTAATGCAGTTGAGGCGAGAGTCAATCCCCCAGCGACAGAATATCGTTCCCGTTGAACGGCGACGCGAAGGGCCGCGCTCCGCTGCGCAAAGCCTTCGCGTCGCGGCTAAACGATGGGGAAGGAACCTTACCCGGCCTCGTGGGCCTCGAATGTCGTCTGCCGCTGGTGTTCGGCCAGCTTCAGCTTCTGGCGGGCCTCTTCGTAAAGCACCTGCTGGGACCGTAGTGGGTCGGCTCCGGGCTTGCTGCGTTTGTACTGGCCGTTCATGGTCAGCTTGCGTGCCTTGACTGTGTCGACGAAGTAGGTGTCGAGGATATGAATCAACCGATCGCGGCACTTGGGGTCTTCGACCGGGACGAGGAGCTCGACGCGGCGGTCGAGGTTGCGGGGCATCCAGTCGGCGCTGGAGATGTAGACCCGCTCATCCCCCCCGTGCAGGAAGAACATGACGCGGGCGTGCTCGAGGAAGCGGTCGACAATGCTCACGACCTCGATCTTCTCGCTCATCCCCTTGACCCCCGGACGCAGGCAGCAGATGCCCCGGATGTTGAGCTTGATCTCGACTCCGGCCTGCGACGCTTCGTACAGGGCGTCGATTAACTCCGAATCGACGAGCGAGTTGACCTTGGCCACGATGCGGGCTTTGCGTCCCTCTTTGGCGAGGGTCGTCTCCGCGCGGATCATCTCCAGCAGCTTCTCACGCATGCCCAGCGGGGCTGAGGCGATCTCGCGATAGCCGTGCGGCTGGGAGTAACCGGTGATCGAGTTGAAGAACGTAATCGCGTCGGCCCCCAAGTCGACGTTGCTCGTCAGCAGGCTGGCGTCGCTGTAGATCTTGGAGGTGATCTCGTTGTAGTTGCCGGTCCCGAAGTGGACGTAGCGCTGGATCCCGTGTGGTTCACGGCGGACGATGATGCAGACTTTGGAGTGGGTCTTGTACCCTTTGACCCCGTAGATCACCTGGGCCCCGGCATGCTCCAGTTGCTGAGCCCACTCGATGTTGCGGGCCTCGTCGAAGCGGGCTTTGAGTTCCACCACCACAGTGACATGCTTGCCACGGCTGGCGGCTTTCAGCAGGGCGGCCACGATCGGGCTGTTGCGGCTGGTGCGGTAGAGCGTCTGCTTGATAGCCAGGACATCGGGATCTTCGGCGGCCTCCTGGATCATCTGCACGACGGGGTCAAAGCTCTCGTACGGGTGGTACAGCAGCACGTCCTGCGTGGCGATGACATCGAAGATCTTCGTCCCCGGCGGGAACTCCGGCGACGCCAGTGGCGGCCAGCTTTCGTACCTCAGATTATCAAACCCCGGACGCTCACTCAGCCGGAAGAACGCCGACAGGTCGAGCGGCGAGGGGAGGGTGTAGACCCCATCGCTTTCGACATCCAGGGCCTGCCGCAGGAAGGCCAGCATCTCCGGGCTGGCCTGCTCGACGATCTCCAGCCGCACGCAGTGGCTCGACCGCCGCTCTTTGAGAACCTGTTTCATCTCGGCCAGGAAGTCCGCTGCGTTGTCCTCTTCCACCGAGACATCCGCGCTGCGCGTGATGCGAAACGGGATGCACTCCAGCACCGCGTGGCCCAGGAAGAACTGCTCGACAGATTGAGCCACCACATCTTCCAGCAGCACGTAGCCATACCCCGACTCCGTGGGGAGCGTGATGAACCGCGACAGCGTCCACCCCAGCGGGATCACCGCAAACAGAGGCACCTTGTCCGGATCGTTCTGGCGATGCTGCAACCGCACACAGACGTTCAGCATCTGATTCACCAGCAGCGGAAACTCCTCGCCCGCTGTGACCGCCATCGGGGTCAGGACCGAAAACAACTCGTCCTCGAACACCTGCTTGAGGACGCGTTTCTGTCCCGCATTGAGTTCGTTCGGACGCAGCCGGCGAATCCCGGCGGCCGAGAGGGCGGGTTCCAGTTCCTCGCGATACAGGCGGTACTGGTCATCGGTCATCTGCCGCACGCGCCGGCGGATCGCGACCAGTTGTTGCAGGGGTTGCATCCCGGACGGATCGGCGAGGGTCACGCCCTCACTGGCCAGGGTTTGCAGGCTGCCCACGCGGACGCGGAAGAACTCATCCAGGTTGGACGCCGTGATCGCCAGGAACTTCAGCCGCTCCAGCAGCGGGATGTGCGAGTCGGCCGCCTCCTCGAGGACGCGCTGGTTGAACTCCAGCCAGCTGAGTTCGCGGTTGAAGTATCTTGCGGTGATCCGAGCCATGGGAGGTTGCAGCGTGAAATGCGAAATTCGAAATCCGAAGCCCGAAATTCGAACGGAGGTGGTGCGAGGAGTTCAGCGGGGAGTCGTGAATCGGTCATCATCCACAGCCCCTTCAGACCTGACCAGTCACCGGGGACGAATTCTGCGAATCTTCACAATCTAGGCCGGGAGTCGGGAGTCGGGAGTCGGGAGTCGGGAGTCGGACGTTTCGCTGCGACGCGAAGTTGCGAAGCGGAGCGAGTCTCGCAAGCGGACATCGGGAGGAGAGGCGGAGATTCACAAAATCATGACGAACATCATCATGAGGGAGTGACCACGCTCGCATGCTGCCATTTCGGATTTCCCTACTCCCTACTCCCTACTCCCTACTCCCTACTCCCTACTCCCTACTCCCTACTCCCTACTCCC
>JAYWFM010000283.1:0-9769 GCA_043778825.1 Planctomycetota bacterium | reverse complement strand
GAGTTCAGCCTTTAGGCTGCTCCGGAGCAGCCTAAAGGCTGAACTCCAACCATCGAGCTATGTTGTGCCTTCGGCTTCTCCTTGCACGTACGTCTGCCCCTTGTAGAACGGCGACCAGACCAGATAGAGCAGCGCTGTGAGCACTACTCCTCCCGGTTACCGACCAGCTTCTTGAGCCACGGAGTCATCAGAATAATCAACACGCCTGGGATGATTGAGGACACCACAAACAGGAAGAAGAAGTCGGCCTGTCCCCCGAAATGCCACGGGAGCGTGATGACTCCTGCTTCAATCTTTTTCACTTGTGAAGCAATCAATCCGCCCCCGAGATTAGCCACGAAGTTGGATGCGAACCAGATCCCCATGAGCAGTGAAACGTGTTTCACGGGAGCAGCCTTCGTCACGTACGACAGACCCGTTGGTGAGATGCACAACTCCCCGAAGGTATGCAAAACGTAGGTTCCCACCAGAAACACAAAGCTCGCTTTTGCTCCTGCCGCGACAGCTGTCGCGGCCCCCCACGTCAAGACGGCAAAGCCCATGCCTAGCAAGATCAAGCCCAGCCCAATTTTGACCGGTTGACTGGGGTTCATGCGGCGTCTCCCCAGCCACGCCCACATCGCGGCAAAGAACGGGCCCATGAGGATGATGACTCCGGCATTCACTGATTGAAACCAAGTCGCGGGGATCTCGCGAGTGGCTCCCCAACTGCGATCGATCTTGTTTTGAGCAAAGATATTCATGCTCGAACCCGCTTGCTCAAATGCCAGCCAGAAGAAGATATTAAAGATCATGAAGATGAAGATCGAGGCCGTCGGGCCGCGATCTTCGGGAGCCTGTCGCAGTGTGAATATGACGGTCCATGCCAAGCAGGCCAGCGTCAGCCCGATCAGCAAGCTGTTGGCTTGCCATGACGCCATTCGACTGAACCAGCCTTCAACGAATCCAAACCAGCCTTGAGAGAACATCCAAGCCACAGACCCGGACAGGAAGATCGAGAGTGGCAGAAACACCCACGCATTCGCCCCTGCCGTGCGAGAAGGAGCCTCACCCACACCGGCCAGGAAGCGAGATCGAAGTAACTGGTACATCAGCAACCCGGCAATCATTCCCACTGCTGCTGATCCGAACCCATAATGCCACCCCACTTTTTCACCCAGTGTGCCACAGACAAAGGCACACAAGAACGCTCCAAGGTTGATCCCCATATAAAAGATCGTAAAGGCCCCATCGCGACGCGGGTCTTTCTCTGGATACAACTGCCCGACCATCACCGACACGCAGGGTTTGAAATGCCCGGTCCCCAAGATGATGAGAGCTAATCCAAAGATGAATATCGACATCCCCGTGTGGTTATGAGCCAATTCTCCGAAACCCGAAGCAGCCAGTACGATGTGTCCCAGTGCGATGATGGTCCCACCGAGTAGCATCGAACGGTGCGTCCCGATCAGCTTGTCCGCGACAATTCCGCCCAGCATGGGAAACAGGTAAGCCAGCCCGGTGTACCAGCCGTACAGTACGCTCGCCTCCGCTTCGGTCCACTCTCGTCCGGGATTTACGAAACCGCTTGGATCAGGTTCCGGGTTTACTTTCGCCACGAGGTACAGCACCAGCAACGCCCGCATCCCGTAGTACGAGAACCGCTCCCACATCTCGACACAGAAAAGTAGGAACAGCCCGTCGGGATGGCCGAAGAGTGTGGCGGTGTCGCGCTGTGGAGGCAGATCAGGGTGAGCGGCGGCAAGTTCAGCATCAGTCATGCGATAGTTCCAGTGAGTCGAATGGCTCGTCGAACGAATGGCAACCGCAGCCTAACGCCCGAGGGCGGAGTAACGGAAGGGATGATGTAGCAGCAGCGTTGCAAAAGGCGGTGAGCGGATCGGCGCTAGCCGCCGGTTCCCCTGACCGTGGCTCTTTCAGAGACCACGTACTGGTGAGAAAAAGCTCAGAAGAACCGGCGGCTAGCGCCGGGCCGCTCACTTCCGGTACACTCTCCGGAGAGGCACTCGCTCACCTCACCCGGAACCCCGCCTCATGCCGCGACAAGACGTACTCATCATTGGCGGCGGCATCGTGGGCCTGGCCACGGGGCTGAAGCTGTTGGAGCAGACGCCGGGGTTGAAGGTCACGCTCCTCGAAAAGGAATCGCAAGTCGCGCAGCATCAGACGGGACACAACTCGGGGGTGTTGCACTCGGGGATCTATTATCGACCGGGGACGCTACGGGCGCAGAACTGCCGCGCGGGGCGGTTGGCGATGGTCGAGTTCTGCCGGGCCGAGGGGATTGCATTTGATGTCTGTGGCAAGGTCATCGTCGCCACCAGTGACGCCGAGGTGCCTCAGCTGCTCAAGATCTACGAACGCGGGATCGCCAATGGAGTGCAGTGCGAGTTGATCGATCTGCCTCGACTGCGGCAGCTCGAGCCGCACGTCAACGGGGTGCGGGCGTTGCACGTCCCGGAGGCGGGAATCGTCGACTACAAGCAGGTCGCCCGACGCATGGCCGAGAAGATTCAGCAAGCGGGCGGCGAGGTGCTGACCGGGGCCGAAGTCGTGGCCATCGAGCAGCGCAGCGACGAGGTCATGACTCGCGTCAAGGACGGCCGCGAGTTCACCGCGCGTGTGATCGTGACCTGTGCGGGCCTGCAAGCCGACCGCGTCGGGCAACTGGCTGGGTGTCATCCGACCGCTCGCATCGTCCCCTTTCGAGGCGAGTATTTCACGCTGCGACCGGAGGCCCAGCACCTGTGCCGCAATCTGATCTACCCGGTGCCGGACCCGGAGTTTCCGTTCCTGGGGGTTCACTTCACGCGGATGATCCACGGGGGCGTGGAGTGCGGGCCGAACGCCGTACTCGCCTTTCGCCGCGAGGGGTACAGCAAGCTCGACTTCTCGCTGGGCGACCTGGCCGAGACGCTGTGCGACTCGGGGTTTCGCAAGCTGGCCTGGAAGCACTGGCGAGCCGGGGCCGCCGAGATGTGGCGGTCGTGGAACAAGTCGGCCTTCGTCGCGGCGTTGCAGAAGCTGATCCCGGCCGTGCAGAGCGACATGCTCGACCCCGCCCCAGCGGGAGTGCGAGCGCAGGCCCTGGCCCCGGACGGAACGCTGGTGGACGACTTCTTAATCCTCGAAGGCCCGCGCGTCGTCTCCCTCCAAAACGCCCCGAGTCCAGCCGCCACAGCCTCGCTGAACATCGGGCGGTTGATCGGGGAGCGGGTGCTGGCGAAGCTGGGGTGAGGGGAGAACACCCGAGCCCGCAGCACAAGCCAGGGATGCTTGCGGGGTGCCCCGGTGGGTGGCTTTGCACCGACCGGCGAGGCGTCGCCGGAAGAGGTTCTGGCACCGAGAGTCTCGCCCCAGTGAACCTCCTGTGCCCAGACACACCGGTAGGCTCCAAAGCGAGCCAACCGGTGCCACCCGCGGTCTTCGGCGAGCGGTCAGAGGAGTCTGATCGTTCGTCGAAGTGGCCATATCCCCAGCGTGGCTGGGCCGTCCCCGGACCACCGCCAACAAGTGCTGGCGGTGGTCAATGCTTATCGTTGCAAGTGGAGTTTGACCGGCTACTCTTTGAACTCTCCCTGCGATGGCTTGCCGTCGATCTCGCCGAGAACTGTCCCCTCGAAGTCAGCGACGTTGCCAATTCCCGGGTCAGTGCCGACAAACTTTGCGGCCTTGCCGTCCTGTTCGTCCTTGGGCGACAGCGTGATGGTCATCGGTGCGAGGACCGTCCCGTCAGCGGTCTTGGTTTCCTTGATCGACAGCGTGAACTCCTTGGCCGCGACCGGGAGCGGCTTGGCGTCGGCAGCGTCGCCCGTCACGAACAGCACGGTGCATTCTTTAGTCGGGTGATCGACAGTGAATTCCGCATGGTACTTGCCCAGGTCAAAGACCACTCCGCCGTTGGGGCCAGCACCGTGGGGCGCATGTTCTTCAGGGGATGGAGTGGCAGCGGTGGGGGCGGGAGTGGCCTTCGGCTCGCTGGCTGGCTGGTTACATCCCGTCGCCAGAGTGGCGAGCATCAACCCCATGCTCAGTGTGTTTGTGAACTTCATCTTGCACGTCCTTTTCGAGAGAGAGAAACAGAGTGTTTGCATCCTGCACGGTTACGCATGGGTTCGCAGAATGTCCTCATCGGAACCTTCGCTGCGAACGAGTCGTTCGGCATCCTTGCCGGAAAACTTCCAGAACAGTCCGGGGTGGATCAAGAACTCACAGAAACTTGAGGTAATGAGTCCTCCCAGGATGACAGTAGCCACCGGGTAGAGAATCTCCAGCCCCGGTTTCTTGCCGTTCACAACTAGCGGAATCAGTCCGATGCCTGCCGTCAGTGCAGTCATCAGCACCGGCGACAATCGTTCGAGACTGCCTCGCAAGACCATCGCTTCGGTGAAGGCTTCCCCTTCTTCCTTCATCAGATGGAAGTAGTGCGTGACGAGCAGAATTCCGTTGCGAACGGCAATGCCCCCCAGAGAGACAAAGCCCACCATGCTGGCCACTGTCAGCGACTGGTTTGACAACACCAGCGCCAGAACCCCACCAATAAACGCCGTGGGAATCGCATTCAGAATCTGCAACGTGATCCGGACCGAGGGATAGAGCAGCATCAGCACGAGAAAGATTCCCGCGAGCGAGACCCCGGCCAAGACCGTGATCAGTCGAGTGGCGGATCGCTGCGCTTCAAACTGGCCTCCGAACTCCACGAAGTAGCCCGGTGGCATCAACACTTGAGAGCGGACACGTTGTTCGATTTCGGTGATCGCACTTTCCAGGTCGCGATCGGTGACATTGCAACGGATCGTTTGTCGCCGTCGAACATTTTCCCGATTCACAAGATTCGGCCCACTCGCGGAGGTCGGAAAGTCGGCCACTTCTTTCAGCCGAATCTGACCACGCGCCCCCGGAAGTTCGAGCCGTAACTCTCCCAGCCGATAGGCGTCTGAGCGAATCGACTCCTTCAGTTTAATCACCAGGTCGAATCGACGCTGACCCTCAATCACGGTCGAGACAGCCTCTCCCTTGAGGGCCGTCTGTACAAAATCCGCGACGAATTCACGGCTGAGTCCGTGAAAGGCCAGATCATCCGCCCGCAGAACCACATGCAGCTCATTCACCCGTTCCTGGGGATCGATGATCGGCGGCGTCACCCCACGCACCGTGACAATCGCATCCCGCACTTGTCCGGACAACTCCCGCAACTTGTCGAGATCGTCACCAAAGATTTTGATGGCGACTTGGGCGTTGACACCCGACAGCATGTGGCTGATGAGGTGCGACAGCGGTTGCTCCGCCTCGATTTCGACTCCCGGCACATTCGTTCGCAAGTCTTTCAGAAGGTCCCTCAAGAAATCATCCCGACCGATGCCGGAGTCCGGGTTCATGGTCAGAATATACTCGCCCACATTGACGGGTTGTGCGTGTTCATCCAGTTCGGCCCGGCCCGTGCGGCGGGCGAAATGCTGGATCGCTCCGTCGGGCCGATCCGGCGTCTGCTGCATCGTCATCAATCGGGCGTCGATCAACGCGGAGGCCTCATTCGACGCCTTGAGCGATGAGCCTCCGGGGAGTGCGACGTTAATCTGGACCGAACCTTCATCGAACTTGGGCAGAAAGTCGGCCCCCAGTCTCGTCAACTGCCAGACACTCAGGCCGACGCACAGCCAGGTCAATGCGAGAAGTAACATCGCATACCGCATGCTGAACCGGATCATGATCCCCGCACACCATTTCAAAGCCTTCAAGAACCAACTGTCGCCGTGGTTGTGTGCCGTGACCGAGCCTGCCAGAAGGTAGTACGACAGCACTGGCGTGACCGTCAGGGAGACGACCAGTGAAGCCAGAATGGAGACGATGTATGCGATCCCCAGCGGCGCAAACAGTCGGCCTTCCACACCAGACAAGGCAAACAGTGGCAGGAACGCGAGGATGACGACGGCCGTTCCAAACACAATGGCCGATCGAATCTCTTTGCTCGCTTCGAACACGACCAGCAGGGCGGGTTTCGGGACCGTGGCCACGGCGTTCTCTCCGAGTCGCCGGAAGATGTTCTCCACATCGACGATGGCATCGTCGACTAACTCTCCCATCGCGACGGCGATACCGCCCAAGGTCATGACGTTGATCGACAGTTCTTGGCCCGTCAGCTTGCTGATGATTCGAAAGACCAGCGTGGTAATCACCAGTGACAACGGGATTGCGGTCAAGGTGATGAACGTCGTGCGAAGGTTCAGCAAAAACAGAAACAGCACAATCACGACCAGCACGGCCCCAATGACGAGGGCTTCCTCGACATAGTAGATGCCCCGGTCAATAAAGCTCTTGAGCTGAAACAGATTGGTTTCGACAACCACATCGGCGGGTAGCGCCGCTTCCGCTTCCCGCATCGCCGTTTTCACTTCTTCGGTCAGCATCCGAGTGTCAGCATGCGGCTGCTTCACAATCGTGATGACCACCCCCGGATGCCCATCGATGCTGCCATCGCCCCGCTTGGGAGCTGGTCCCTCGACGATCTCCGCGACACTTCCCAGCAACACGGAACGGTCCGCGTTCACCTTCACGACGACCTGCTCCAGATCGCTGATGACTTTGGCGGGATTTGGCCCCAACCTTCCAATCACACGGACGGGACGCTCGGATTGCCCTTCTTCCAGGAATCCCCCGCTGGCATTCAGATTGTTCGACTTGATGGCTGTTTCGACTTCTTGCAATGCGACGTTGTATTCCTGGAGCTTGTCGGGATCGACCAAGACTTGATACTGCTTGACATCTCCCCCCAGCAGGATCACTTCGGCGATCCCCGGCAGTTTCAAGAGTCGAGGGCGGATGACCCAATTGGCTGTGGTTCGCAAATCCATGCGTGCTTCCAGTGGAGTGTCGAAAGACACGTCGTATATTTTTCCATTAATGGCGAATGAAGCGGAGTGCTGCTGTTCACCGGAATCCCAGGTCACCCCCTCCACGCTCACTCGTTCCCAAGATTTCAACTCATTCCGCTGACGCGGGTTCCAAACTGTGAGTACGCGGTCATCCCCCGTCCCAGTGCGTTCGGCAAGCCAACTGGTGTTGCCGATGATGGCCAGATCGCCGCCTTGTGGTCCGTTACGACGACGAATCCCCACATGCAGGATTTGTCCCATGATCGAGGCGGGAGGGGTCATCTGTGGCCGAACGCCCGGAGGCACCGTGACGACCGCTAACCGTTCGGCGACGACCTGCCGGGCGTACCGAATCTCGGTCGTCCAGCTGAACTCGACATAGATCACATTCATTCCCTGGCTGGACTGACTGCGAACGGCTTCCACGCCAGCCGCACCGAGCAACGCTGTTTCGATGGGATAAGTGATCTGGGTTTCGATCTCTTCGGGGGACAGACCGGGACACTCGGTCAGAATGACGACTCGCGGTCGGTCGAGGTCCGGGAATACATCGATTGGCAAAGTGGTCGACAAATACCCGCCATAGATCAGGACGAACAGGCAGCCTGCGAGTACGAGAGTACGGTGAGTGAGCGCGATCCGGATGACAGCGTTGAGCATGGTGCAGCCTACTTCCCTTCATTTTCGTTCTTGTGCAGGCTGCCATCCGCGTGGATGTGAAACCCCTTGGGGACGCCGCTGCTTTCACCGGACTTCACCATGCGGTTGAGTTGTTCGGCGGCCGATTGCACAACGTAAGTTCCGGGAAGCAATGTTCCGTCGTTGGCCAAGACCACTTTCTGACGGTCATGCAAGAGAATGCGAACCGACTTGCGTTCAAAGGTATTGACGTTTTGCGTGAACACGAAAGCCTCGGGGCCGTCGCTGGCCACGGCATCTGCCGGGAGTACAAACACAGAGTCGAGCTTTTCGACACGCACGAGAATCTTGACTTTTTGCCCAGGGCGAAACCTCCAGAGAGTTTGCGTCCGACCTTCGTCGTCGATGACCCGCGATTGGTTTTCGACAGGCATTCGGAAGGCAAACGTGCGGTTGACGGGATTAATGGTGTTTGCCATATGTCGAATGCGGAAGCTCTGCTGGATGGCTCCCCAATCTTCGGTTTCCTCTTGAAAATCAACCTCCACAGGCCACCCTTTTGTGACGCTTCTCTCCAATAACGGCGTCTCATCGCGAAAGGCACGGCCCTCGATTGCCAGCTTCTGATGGTTGGCCACAATGCAGAGCGTCTGCCCGGCATGAACTTGTTGCCCCAACTCGACACTCAACTCTTGCACTTCATAGGTCGGGGGTGAATTGAACACCGGTGCGAGGGACGCCGAGGTCTCGGGGACTTGCGGGGCGTCCGACGAAATCGGTGGCTGCATCGGAGGAACGATCACCGTCAGCTCGTTCACAAACTTGCCATGCGTGATTCCGTCGATGAGTTCCGAACCAAAACCTCGGTTCTGCAACTCCTGGCGATAGGCTTTGACTGCGATCTCCAGACGCGTGATCTGGTTGTCGACTTCGATCACGCGGGCCTCGGGGATGGCACCGGGAACCGACGCCAACAGTTTCCGTTGCGTTTGAGACAACATGATGTTTTGCGTCGCCTTGAACAGTTCGGACTGCGTCAAATGCAGTGATTCGCTCAGGAGTTTCAGCGTGAACAGCGGATCACCCGGCTGGACAGTGTCGCCGGGGAAGTGAAACACGTTTGAGATGACCCCGGTGGCGATCGCCACGACGCCTCGATCGCTCTGGCCGGGACGATCGACGACCATCCCCGGCACCTGAATAACCTTCCAATAGGTTTGAGGCTTGAGCGGTTTGGCCGACAGTCCCAAGTTCAATTGCGCTTGCTCGCTCACCACGATCTTGTCGTTGGCAGCGGGTTTCTCTTTCTGAGATTCACCCAGCGGCTCGATGGCTGCGGTCCCCTCTGCGGGTCGCAACAGCGCCAGCCATCGATCTCGATAGCGAACAGCGCCAGCAACCAGAGCAGCGGCGAACGACATCAGTACAAGCCATCGCAAGAAGCGACTACGCGGCTGGGTCATGGGACACCTGAATCGCTGGAAGAGAAAGCCTGCCGTGAAAAGACGGCATCATGCGGCTGCATGAGATGGAGAACGCACTCTGCCGAGAAAAACCTCAACAGACGCCGGTGCAGCGGGAGCTACCAAAATACAGAGATCTAGACGCGCAAAAGGTGCGGCAATCGCCGGAAACGGGCATCAGAACCCGGTGCAGACGATCCATCATTGCGGTTTCGTGTCAGACAGACACTAACCATCGGATTGACAGCGTCGGACGCCAGCAAAATCTCAAACGTGGCGTGGGGATCTGGTACGGAGACACGAGTCGACGACACCGTAGCGAAGTCGCAGCTGACGTAGACCGCGTCCCGGTCGTGTTCTGACTCATTGTGGTATGGGGCGACGGGAGCGGGCCTCTGCTTCTCATCAACAGCACAATGCGAGTTCCCATGCTTTGTGTGTGCATGGCCTGAGTGGTGAGAATGCCCAGATATATGGACGTGCGGGCGATTCACATGGCCAGCAGGTCCGTGGTGATTGGCATTTACGTGAATATGCAACCCAGCCACTCCATTGAGAAGTAGTTGCAGCGTCACCAGAATGAGAACCACGCCTCGCATCAATCCCTCACTGATCGAGAAGTCTAGGTCGCATCCATCGAGATATCAAGAGGGCCTCTGCGAGAAGGAGGGCAGAAAAGGGGGGAGGGCAGAAAGGGGGTCAGGGTGCGCCGGCGTAAGCCGGGGGAGAGTCGCGAATGAGAGAGTCGCACGAGAGAAGACCTAGCCAGTCACCTCGGCCTCGAGTGATGCGGGT
>JAYWFM010000282.1:0-9781 GCA_043778825.1 Planctomycetota bacterium | reverse complement strand
GGCTGTCCCTGTCCCTGTCTCTGTCCCTACCCCTCTCAGCCCTCCTTCCAGTGTTCTCATGCTGCCCCATCTGACTGTCTCTGTCTCTGTCACGATTCTGTCGCCCTCTGCTTGTGTCGCCACTGCTCCTGTCTTCTTCCCTATAGTTACCGTCTCCGTTCCTGCCCTTCACAGGGCCTTTGGAGAGCCGACCGGTCTCTCGGGAGGGAGATCCCCGCCCCCTCTCCCTGTCGTTGTCTGCATCGCTGTCGTCATTGCCATTACCATCCAGGGTACCCATCAAATGTTCCGGGATATCGCCCTTATAATGCCCTCTTAAATACTCCTGCATCTCCTTTTGCTTCACTTTTACCTCCCCCCTTTTTTCTTCGTCCTTCTTTCGCTTCTTCTCCTCGATTTGGTCTCGCAGCTGCTTCTGATATTCCTGCTCTTTTCTGTTGGCGATGCGGAGATGAAAAATTGATCAATTAAATTCAAATAATGGAGGTACGTGTAATTTCCTGTCTGTTGAATAGAAAGCATTATTATCATTTGGTTAGTAACCATTGTACCGCTCGAAACCACACTGAAAAATGTTATCTTGCTGACCTATATTTTGTTTCTCTCTCTTTATCCCCCATACCACTATTCATCTGCTTGATGGCACCCATAAATTTTTTCGGAGAAGAAGATGATCCTGTTGGGGATCCTGCTCCGCTGTCACTGTAGCTCCTGTTAGTGCTGTTGTATCGAGGACTCTCGCTACTGAACGTTGACTTGTTCCGTCTCCTATTTCCATCATTCACCGCATCATAGTCTCTACCATTGTCATGATCTCCATCAAATTCTCGTGCAGATGATCTCCTCCTACTGTCTAATCTTCCATCAGTACTTCCATCAGTATCATTACCATTGTCCATCTGTTGGTTACTTCCGTGACGTCCACTTCTTCTCAAGTCAGCGTTTCTTGGTGATGATTCATTCTCTTTACTGAACTTCCTTAAGTTAGCGATGGGAGCACCACCTTTGTCCCTGAGTGGTGCACCACATCCCCCTGAACAAAAGACAAAAAAAGCTCAACAACTATGTAAACACGATGCTCTAAGATGCTGAACGACGAAATTTTACCTCGGTCATTATTTCCCCATTGATATGGCTCATCATCTGAAGGAGCTAGGTTGACATGCATTCTCGGTTTCGTCATCTGTCCCAGATCTACACTTCTCTCAATTTACTATCAACTTCTCCGATTTGCAATGGTCGATGACTCCCTTTTTAGGCCTAGGCTTGGATCGCCTGTTCACAAGTAGTCTGTATGAAGTCAATGAAACAGAGCAGAAACTCGCCTCAGTCGAGAAATCTTTGCTTGTTCCTGTTTACTGCTTACTGCTTACTGCTTGCTGCTTACTGCTTACTGCTTACTGCTTACTGCTTACTGCTTACTGCTTACTGCTGGAGGGTCAGATGAGACGAGTCGTTCGAGTCGCTGCATATGTCTGTCTGTGTGCCGTGCTGGGCTTCGCCTGGGCGAGAGCTGAAGATCAAGGACCATTCCTCTGTGACAAGTACCTCACGCTGTGTGTGTACTGGGAATCGGACCTCGGTCTCGGGGGTGCTGGAACGGACGCAGGTGAATACCAGGGCTATTGTTGCATGCACACGGGTCCGCTTCCGTCATACTCGACAAGCCTGACTCCCACGATGCAGTCCAACCAGAAAACCGCTCGCGACATTCCCACGAATCCGCAGTGTGGCGATTTGGCACGACCTGGGTTCGATGAAGTACTCCTGCAGACGATGCCTTGCGGAGAGTTGGTGACGTTGCAGGGCTGCGGCGGGCGACGCGCCGATACGTTTTGTGTGACCCCTTCGAGCGGAGGCTGAGATGGTTCGCTTCGCGGTGGCGGCAGTATTCATCGTCCACACCACAATGGGGTGGTGTGCAGAACCGGGCGATCCGGTGACACAGGCTAGGCTGTACCTTGAGGCGGCGCGGGAGACGCTCTCCCGCGTCGAGAGTCTCTCCTGTCACTCGCATGTCACTATTGCCGATCCGATGTCACTCGGAACGAGACACCATTTTCATTGCTTCGAGGGTGTGAAATACCGGGTCGAAGGGGATTTCCCCACTCCGCAGGGGCGGTCTCCTCGGATGTACGCGTTTGACGGACGGGAGTACCGGTATTTCGAGGAGGCTGGCGGGAATCGTGTGGGGTATGGGGTCAAGACTCCGCTGACGATGATCCCCGCTGGTCCGTGGCAATGGAGTTTGCGAGTGTTTTTGCCAAAGAAGATTAAAGAAGGGGCACCTTACGCTCTGAAGGAATCACCCATTTGGGACCATTGGTCAGCCCTCGTGGTCGATGCCCAGCCAGACACATGCCGTGACATCGACTGCTTGCGGATGGAGATTCGCAATCCGAATGGAGGAGTCGCCCAACATTGGTTGGCGACCAAATACAACGGGTTCATCGTCAAGAGCGTTGCTTACACTCCCGAGGGTTTGCTGGCCGCCTGGGCGATCACCGACAAGTCAGATGTGATCCAGATTGAGGGGCGGGATTTCCTGTTCCCGAGGCGGGTGCTTTCATCCATGCTGGCCAATGGCTCGATCAACGAGTCCTATTGTGATGAACTGCTCGTCGACGAGGGCTACCGCATCAATGATCCGGACCCGAATGTGAGCTACACCATCGACTCCAGCCACGCCGATGTCTTGTATAACATGGACACCGGGATCATGGATCTGGTGACCTCGGGGAAGAGGCTGGACACCAATACGATGCAAATGACGGCGTTGGCCAACAGTAGCCCGGACGCAGCCCCCCCCGTGACAGTCGCGGCACCCCGGCCCAAGGACACATCCCGCTCGCCGTGGATGCGCGGGTTTTTATGGTTGAATGGACTCGTGATTTTCGGTTTCGCAGTTTGGGGGATTCGCAGATGGGCCAGATCATGGGGACGCGGGTAATTGTCACTGCCATACTCTGCGGCGGGATGTTCATTGGTGTCATCGCCCATCGAACATATCGGCTGACCCAGACACCCCTGATCCCTGCGGCACTGAAGCTGAAGCTGGAACCGGATCGACTTGTGTTTGATGCAGTTCCGATGGGGGGAGAGGCGACCAAAACCTTCTCTGTGACCAACACCTCCGGTCATCCCATGCGAATCTTGGGCATCCATTCGTCGTGCGGTTGCACGCGGGTCCGTTTTCAAGCGGGCCTGCTTCAACCGCAAGGGCAGTGCGTGGTGTCAGTCTCGGTGTCGGGAACGCAACGACCGCCGGAAGCGGAAACGGCTTGGCTGCAGGTGCAGACGGACGACTCGGAACACGCCCAGTATCAGTTGCCGGTCTACGTGAGCGACGTTGTCGGTGCGAGGCTCTCCCCGTCGATGCTGGATTTTGGGGTTGTCTCGGTCAGTCAGAACGCGCCGCAGAAGCAGGTGCGTTTGATCTGGGTGGGAAAGGCGGCGGTACCGACTTCCGCAGCTCAACTGCGAGTCGATCACCCCGCTCTCTTCGTCAGTCCACCCCGCCCCGTGGAGGACGGAATTGCCGAGTTCGATATCCAACTGAAATCGAGTGAGTATGTCGGAAGCATTTTCTCAAATCTCGCAGCAACCAATGCTCGGGGAGAAACCATTCGGGGGACGATCACAGCCAGAATTCCCACCCTTGTGAAATTCGAACCCGAGTCACTGATCTTTGACCGGTCTCGAACCGGGCAAGTGTTGATCCGACTGCCTCGCGAGGAGTTCTCGAATGTGTCGACCACCTCTGAATGGGTGACCGCGAGCATTGCTCCAGAGGCGATGGGCGATACCGTCACGGTGGTCGTGGCCGCTCAAGAGGGGCTGGACTGGGGGAATCTGTCCGCCGTCCGGTGCTGCTTGCTGGTTAAGTTCAACCGTCACGGAACGCTGTCGATTCCAGTGACGATCATTCCGTCCACCAAGTCGTGAGGCACAGGATCCCGACGGGGAGGAGCCATCAGTTTGCGACTGACCCCCGACTCCTCACGTCTGCGAGGCGTCGATCCACTTGGGCGTGATCACAGGCAATGCCTGACGAAGCATTCTCAGCATCTCCGCTGGATCTGTCGAGACAATCAACACTTCACGATGCACGGGCTTCAGCAGCTGGTGGCTCACTGCGTGATCGAGGAATCGAAGTAAGAGGTTAAAGTACCCCGCCACATTCAACAGACCGATCGGCTTGGCGTGCATCCCGAGCTGGGCCCAGGTCCAGATTTCAAACAGCTCTTCAAACGTCCCCAAGCCGCCGGGGAGGGCCAGGAAGCCATCGGCCAACTCGGCCATCAGGGCCTTGCGCTGATGCATCGAGTCGACGACATGCAGTTGGGTCAGCCCGAGGTGGGCGACTTCCCGGTCAGCGAGGGATTGCGGGATCACCCCCTGCACCCGGCCTCCGGCGTCCAGCACGGCATCGGCCAGAACACCCATCAATCCAACCCGCCCGCCTCCATAGATCAACTCGATCTGCTGCGCTGCCAACAGTTGGCCCAACTCGCGAGCCGCGGCGGTGTAGGCCGGGGCGCAGCCGGAACTCGAACCGCAGTAGACGCAGAGGGATTTCATCAGGTGAGACAGTTCAAGGAAGGCGGGAACAGCTCGACTCGCTCACTGCAATATAGTGGTTCTGGATGTTGATCGCCTCACATTCGATTTTCTGTACCTGTTCGAGAATCAGTATCCAGTGGACGGCGAGATCATTCAGCGAGTCCCTCTGTGGTCTTGCCAAACCCCAGATTGATCGTAAACTCGCGGAAGAAGTCTTCGTCAGGCGAAACCGAGAACGAAGTTCTCGAACTTGCAACGCAAACTTCAACATGGATGCAAAGAAGCAGAATGAAAAACATCCCCCTTCCCCGGCTTGACCAGCGACCTGATGTCCGTGAGGTGCTGCTCCCCTATTGCCGATTGAAACCCGGGGAGGTGTGGGATGATGGCACTGGTCGATATCGCGTCGGATGTCTGGATGCGGGATGTCGCGATCAGGTTCAGCAGATCATGGGAAACGAGAGAGCGGAGCTGGCGATCCACGATCCGCCCTACAACCTGATTGCATTCGACAAGCGATCAATTAGCGATTTCATCGCCTGGTGTCAGTCATGGGTGGAGCACACTCACGAGGCATTGGCGGACAACGCTGCGCTGTACACGTGGCTGGGGGCCGATCAAAACGATGGCTTTCAGCCGCTTCCCGATTTCATGGTGATGATGCGGCAGACGCCCTTCGACTCGCGTTCGTTCGTCACGATGCGAAACCAGCGTGGCTACGGGACTCAACTCAATTGGATGGCTGTTCGGCAAGAACTCCTGTACTACACGAAAGGCAAGCCACAATTTAACGTCGATGCGGAATATACGGACATTCCCAAGATTCTCCGTGGATATTACAAGAAGGTGGGTGGCGAGTTGACGGAAAACATCGAGAGAAGCAAGTCGGATTGCATCCGGGCAGGAAACGTCTGGGTGGATGTCCAACAGGTCTTCTATCGCATGGAAGAAAACGTCAATGGGTGCTACGCCCAGAAGCCTCTGAAAGCCATCGATCGCATCATTCGAGCGAGTTCGAACCCCGGTGATTTGGTGATCGATTTCTTCTCGCATTCAGGATCCACGTTACTCGCAGCCGAAATGAGCAACCGGCGCTGCTTCACGATGGATATCGATCCCCTCTTCTGTGAAATCAGCATTCGACGCCTAGAGCAATTTCGTGACTCCGGTCGTACGGGATGGCAAAACAGCCATCCGTTTGAATCGGAACACCGGAGAGATCGAAGAATTCAGGCGATTCTGGGAACAGTGAAGAGCGAAGAGCCATCGTTGTTTCCCCGATAAAGCGGCATCCAGTCAGGTCAGAAGCTGGTATAGCTCGTCGTAACTCAGCGACTTGTGCAAGTAATTCTGCAGGTGGATAGTCAGTGTGTCCTGATTGATGTGAAACTGTCCTTCTCCAACATTTCCTTTGTGCTGTTTATCGGAGTAGTTGATATGCGAGCCGATCTGGCGGCCTTCAATTCGAAAAATCTTCACGCAATCGGCGAAGAACAGCCCATAGTACAGGATCTCGAATTCAGTACGTTTGATCTGTTGGATGTTGCTGTCGAATTTGAACTGTTGCCACTGCGTGAACGGGACCATGCGGTTGGCGGCTGTCGCCTCCGCAATGCATTGCAGGACGGTGGCTTCCGTGATTGTGGTTTCAGACTGTTTTTGAATGCGAGAGAACTTGACCTCAATGCGGTGCTTCAAGGAATCATCGTACAGGTCGTGAAACTGGCTTCTCGCCTTGGCAGCGTGGATCAGTCGCTGAATCATGACTTCAGCCACGCTCCCGAACCGTCGTGTGTGCAATGCGAAAATGCCGTCACGCAGTGTCGTACCGTTCATTTCATCGTTCTGTGTATGGTGTCAACGCATCTCCGCAGGAGACGGTACTCCAGCCAGGGTGGCTCGATACCACCCAGACTGGAGTCACTGTTACTTCTCCAAAGTCAAGTAGATCGCGATCCACTCACTCGCCGGTCAACCCCTTATTCAGACGCTCCAGCGCTTCGCTCTCGATCTGACGCACGCGCTCCCGGGTCAGGCCCAGCAGCTCGCCGATTTCTTTCAGCGTGCGCGGCTGACCATCTTCCAGCCCGAACCGCATCTTGAGGATCGTGGCCTCGCGCGGGTCCATCTTCTCCAGCATGAGGTTCACATGCTTGAGGTTGTCCGACTCCAGCAACTCGTCCTCGGGGCCCGGATGGCGATCGTCGGCCACCACATCGCTCATGTTCCAGTTGGAATCGGGGTCTTCGGTCTGCGGGGTCGAGTTGTAGAGCTGGATTGCCTTCTTCACGATCTTCAGCTTCCGGGCGGGCAGTTCGAGGTGCTTGGCAACCTCTTCCACGCTGGGGGTGCGGCCCAGTTCGTCGGCCAGCTGGGCATTGGCCCGCCGCCATTTCGTCAGCACCTCGACCATGTAAGCCGGGATGCGGATCGTCTTGCCGGAGTTGATGATCGAGCGCTTGATCGACTGCTTGATCCAGTAGCTGGCGTAGGTCGAGAAGCGGATGTCCCGCTCGGGGTCGAACCCCTCGACGGCCCGCAACAGGCCGAGGTTCCCCTCTTCGATCAGGTCTTGCAGCGGCAGCCCCTTGCCCGTGTAGCCACGAGCAATGTTGACGACCAGCCGCAAGTTCGCCCGCACCATGTGATCGCGAGCGGCGGAGTCTCCCGTGGCGATGCGGCGGGCGAGGGTCTTCTCCATGTCGGCATTGAGCAGCGGCGTCTCGTTGATCTCCTTCAGATACGTTTCCAGGGGGTTTTGGACAGCACCGGTCGTTCGCTTGCGAGCCGTTTTTTGCATGATGGAGGGTTCTGTGGGGTCAGATTGCGGAGGGAACTGAACATCGCTGGTGAGGAACCGTCCCTGCCTCGTCGTCGCATCCCTGCATTCCACTCCCGAGAGATCGTCATCATTGACGGTGGGATCGAGAAGGAAAGGCTGGCAAACCGGTATCCCTGCGAAAACACTGACCAAAGCGGTGTTTGTCCCGATTCGTCGGGGCATTCCGCTTCTGCCGAATCTGCCGATCGGGGGTGAGTCAACAACGTGTTGCGAGTGATCAACATGCCTCGCCACAATGCAGCGAGTGAAGTGTTGGCGTGACTCCCGCTTCACAATTCAACGCTCACCAGCGCTGTCACCCCGATGCCAACCCACGAAGCCGAGGAGGAACAGGCCGCAAGAAACTCAAAAAACTCAAAACAGGCAGAGTCCTCATTTTGCGTTTCTTGAGTTTCTTGCGGCCCATCCACTTCGGGAGATTTCAACGGGTGGTGAGGCCATGTGCCTGTCGCATCGCGCGGGACGGGACAGTCGATTGTGGTACGACGCTCCGCGTCGTCACGCACTACAAGGAGCTCCGTGCCACAATCGAGCACCCTTTGATTTCGCCCGCTCAACCGATACCCTGCAAGGTGCCCCTTCCTCTTCGCTGTGCACCCCCATGTACGACCACCTCACTCTGATCAGCGGTCGCGCTCACCCCCAGCTCAGCAAAGAGATTGCTGAGTATCTGGCCGTGCCGCTGGCTGCGGTGGAACTCAGCGACTTCCCGGACGGGGAGACGAGCGTCAAGCTGAATCACAACGTCCGGGGGCGGGATGTGTTTTTGATTCAGCCGACGGGACCGGCGGTCAATCAGAATCTGATGGAGCTGCTGATTCTGATCGATACGTGCAAGCGAGCCAGTGCCGAGCGCATCACGGTCGTGCTGCCCTACTTCGGCTATGCGCGGCAGGACCGCAAGGACAGTGGCCGCGTCCCCATCACCGCCAAGCTCGTGGCCAACCTCATCACGACAGCCGGGGCCGACCGGGTGCTGACGGTCGACCTGCACGCCGCTCAGATCCAGGGGTTCTTCGACCTGCCGGTGGACCACCTGTACGCCGCAAGGATTCTGGATGACTACTTCCGGTCCCTGAAGATTCCGCCCGAGGAGTCGGTCATCATCAGCCCGGACGAGGGCAGCATCAAGCGGGCCATGCAGCATGTCGAGAACCTCGGCGGCTCGCTGGCCATCATCGACAAACGCCGCAGCAGCGCCACCGAAACGCGTCAGGCCCACCTGATCGGCGGCGACATCGAGGGCAAGGTCGCCTTCCTGTTCGACGACATGATCTCCACAGCCGGCTCCATCTGCGGAGCCGCCAAGATCGCCAAAGAGTTCGGCGCCCGAAAGATCTACATCGGAGCCACCCACGGCGTCTTCTGCGGGAACGCCGCCCAGAACCTGGCGAGCGTCGATGTCACCGAAATCGTCGTCACCGACTCACTCCCGCTGCGGCTCGATCCCGTCCCCGCCAACCTCCGCCAAGTCTCGATCGCCCCCATGCTCGGCGAAGCCATCCGCCGCATCCACCGCAACGAATCGGTCAGCGTCCTGTTCCGCAATGGGCATAAGCATGATGACTGAGTGTGAATTGGTGTTGTTGAGGCATTCAGATGGCGGTCGAGTATCGAGTGTGGTTCACGAACATCAATGGATGCGCTGTTGGAATTGGAGACATTTCGTGGTTCATCACAGTATCCGCAGCATCGGAGGCTGAGGCTTTAGAATTGGCGCTGGTTCAGGCGAGAGCGCTCAACGAAAGAACAGGAATGCCGCCACATCGTCTGCAATGCAGTGATGCAGAACTCAGAGATTTGGCGGTCGTGATACCCTCCGAGCATACGGGTGGACTTCCTTGATGGTTCGAGAGGGGCATGGGCGACGAATGCTGGCCCCCCGCCCGCGAAGACTCAGGATATGCCACCCCACCTGATGAGACAAAAGGGACAGAGAAGCAATGATCGAAAAACACTGGCTCGGCGGCGTGTGTGCATCAGAAAAGTAGGCAGAGATTCACCACGGAGGCACGGAGACACGGAGTAATGCAGCACTCGGATGACTTTCCCCACTTGGCCGGAGGACGAGGAAGATTTGACAGGATGAACAGGATCGACAGGATGCCGACACGCTGTCCCAGAAGCGGAATTCATCCTGTGGATCCTGTCCATCCTGTCAAATTTTCCGATCCTTGCGGCAGACAGCGATCTCGAACGTCGGGAGTTCTCCGTGCCTCTGTGTCTCCGTGGTGAATTTCCGACCGCTGCCTACTTTTGTGATGCACACACCTCGGCGGCGTGTGTGCGTCCCGTTCGTCGGTCGCGGTTTCGCCCACCACACACGCAGGAATCCAACCACGAAAGGCACGAAATACACGAAAAATCAGGGTGTCG
>JAYWFM010000281.1:0-4159 GCA_043778825.1 Planctomycetota bacterium | reverse complement strand
CCCCGGACTCTTTCGCTCACTGTCAGAGTCCGGGGGCTGACGCCGCCCGGCTCGCCTGTTTGTCAATCGGAAGGCATCGCGGATTGGCCTGCGCCTCGGGCGACATTCCCCTGCGGCGGGGCGGCGTTTATCCTCTCGGGGACTGCTGCCATCCGTGCCCGCCCCCGTTCGAGTCCTCCATGCCGGAACCTGAAGAGAGCTTGCCGGTGTTGTATGGGCCGGTCGAGGAGCCGCGGGCGGGGCAGAACCGCACGGGGTCCGTGCATCTGGAGGTGCTGCTGCTGGCCTTGCCGGTCCTCGGGGAGCAGGTGTTCTCGTTTCTGGTCGGGTTCTATGACACCTACCTCGCGGGGCACATTTCTGGTGGGGAGAGCATTGCAGCCACGGCGGCGATTGGGGTCGGGGCCTATGTCAGTTGGCTGGCGAACCTGATGTTCATGCTGGCCTCGACGGGGACGCTGGCGATGGTGGCGCGGGCGCGGGGGCGCGGCGACATGGAGGAGGCCAACGTGATCCTCGGACGCTCGCTGGCGGTGGCGGGGATGATCGGGCTGCTGTTTGCGGTGATCATGATCCCCTGTGCCCCGCTGTTCGTGGGGATGACGAAGTTGAGTGATGCCGCGGCGTTGATCGCGGTGCGGTTCATTCGGGTTGATGCCTGTGGGGAGATCTTTACGGCGATCACGCTGTCGGGGGCGGCGGCCTTTCGCGGGTGCGGGTCGATGCGGATTCCACTCGTCGTGCTGGGGACGGTGAGTGTCGTGAACGTGCTGGCCAGTTATTCGCTGGTCCATGGACTGGGGCCGTGGCCCGCTCTGGGAGTCGATGGCATCGTGGCGGGCACGGTGATTGCCCGCGTGCTGGGCGGGCTGTTGATGCTGGCCGCTTTGCGGCTTGGTTATCGCGGTCTGCGGTTGCGATGGAGTGACATCCACTGGGGTGGGGAGCATGTCACCCGACTGACCCGCATTGGGATTCCGGCAGCACTCGATGGACTGATCAACTGGTCGTCGCACTTTCTGTTCGTGCGGGTCATCTCTCAAATCGGCGATGCGGCATTCGCAGCCCACTACATCGGGGTGCAGTTCGAGGCGGTCACGTACCTGCCCGCGACGGCCTGGGGAGCGGCAGCGGCGACTTCCATCGGGATGTCACTGGGAGCCGGAGACCGCGAGCGGGCGATGCGATGCGGACATGCGGCGGCGCTGCAGTGCCTGCCGGTCGGGATTCTGGGGATGATCTTGTTTGCGACCGCAGCCGGTCCGATTTATCAGTTAATGACCAGCTCGTCCGAGATCCAGGCGGTCGGGATCGCCGCGATGCCGATACTGGCCTACTGCCAGATTCCGCTCGTCATCGGGATCGTCTACATCCACGGGTTGCGGGGAGCCGGGGAGACGCGGCTGCCGCTGATTCTGGCCGTGGTTTCGACGGCGGGGTTGAGGACTCCCATTGCGTATCTGTGCGGGATACATTGGAATGGCGGGTTGGCGGGAGCGTGGCTGGGGATGTTGGCCGATGTGACCGTGCGCGGATTCCTCGGGGCGTGGCTCTACTCGCGGGGCCGGTGGACGAAGCTCAAGATCTAGGGGTCGATCATGCGGGTACTTCAACGCGAACCAAAAGCCCAGGGGTGGCAACCCCTGGGCTTGGCGATTATCGCGATGCTGGCGTTGCTGCTCGCTCTTCCCGGCCGCGCCTTCGCCCAGGTTCAGACCGATGACGCCCTGCGCGAGAAGGTGAAAACCGCCATCCAGCGCGGCCAGAAATTCCTGCTCTCCCGGCAGAATGGCAACGGCTCGTTTCAGTCCGGGTATGAGGGCGCGTACACCGTGGGATCCAACAGCCTCGTGGGGCTGGCGCTCATCACCTCGGGCATGGAGCCGAAGGAGGCCCCCATCCAGAATTGCCTCAAATTCGTCCGCTTGGAACAACTCCCCACGGGTACGTACGACATCGGGCTGGCGATCCTGTTTCTCTCGGCAGCGGGGGAAACCCGCGACAAGCCTCGCATCCAGCAGATGGCCGAGACCTTGATCTCGCAGCAGGTTCCCTCGGGAGGTTGGGGGTACGGGAACGACGGCGGGAACTCCGACCGCTGGGACAACAGCACCACCCAGTTTGCCGTCCTGGGCCTGCGGGAAGCCTGCTTTCACACGGGGATGCAGATCGATCAGAAGGTCTGGCAGAAGGCCCGCGATCACTGGCTCAAATCGCAGGTCGGACCGCGCGAGGCCGTCAACGGTACTCCGTGGGGCTACGCCAGCGACCAGGGGGGCGTGAGGGGCAGCATGACGGTGGCCGGACTGGCCTCACTCGAAATCATCAACTCGTTTCTCATCAAGGACGAACTGACGCCGGATGGGAAGCTCGACTGCTGTGGACAGTCGAACACGTCGACCTCGGACGAAGCGATCGACGCCGGCGTCCGCTGGATGAACAACAACATCCGCATCCACTCCAACCCGGGTGGCGGCTTTTTGCTGTACTACCTCTACGGCCTGGAGCGGGCGGGCAAGTTCACCGGACAACGCTTCTTCGGCAAGACCGACTGGTATCGCGAAGGGGCCAGCTTTCTGGTCGAGGGCCAAAATCCAGCGGACGGCTCGTGGCAGGGTGAAAACGAAGGCCCCGCTATCGGAACCAGTTTGTCGCTGCTGTTCCTCGCCAAGGGGCTCAGCCCGGTCCTCATCAACAAGCTGCAATATGGCCCGCGCGACCCGAACAGCGGGGCGATTGTCCGGGCGGACTGGAACCGGCATCGGCACGATGTGTCAAACCTCGTGGACGCGATTTCGATCAAGGAGCAGTGGCCGCACTATCTGAGTTGGCAAACCCTCGACATGCAGGTGGCCGTGAAGGGCGAGGGGGTGTCCGCACTCCAGCAGGCCCCCATCGCCTACCTGGCCGGAGATCAGAACCTCGACTCGATCAGTGATGCCGAAGTGGCCCTGCTCCGCGACTACATCACCCAGGGGGGCTTCCTGTTCGCGGTCCAGAACTGCGAGAGTCCGGCCTTCGACCAGGGGTTCCGCCAGCTCATCACGCGGCTCTTCCCCAATGGCGACTATCAGCTTCGCAAGCTGGACAACACGCACGACATCTACCGCAGCGAGGCCGTGTTTGCGAGCGACCCGCCGGAGTTGTGGGGCGTCGATTTCGGCTGTCGCACCTCGATCGTGTACGCTCCGTATGACCACTCCTGCCGCTGGAATAAATGGATGCGGAACGACACGCGCACCAACCCGGACATCAAGTTGCAGATCGGCAAGTCGATGATGTTGGGGATCAACGTCGTGGCCTATGCGACCGGGCGCGAATTGAAAGACAAGCTGCAACGACCGGAGTCCCTGGCGGGGCTGGATGAAACGGACGAGCGGAGTGGGCTGCGAATCGGACGGATCAAGCACTCGGGAGGGTGGGACACGGCCGCGAGCGCGGTGCGTCATTTGCAGGTGGCCCTCAACACGGTGGGGGTGAAGTCGTCCCCCGAGACGCCGACCCTGTCCGCGAATGATCCGGCCCTGTTCACCTGCCCGGTGCTGTACATGCACGGACGCAAGAACTTCACGTTCTCCCCCGAAGAGTCGACCCAGCTCAAGGCGTACTTCGACAACGGTGGGTTCCTGATGGCGGATGCGTGCTGCGGGGCCAAGCCGTTCGATGTGAGCTTCCGCAAGGCGATCCAGCAGATCTTCGGCCAGGCACTGAAGCCGATTCCCGTCGAGCATGAGATGTTCCACTCCATGCAGGGGTTCGATGTCCGCAAGGTCAAACGCCGCATCCCCGCTCCGGGTCAGACTTCGGCCCTGCATGCCGAAGAATCGGTCGGCGAACCGATCTTTGAGGGGATCGAGATCAACGGCAAATACGTCGTCGTCTACAGCAAGTACGACATCAGCTGCGCTCTGGAGCAACAGCAGACGGTGGCCTGTGCGGGCTACTTGAAAGAGGACGCGGTGAAACTGGCGGTGAACGTGGTGCTGTACGCGCTGTATCAGTGAACCGGTGAGAGGGCGGCGGCGATCCGCAGACTTCCGAAGGAGTGTGGTCGCCATTGTACGCAGAATCCCCTGGGATTCTCGCCCCGAAGGGGCTGGACTCGATAGCCCAGGGCGGCAGCCCTGGGAACACGTGGCCTCCTCAACCGATCAAGGCC
>JAYWFM010000280.1:0-4164 GCA_043778825.1 Planctomycetota bacterium | reverse complement strand
AGCCTGTCATTCTTCTCCCCAGACGACAGGCTGGAAGCCGATCCCACTGCCGATCCTGTGCGAGGTCAACGTCTCCGGAGAGGCCTCCAAGGACGGGTTCGCGCTCGCTGACCTGCGAGCAAGTTGGGACCGGTTGGTCACTCTTCCGGGCCTCGAAGTGCGAGGGCTGATGACGATGGCTCCGTTGAGCGACAATCCCGAATCGGCCCGACCGGTGTTTGCCAGATTGAGGCAGTTGAGAGACGAGTTGCGGCCGCGTTCGCCGACCTCCCGGATACTGCCGGACCTGTCGATGGGGATGAGCGGCGACTTCGAAGTCGCCATTCAAGAGGGGGCCACGCTGATCCGCGTCGGCAGCCGATTGTTCGAGGGGTTGGGGGAGGGCTCGGCATGATTACGCTCACGAATGTCCACAAACGATTTGGAACGTCCACCGTCCTGAACGGGGTCAACCTGCACGTCGAGAAGGGCGAAGTCTGTGCTCTGCTCGGCCCCTCGGGAGGCGGCAAGAGTACGCTGTTGCGGACGATCAACGGGCTGGAGACTTTCGACGAGGGGACCATTGATGTCGCCGGGTTTCGACTCTGCGGTGGCATCGATCCGGGTCGAGAGCAGGCCCTCGTCGGGATTCGCCGGATCGTGGGGATGGTGTTTCAGCAGTTCAATCTCTTCCCGCATTTGAGCGTGTTGCAGAACGTCATCGAAGCCCCGGTCCATGTGTTGGGGATGCCGCGCGAGCAGGCCGTCGAGCAGGCGAGACAGTTCCTCGACCGCGTCGGGTTGCTGACCAAGTGTGACGAGCGCCCCGCCTCGCTCTCGGGCGGACAACAACAGCGAGTCGCCATTGCCCGCGCTCTGGCCATGAGCCCCGAGGCCATCCTCTTCGACGAACCGACCAGCGCCCTCGACCCTCAAATGACAGCTGAGGTGACTGCCGTGATCGCCGACCTGGCTCAAACGGGGCAGACGATGATCATCGTGACGCACGCGATGGGTTTCGCCCGCACGACGGCTCATCGAGTCCATATCCTGCATAGCGGAAGTGTGATCGAGTCGGGCCCCCCGCAGGCGATCTTCGAGTCCCCCACGCACCCGATCACGCGCGAGTTCCTGAAGGACCGGGGGTGACTTGTCAGGTAGCTGCACTCGCCAGAGTGCGGGCTCCCCCCGCGTTCTGGCGAACGCAGCTACCCCTCATCTTCCACGGGGTGGACCACTGGCCAGCATCACGATGTCGCTCCGGGATGGGTGCAGGCCCCGCTTGCGGTGATCTGACGGCGAGGGGATACTCGCGGCGATAACAAGACTTCCGAAGTCTTCCGAGACTTCGGAAGTCTTTCACCCCTCGCCACCTCGGGGACATGCCATGGAACGATTCATACTCGCCCTCGATCAGGGAACGACCTCCAGCCGCGCGCTGGTCGTCAATCACTCCGGGCTGGTCGTGGCCCAGGCCCAGCAGGAGTTTCCGCAGATTTTCCCGGCTCCCGGTCATGTCGAGCATGACCCGGAGGCGATCTGGCAATCACAACTCCAGACCGCCCGCGAGGCCATCGCCCGCACACCCGGAGGCGTCGACGCGATGGCCGCCCTCGGGATCACGAACCAGCGCGAGACCACAATCCTGTGGGACCGCGCCACTGGCCAGCCGATTGCCAACGCCATCGTGTGGCAGAGCCGGATCACCTCGCCGGAGTGCGAGCGGCTCAAGCTCGCCGGGCATGAGGCGGTCGTGCGGGAGAAGACCGGGCTAGTGCTGGATGCCTACTTCTCGGGGACCAAGATCGCACATCTGCTCGACACGATTCCGGGGGCACGCGCGCGGGCCGAGCGAGGGGAGATTCTGTTTGGCACCGTCGACTGCTTTCTCATCTGGCGGCTCACCGGTGGACGGGTGCATGCGACCGATGTGAGCAATGCCAGCCGCACGCTGCTCTGCAATTTGCAGTCGCTCGACTGGGATGAGGAGCTGCTGACGATCTTCCGTGTGCCTCGCGCGATGCTGCCGAGGATCTGTTCCTCATCCGATCAGATCGGCGAGACTGACCCGTCGCTGTTCGGTCGCTCGATCCCAATCACCGGCTGTGCGGGGGATCAGCAGGCGGCCACGTTCGGGCAGGCGTGCTTCTCTCCCGGAGAGGTCAAGAACACGTACGGCACCGGCTGTTTCATGCTCATGAACACGGGCTCGCAGTTGGTCCGCTCTCAATCGGGGCTGATCACGACGGTCGGCTGGCGGATTGGCGGCGAGACGACGTATTGCCTGGAAGGTTCGGTGTTCATTGCCGGAGCGGTGGTGCAGTGGTTGCGGGATGGGCTGGGGATCATCGCGACCTCGGCGGAGGTCGAGGAGTTGGCGGACTCGGTGCCCGATGCGGGGGGCGTGCTGTTCGTCCCAGCGTTCGTCGGGCTGGGGGCACCGTACTGGGATTCGTCGGCGCGGGGGACGATCTTGGGGATCACTCGCGGCACGACCAAGGCCCACATCGCGCGGGCGGCGGTCGACGCGATGGCCTATCAGTCGTTCGATCTGCTCGAAGCGATGCAGCTCGATTCCGGGATTCACCTCATGGCCCTCAAGGTCGACGGCGGGGCCTCTCGCAACAGCCGCCTGATGCAGTTCCAGGCCGACCTGGTGGGGACTCGCGTGCGGCGACCGGTGGTGCAGGAGACGACCGCCCTGGGAGCAGCCTACCTCGCCGGGCTGGCCGTCGGGTTCTGGTCGGACCAGCGCGAGATCGCGTCGAATTGGGCTCTCGATCGAGAGTTCGTGCCGTCGATGCAGGATGACGATCGCTACCGGTTGGCCGCGAAGTGGAAGCGAGCGGTCGACCGGTCGCGCGACTGGGAGCAACCGCCCGTTTAGCCGCGACGCGAAGTCTTCGAAGCGGAGCGCGGCGTCTGCCAGAGTTTGTCCCATGGGATCGTCGCGTACTGGCCAACGCAGTAGAATGACCAACATGACCGTTCTCAAACGGTGTCACCCCAACGTGTCAGTCCCCCCCGGACGAGTTACGGCACCGCGTGTGAGAGGAGCAGCCGCCATGCAGCGCGAGTATCGAGTGCTTTACCAGGAAGTCGAAGACGGCTGGATCATGGCCTCGGTCCCCGATCTGCCGGGGGCGGTGACGCAGGGACGGGACAGGGACGAAGCCCGCATGATGATTCGGGAAGCGGTGGAGCTTCTGCTGGAAAGCTATCGCGAGGAGGTAGCCAAAAGGCTGGACTCCAACGGGCGGATTGGCACGCGGGCGAAGCGGAGCTTCGGGGATATGCGGTCCCAAGCGGAGCTTGGGATCGGGGGGATCGAGTGAGACACCAGTTGCAACATCAGCCACAACATCATCGACTCGCTCCACGCCGTCCGCGTACCGGGCTGGCCCCGATGGAACTGGTCCTCGTGTTCCCGGTTCTGATGATGATGGCGGGGCTGTTCTTGTTTGTGGCGAATGCGGCGGTGTGGAAGCTGCGTAGTCATGGGGCCGCGCGGGAGGCGGCTTTTCAGCAGGTGCATCCTCGGCTGGGAGAGATGACGACAGCCCCCCCCGAGTGGCGGCGGCCCGATGTGTCGACCTCGGTGCAGCCGGGTCCGCCCGTGTGGTCGAGCGATCCGTTTGTGGCTCACACGCTGTTTCGCGGCCCGGACTGGCAAGGAGCCCCGATCAATCCCGCCCTGCTGGATGGGTCACAGGGCATGGTGATTGGCCGCTCGAATGCCGACATCACTTCTCGACTGTGGCCCGCGATGGGCATCCACTATCGGTATCAGCGAGATGTGTATCTGTTTGCCGGGCATCAATGGCAGTACGAGTCGATGGGGGTCGGGCATGGGAGCCGGCGTTCGGTCGTGTTGTTCAATCTCCAGCCGCCGCCCCCGCCGTAGGGCGAGCCTCCACCGTCGGATGGGGCTTCCGACTCCGCCGTGTGTGCATCCGAATTGTAGGCAGCCAATTGTCTCTGCCCCCTCTCCCCACTGGCGGCATGGCTTGGGGAGTGGGCGTGGCTGTGGGGAGAGGGCCGGGGTGAGGGGCACAGAGCGAGCCGGTGGCCCCCTCACCCCGACCCTGGCCTGGTGAAACGGGGTTTTGGCGGCTGTCGAGTTTGTGAATGCGAGGGCTCAATCTGGCGTGGTCTGGCCAGCCTCCTACGAAGTCGCAGGCGAGC
>JAYWFM010000279.1:0-9806 GCA_043778825.1 Planctomycetota bacterium | reverse complement strand
AGCCCACGCGGCATGGGAAATAACACTCCCGCGTGGGCTAAAGCCCACACTACGGGGACTGTTGCCGGACTCGTCTTGGTCGCCAGCAGATCGCGTGTTCATGGCTGGCACTCCTGGAGGATGGACTTTGCGGTCGCGTTCTGCGGATCGATAGTCAACGCCGCTTCGGCCATCAGTTGGGCTTGCTGCTTCAGTCCGATGGCCAGGGAATGCTCAGCCAGTGTCACGTAAGGAGTGGGATCACCGGGAGAAAACTGCGCCCCACCCAGACGATTCTGAATCTGGGCCAGTCGTCCAGAGGTTTCCAGATATTGCAATTTCTGATCTTTCTGGCCGCGCTGGCCCGCAATCTCGGCGAGGCCAATGTAACACCCGGTGAAGCTAGCATCGTTCTCCAGGTAGAGCCGGTAGCAACGCTCCGCCATGTCGAGATCGTGCCGCGACAGAGCGTCCTGCGCTCGCAACCGCAGCATGTGCCACGGATCGGACCGTTGGGGGGGGGGTAGGGCGGCTGCGATTTCGGCCAGGGACTGGTACTGTTCCAGTTCGGAGAGGAGATACATCTTCACCGCCACGGCGCGGGCATTGGAAGGGTGCTTCGCCAAGCAGGAGTCGATGAGCGTCAATCCCTCCGGGGCATGGGCGGTTCCCCCCAGGTATTGAGCCCAGGCGATCTGCAAGTTCAGGTTCTCGGGATCCCGCTCATAGAATTGGCGGCAACTGTCCACGGCCAGTTCCCCATTCCAGCGCAGGATGGACGGAAAGCCGTGGTACATGGCCTCGAACGGAGTCAGCGAGCCAGCGGCGTGCATGGTCGCGAGCAGGGCCTGACGCTCCTCGAATCGCAATTCAATTTCCAACAGATAACGCAGAAACCGCTGCGCCTCGATGCGAAACTCAATGCCGGGTAAATCGAGATACTCGCGGAATTGCCGCTCGGCGGCTGCGGCCTGATGGAGTTTCAGCAGGACTTGTCCCTGTTGAAACCGGGCACCGGGACCGTAGAGCAGGTGGCTGGTGGGGATCTCTGCGAAGCACTGGTTGGCCACTTCGAACTGGTCCCGACTGACCGCCAGTTCTGCGGCGATCGAGACGGTATCGAAGTGATCCGGCTCCCGCTGATACATCTGGCGAAACTTGGATTCCGCCTCTTGACGCAGTTCGGCCGTCAACAGGGGGGGCGTGAGGGGCGAGGGGATGAGAAAATAGAGGCCCCCCGCCAGCAGCAAAACGCCCAGCAGGCAGCGGGCCACGTTTGTCCGGTTGGGCTGCATGAACATCTACCCATCAGAACACCCAAGGGCCGCGGAACTGCCCCTGGGCTGATGAGTTCACCCACGCCAGGCGCGCCGAGAACCAGAATCACAAGAACCTAGTGCCTCGTCAAGGCAAGAGTTTGGGGTTGTGGCCTGCCCGGCGGGAGGGCGAGGCCAATGCTGTGAACACGATTGAGTCGCAGGGACGGCCTGACTGTCGGGGATTTCTCCGAAATCGACCTCGTAGGCGATGTCGCTCCGCGACTCGCATTCCGCCAGAGAGCAGACCGACTCACGCGGGTTTTTCCGAGGTCCGGACGGTGTCTGGCGGGACGAATCTCAGTCGCGGAGCGACGTGAGCTACGGGCCGCGGGCACCTCGGAAACGTGCCCCACGATGACCTCCATCGTGTTCACAGCACTGGCCTCGCCCTCCCAGCCTCGCCCTCCCGTGGACGGCAACCCTTCCATGAAGCGGTGACACGGCGCGAGTCGCAGGACCGATCGGATTGCTGAGAGCCGACCGATTGAAGTATTCTGATCGGTGGCTGGTGTTCTGCTGCGGAACGGGCCTTGCGGGATGGGAAGAGTGCCTCATGACGTATCGATCGGCGAAACTGTGGCTGGGGATGGTGGCGATCCTCGGGACGGCATGGGCGGGGTTGGTGCGGGCGGAAGAGACGGCGTTCGCACCAGAGCAAATTGAGTTCTTCGAGAAGCAGGTCCGACCACTCTTCGTCGAGCACTGCCACAAATGCCACGGGCCGACAAAACAGAAGGGCGAGTTGCGGCTCGATTCGCGAGCGGCGATCCTCAAGGGGGGCGACTCCGGAGCGGCGATTTTTCCGGGGAAGCCCAACGAGAGCGAATTGATTAAGGCCCTGCGGTATGACCCCGACGGGTATCAGATGCCGCCGGACGGGAAGCTGCCGCCGGAGACGGTGGCGGTGTTTGTGAAGTGGATCGAGATGGGAGCCCCGTGGCCCGCGTCTGCGGCTCCGGGAATCCCGGACAAGCTGGCCCCGGCCAGTGCGGAAGAGTTCGCCCGGCGGGCAACACGCTGGTCGTTTCAACCGCTGAATCGCGTGGCCCCTCCGGTCGTGAAAAACACGGACTGGGCGCGGACGCCGATTGATCGGTTCCTGCTGGCGAAGCTCGAAGAGGCCGGGCTCACCCCGGCTCCCGAGACCGACCGGCGGACGTGGATGCGCCGCGTCTACTTCGACACGATCGGGTTGCCCCCCGCACCGGAAGCGGTGGCCGCGTTCGTGGCGGATGAGTCGCCGGATGCCTTCGAGAGAGTGGTCGATGAGCTGCTGGCGTCGCCGCGATTCGGCGAGCGCTGGGGTCGGCACTGGCTCGACCTGGCCCGTTACGCCGAGTCGCGCGGGCACGAGTTCGACGCCGACATCCCGAACCCGTGGCACTACCGTGACTACGTCATTCGGGCGCTCAATGACGATCTGCCGTATGACGAATTTGTGACAGAACACATGGCGGGGGATTTGTTGGAGTCGGGAGTCGGGAGTCGGGAGTCGGGAGCCAGCGGTCGGCTTGACGCTCAACGCTCCGCCTCTGGCCATCCGCCAGCCTCTGGCCATCCGCCATCCGCCATCAGCCATCAACCCCTCCTGGCCACCGGTTTCTGGTACCTCGGCGAGTGGGTCCATTCCCCGGTCGACATTCGCAAGGACGAGACCGACCGCATCGACAACATGCTGGAGGTCTACGGCAAGACCTTCCTCGGCCTGACGATCTCCTGTGCCCGCTGCCATGACCACAAGTTCGACCCCATCTCGCAGAAGGATTACTACGCGCTGGCCGGGTACATCAAGAGTACCAGCTATGCCCAGCGGCCCTTTGAGTCGCTGGCTCAGAACCAGCGGGTGCAGGCTCAGCTGCGAGACTTGGCGGAGCGGGCCGAGGGGCCGATCTCCCGTGTGTATCAGGCCGCTTCGCAGCCGACGCTGAGCCAGCTCAACCACTACTTGCTGGCGGTGCGGGAGACGCTGGCGTCTCCGATGGAATCCAAGACCGCTGCCACGAACGGCGCGGAGTTCGAGGACTTCGAATCCGGGACGTACGACGGTTGGGAACAGACCGGCGATGCCTTCGGGACCAAGCCGCAGACGCAAGAGACGATCGGCGATTATCAGGGGAACATCCAGGCTCACGGGAAGTTCTTCGTCAACTCGCACCAGTTCCGGGACGGCCTGCGCGGGGACGACCATGTCGGGACGCTGACCTCGCGCGAGTTCAAGATCGAGCACGACACGCTGGCCTTCCTGATCGGCGGCGGACCGCATGTCGGGAAGACGTGCATGAATCTCCTGATCGAAGGCAAGGCCGCCCTCACCGCCATCGGCCATAGCTCCAATCAGATGCGAAGCGAGACGTGGGATCTGCGACCGTTTCGCGGGAAGATGGCGCGGCTGCAGATCGTGGATCAGGAGCGCGGCGGCTGGGGGAACATTGGGATCGATCACCTCGTGTTCCAGAACGGGGCCGGTTCGCAAGTCGAGACCCCGGAGTTTTCCGCTCGCATTCAGCAGGTGGCCCAGCAGCGGGGCCTGAACCCCGAGCGGCTGATGCAGTGGGTCAAACACACGCTGCTCGCCGCTGAGGACATCACTGATCCGTTCCACCATTGGGCGAAGTTCGCGACGGGGAAGACGGCCTACCCGGAAGTTCCAGCGGCCCCGGCAATGGCTGATCTGACGGAGGCCACGCTGTTGCCGTTGATCGATCAGGACGGGGTGTACTACTCATTCTGGAAGGCCGATGGCAACCCGCGCGTGTGGCTCTCCGACAGCCCCGAAACTCCGATCGCGAGCGTGGCGGCGGCTGCCCACGCAGTGCAGGTCGACCCCGACTTCGCCCAGCTCAAAGACCGCGAGGGCACGATGCGGGACAGCGGGGCGCTGGGCGGCATCGGACGCGCGGGACGGACGCTCCGCACCGCGAGTTTCGAGATCACCACAGGACGGATTGCCGCCTGGGTGAAGGGCGGATGTGCGACGTACGTGGTCGTCGATTCGCACGCGCTGGTGCAGGGGCCGCTGCATGGATCACTGGTCAGGAAGCAGGGAGCCGCTCCGGCGTGGCACTGGGTCGAGCATGATGTGACGCGGTACAAGGGGCATCACGCGCACCTCGAAATCGTCGCCGAGGCCGGGACCGACTTCGCCGTGGAAGCTGCGTACCAAGTGGAGAAGCTGCCCGATCCGCTGACCTCGCCGAGTGTCGTCTTTCGCTCCGCGAAAGACCGGCCTTTCGCGGAGCGAAAGGCGACTCTCTTGAATCTCGATCCGGCGCAGCCTCTGCCCGGCGAGGCCCTCGACTGGATGCGGCAGCACCCGGCCCTGTTCGGCCTCGACACGCCCGAAGTGTTAAAGCAACTGGCCTCCGTCTCGCGCCCGTTCATCGAGGAGCGACACTCACTCGTTTCGCAAATCGTCCCAACCTCCGCAGCCGCTCCGGCGATGCTCGAGGGATCGAGTGTCGACGAGAAACTCCTGATTCGCGGCAACTCGAACAAGCCCGGCGATGCCGTCCCGCGCCGGTTCATCGAGGTGTTCCACGGACACGGCCCAGGCGCCCCAGAGACCGGCAGTGGACGCCTCGATCTGGCCCGGCAGATGACCGATCCGAAGCAAACCCCGCTCGTCCCGCGAGTGATCGTGAACCGCATTTGGCATCACTACTTCGGACGCGGCATCGTCGCCACCCCGGACGATTTCGGCCACATGGGGCAGTTGCCCACGCACCCGGAACTGCTCGACTGGCTGGCCACGGAACTGGTCCGGGACGACTGGTCCCAGAAGCAGATTCACCGCGTGATCCTGCTATCGGCAGCGTACCGGATGGGGTCGGAGGAGGGGGCCGAACCAGCCAAAGCCCAGGGGTTGCAACCCCTGGGCTTACCCTCTTCCTCTCAACCCTCAACGCTCAACCATCAACCCTCTTCCGATCCCAATAACCTGCTGCTGCACCGCATGAACATCAAACGGCTCGAAGGGGAGGTCATCCGCGATGCGCTGTTCTCACTGTCGGGGCGGAGCGATGACCGAATGTTTGGGCCGAGCGTGCCGATCGCTCTCAATCCGTTTCAGGACGGACGAGGCAAGCCCGGTTCGGGGCCGGTCGATGGGGCAGGGCGGCGGAGTATTTATCTGTCGGTCCGCCGCAACTTCTCGGAGTCGTTCCTGACGGTGTTCGACCTGCCGAACCCGCATACCTCGGTGGGCCGCCGCAGCGTCTCGAACGTCCCGGCCCAGGCCCTGGCGCTGCTCAACTCGCCGATGGTCGTCGAGCAGACCCGCTTGTGGGGCGAACGCCTCTGCCGCGAGACCTCAAAGCTGTCGACCCGCGAGCGCGTCGACTGGCTGTATCAGTTGGCGTTCTCTCGCCTCCCCACCACAGAAGAGCGCGAAGCCGCCACGGCGTTTGTCGCAGCCTCCGCGATGGACCACGGCGGCAACGAGGCTGCCCCGCCAGTGTGGGCCGATCTGTGCCATGTGCTGCTCAATGCCAAGGAGTTTATTTACGTTCGGTGAATTGACCTCCCGCCCCTCTCTCCCCCGGAAGAGGGGCCGGGGGTTGGTCCAGAAGCCCCAGCCACCCCGCTTGTCGGGGTGGTTCCCGCGATTGTGTACTCCTGTAGCGCACAAGCGCGGGAACCACGGGGACAAGCCCCAGTGGCGGGAAGACTATAACCCCACGTTCTAGCGAACGTGGTTATGGGACGGATTGGGTCACGGTGGTCGCCGCTGCATCCCCGCGTCGCTTGCGGAACGGGTCGCTCTGGACCACGCCTTTAATTAAAGCGGTCAGGCGGTACTGATCGCTCTCGACATTTTTCACAATCGCATCGACCGCACACTTGTCGTAATACTCCAACCCCCGACCCAGGGCATACGTCAGCATCTTCTCCGACAGGCAGCGGGCGAAGTCGCCTTGGCGGGACTTGAGAATAGTCACCAGTTCCATCGGGCCTTGGAATTTCTGCCCGCTCGGCAGCGTCCCGGAGGAGTCGATCGGGTGCTCGCCATCCTTGTCCCGCCAGCGACCGATCGCGTCGAAGTTCTCGAAACCGAACCCCAGATTGTCCATCAGATTGTGGCACGCCGCACAGCCGGGATCTTTGCGGTGCAGTTCCAACTGTTGACGAAATGGGAGGTTGGGGTTGGACTTTTGCGTCTCTTCGAGAGCCGGAACCACCGGCGGTGGAGGCGGCGGTGAGTCGCCGAGGATGTTGGCCAGGATCCACTCGCCACGCTTCACAGGCGAGGTCCGCGTGGGGTATGAGGTCAGCGTCAGCACGCTGGCCTGCGTCAGGACACCCGCGTGACGGCCATCGGTGAACTCGACGCGGCGGAACTCATCCCCCTGCACATTCGGGAGACCATACAACTTTGCCAGACGCTCATTCACGAATGAATATTTCGCGTCTAATATTTCGACCAGGCTGCGGTTCTCTTGAATGATCGAGCCGAAGAACATCTTCGTCTCGGTGGCCATGTCGGCTCGCAGTTGGTTATTAAAGTCCGGAAACTGGTCTGGATCGGGCGAGACCTCTTCCGAGAAGAGTTTTCGTAAGGCCAGCCACTGCCCGGCGAAGTTCTCGACCAAAGCGGACGAGCGCGGGTCGGCCAGCATGCGGTCGACCTGCGCGGTGAGGACTTCGTCTTTGTGAAGTTCCCCCTGATTGGCGAGTTTGAAGAGTTCCTCATCTGGCATGCTGCTCCACAGGAAGTACGAGAGCCGCGTGGCCAATTCATGATCGCTGATCGCGCGGGCAGCGGGGCCGGAGGTGGCCGGGTCTTCGATGCGGAACAGGAACTGCGGCGAGACGAGGACCGCTTGCAGGGCGATCTGCATGGCCCGCTCGAACGGCTCCTGGCGATCCTGGGCCAGCTTGGCAAACCGCACAAACGGCTCGACCTCGCCATCATTCACCGGGCGGCGGAAGGCTCTTCTTAAGAGCGGTTTCAGGTTCTGGCGGGCTGCGTCTTCATAGCCTGCATTACCGGAGGGGCGATGGGCGACGAGGGCCTTTTGCAGCGGCGGCAGGTCGTCCGGAGTGATCTTCGGCCCCGTAATATTGAGTCTTTCGACGATCAAGTTGCGGTCGAACGTCTTCCCCTTCTGCACAGCGTATTCATCGTTCAGAAAGGCGAGCACCACCTCGTGTTTTCCCTGCGTGAGGTCCACGGTGAATGAGTTCGTCTGCGTCTTGTCCCGAGTCGCATTCACCTCGATCTCCCGCAGCTTCTTCCCATCCAGCCGCACCTCCATCTTGGCCCCGCCGGTGTTGGGCTTGAACGGCGTGGCTCCCGAGCGGATCTCGATGGTGTACTCCCCCGCCCGGGCGATCTGTAACTCCGTCGAAACCGAACACGCGGTAATCAAGATCACCGCGTCGTTCGGCAGGGGGTTGACCGTGGCCCTATTACTGGGTTTTAATTGCTGGCCGGTGAGCGTCTTGTCGAGGGCATCGGGAGCAGAGGTCGGGATCGCCCGCTCGGCGATCTGCTCGGCGGCATTCAGATATTTCTCGACAAGCAGCGGTTGCACTGACAGCACATCGCCAATGTTATCGAACCCGTACCCGACATCATCGGAGGGGAAGTCCTTGGCCGGGTCGAAGTCGACGCCGACCAGATCGCGGATCGTGTTGTTGTACTCGGCCCGGTTCAGGCGGCGGATCGTCACGCGGCCGGGGTCCGCTCCGCCGGTGCAGTCGACGAAGTGCAGCGAGTGGTCGAGCCAGGCCACGATCTTCTCGCGTTCCTCGGGTTTGGGCTGGTCCGATGAGGACGGCGGCATGGCCCCGATCTTGACGTGCTGATAAACCTTGTCCCACGCCTTGCGGTTCTGGAGGATATCGGCCAAGGCCGCTTCTCGGTGCAGTTCCAGGCCCGCCTCCTGCGTGTCGGCCCCGTGGCAGTCGAAGCAATACTGTTTGAAGAATGGCTGGATCTCGGTCTGATAGTCGACCGGCGTCGCCTTCGTCGTCGCGCCCGCTGAGGCCAGAGTCTGCCCGCCTCCCGCTGGCCAAAACACCCACGCGATAATCCCCACCGCCACACAGGCCATGGCCCCCGCCGCCCACCAGATCGGAGCCGCCTGGTTCCGCTTTCGGGCACGTTTCCCGCGTTTGGAGTTCTCATGGCGGGTGGGCGGAGCGTCGAGGGACTCGTCGTCCGCGGCAGCTGCGTCGAAATCCCACTCGTCCGCGGGCGGCTTGGGCTTCGTGGAAGGTTTGGAGACGGCCTTGGGGGCTCTTCTCAGACTTCCGAAGTCTTCCGAGACTTCGGAAGTCTGGCCCCTGTTCGCAGCCGACTTTCCTGGCAGGACGGTGGCTTTGCGAACCGGCGGGGCAGGGCAGACCGCCATGGGCGGAGAGGCCACGTCCTGTTCCGTTTCAATTGCACCCGAGGCCGACCTCGCGGGAACCGTAAACGTCTCCCCGCACTCCGGATTCGGGCAGGCCCCCTTCTTCCCAGCCGCGTCCTCACGCACCTTGAAAGTGTGACCGCAATGCCGGCAACGCAGACGCAACACCATGAACACGCACCGCAGAATTCGGCCCACGAGACTCCACAACACTTCCATTGTACCGGCGGGGCGAAACAGGTGTCTATTCGTGGGTTGCCCCATCGCCACGTCGCCAGAAAGTGGGCTGCCCGCTTTCTGGCGAATGCGGCTACGAAAACACCCGGCGGGGATGGCTCCCGCCGGGTGTCTTGAATCTACTCGCAGGCGCGGCGCGGACGGGCCAATGGGCCCGTCCGACTACAGACCCTTCTTGATGATCAGCTTCAGCAGGTCGCACACGCGGTTGCTGTAGCCCCACTCGTTGTCGTACCAGGCCATCACCTTCACGAGGTTGCCGAGCACCATCGTCGTCTGCCCGTCGATGATCGCGCTCGCCGGGTCGCCCACGATGTCCGACGACACGATCGGATCGTCCGTGTAGCGCACCCACTTCTTGAACGGCCCCTCGGCCGCACGCTTCATCGCCGCGTTGACCTCCGCCATCGTCGCGGGCTTCGTCACGATCGCCGTCAGGTCCACGATCGAACCGTCCTTGACCGGCACGCGCAGCGACAGCCCGTCGAGCTTGCCCTTCAACGCCGGGATGATCTTCCCCACCGCCTTCGCGGCCCCCGTCGTCGACGGGATGATGTTCTCGGCCGCGGCCCGCGCGCGGCGCAGGTCCTTGTGGGGCAGATCGAGGATGCGCTGGTCATTCGTGTAGGCGTGGACCGTGTTCATGAACCCGCGCTCGATGCCGAACGCGTCGTTCAAGATCTTCGCGACCGGCGCAAGACAGTTCGTCGTGCACGACGCGTTCGAGACCAGCCGGTGCTCCGCCTTCAACGTCTCGTCGTTGACGCCGAGCACGATCATCGCGTCGAGGTCGTCCTTCGCGGGGGCCGTGAGCAGGACCTTCTTCGCCCCGGCGGTCAGGTGCGTCGTGCACTGCTCGCGCGAGGTGAAGACGCCCGTGCCCTCGATGACGTAGTCCACCCCCATCGCCTTCCAC
>JAYWFM010000278.1:0-4179 GCA_043778825.1 Planctomycetota bacterium | reverse complement strand
GGAGGGGGGAAGAGGTTCACAAAATCATGGGCACAAAATCATGAAGAGGGGAGCAGCGAATGAGCGTCAATTCGCCGGGGACACCGCGTCGCCCGGCGAGTTGCTCTGCATCCGTGGTCCGGCTTTGCCATCCGTGGTCAGCGGATTTCTGACTGCGGATGGCAAGGCCGGGCTGCGGATGAAGAAGATGGCCCGTGGGGACACCGACGCTTCATGTGGAGAGGATGAGGCATTTCGGAGGACGGATGTCCTCGTCCGTCCGTCCGTGGGGAAGACCTCGGGGGGCGACGGACTCGGAAGTTCGTCGGACCTCTCAGGCTGGCCCGCGCGGAGTGTCATCCGGAAGAAGGGGATCGTGGGGGGGGGGCTGGGGACAATCACAAAGTGTGTCGCACACTCGGCGTTTGGGCAGCTCTGGGTGTTGGAGTTCAGCCTTTAGGCTGCTGTGTTGGAGTTCAGCCTTTAGGCTGCTGTGTTGGAGTTCAGCCTTTAGGCTGCTGTGTTGGAGTTCAGCCTTTAGGCTGCTCTTGACGCGAGAAGAGCAGCCTAAAGGCTGGACTCCAACGTCTCGCAAGCGTCACAGACCACCCTCGGCTCGAACTGCTGGCTGAGATTCATCCGCTGGAGCCTCTCGATCCGAGCCTCCGCACAGTCCGCGCACGTCGCAAACCGCCGGGCGTCCCAGAGGTCGACAAACATCCGACCCTGGCCGAACCCGAGGGCTGTCTCCAGCACCTGTTCGAGCGAACTCAACTGGGGCGGAGTGGAGTGTCCCTGGCGAGTCAGCTGTTCCATGATCCCGTTCCCGTCGCGGGTCGGGATGACGCAGCAGACGCGGGCTCCTTTGGCAAAGGCGTGTTCGATCGACCGCAAGGCCCACTCGACGCCCTGCTCTTCGCTGAGGTACGGAGGCCGCAACAGGATGAACGCCCGGACCTCGATCTCGTACTCGCGAAGGAACCCCGCCGCTCGATCGAAGTCGTCGAGCGTCATGCCCTTGTTGAGCCGAGGGAGTACGTCCGGGTGGACCGTCTCCAGCCCGAGGGCCACCTCGAACTCGCCCGGCAGACGCTTCCGGAATTCGACCGCCCGCGAGTCGGTGAGCCGGGGATGGTTCTCCACAATCACCGTCTGAAACCCCTGCACCAACTCACCGATCCGGGGGTGATCCTCGACCGGGATCGCGTGCGGGTCAAAAAAGTTCCCGCTGTTGTAGAGCTTGATGTGCTTCGCGGGTGGCAGTTGGGACAGGGCGAACCCGATCTGTTGCGGGATCAGTCCGGCAGCCAGCGTCTCATCGGTGGTGTTCTTCCACAGGTCGCAATACAGGCAGTGAAACGGACACTCGCGGTTGGTCAGGAACAGAGTCGCCACCGGTTCGATGAGGCCACTCGCCGAGCGCTCGTCCTCGACCAGAAAGGCGTACGGCCGCGTCGGGTCGACCGCGTTCTTTGGCCCGCGAGCGGAGACGATCTCGCGGGTGGAGTGCGACCAGCCGGGCAGGTCGAGGTTCGGTTGTGGACCGGGGGTGGGCACGGTATCTGGTGGTCTCGCGGGAGGAGGCGTGCGGGGTGAGAGGAGGTCGCTGCACTCGCCAGAGTGCAGGCCCCCCGCGTTCTGGCGAACGCAGCGACTCATCATCCAGTGGGTGGACGACGAGTGTCCCCGGGAGGGCGAGGCAACCCCACAATGAAGCGTTGACGGGACGACTCGCCCAGGGGATGTGGTGGCTCATTGGAGAGCATGGCCCCACCGGCTGCAACCAACGCTGGCGCGCCGGGCGGCGTCAGTCCCCGTGGGGTGCCGTTGAATCGCGTTTGTCTCTGAAAATTGACACTGGTTCGCAACTCCTTACCACAAATGTAGATACGTCGATGTCGTTGACCGCACCCCAATCGCTACAAGACGACCGAATATACCGATCTTACCGAATGTACCGATTATTCCGATTTTCCCACTTCCCCTTGCTTTGTACGCGAATAAGATACGCGCAGGCAGATCCAGTCTGTTTTTCCCCTCTGAGAAGGAGTCCGAGCATGCGACCGATTCGTGTCTGGTTGTCCGCAGCTGTGTGGGGGTTCGCCCTCATTGTCAGTGCCGGAAGTGGCCCCCCATTACAAGCCGAGGAGCCTCGTGAGCGTGTCCGTGAGGATCGCGAACGAGAAGAGCGAGATCACCGCGATGGTGACCGCGAGGCTCGTGAACTCCAGGAGCGTGAACATCAGAACCGTGAGGCGGATGCTCGGAAGCACCGCGAACCAGAGGAGCGCGAGCGATCCGACCGCGACGACGATGACGATCGGCACGATGACGATCGGCACGATGACGACAATCGTGATCGGCCACGCCCTCACGCTGCCGATCATCGCCTTGATGGCCCGACCGCCGTACGCAACTCGGTCAACGACGAGCTGCTCGATGTCGCCCGGGCGCTCCGCCGCATCGACCAGAGCTACGGCTTCCGAGGCATCCAGGGGTGTGGTGCCTGGACCGCCGGGTCAGCTTATATGGATTGGGACGCGCGGGGGTTCGGCAACCGTCCGCATCCCCCGATGGTGCGAGATCAGGGCCACTATCAGGACCGCTTCTCCCAGGGGACTTACCGCGATCACCACACCTGCGGCGGGTGCGGGCGGGCCTACCCTCTGTATGGGCAGCCGATTTGCGGCTGTGCCCTGCCTCCGCGCCCGCTGATCCTGGGAGGATGTTGCGACATCGGCCCCGATGACGACAACTGTTCCCTGCTCACTCGCCGCATCTGCACCGGCTGTGGACACGTCTACCCGAGGGACGAGCAGCCGAGCTGCAATTGCCACGGCACAGAGGCGCACCACGCTCCGCACGCCGCCCCGGATCACCATCCTCATGCTGGACCAGACCGCGAGCCGACTCCCGTCGACCGCGAGCATGCCCCGGCCCCTGTGAGGGTTCGACCTAAGCTCTAAGCATTTGCGTGCAGGGTCTCGACAGGTGTGTGCGTCTCGTTTGACGGTGAGAGGCATGGGCGAGTTCGCTGGCGACGCAGCGGGAGGGCCGAGGCTCCTGCCGAGCCGCGAGCCAGGGGACGCGCGGGCTGGCGTGAGCGGCTCCGCAGGAGCCTCGCCCCCGTGCTGTGAACACGATGGAGGTCATCGTGGGGCACGTTTTCGAGGTGCCCGTGGTCCGTAGCTCATGTCGCTCCGCGACTGAGATTCCTCCCGCCAGACACTGTTCGGACCTCGGAAAACTCCGCGTGAGTCGGTCTGCCCTCAGGCGGAATGCGAGTCGCGGAGCGACATCGCCTACGAGGTCGAATTCGCAGAAATCGCCGACAGTCAGGCTGTCCCTGCGCCTCAATCGTGTTCACGGCTCTGGCCTCGCCCTCCCGAAGACGGCAACCCCTCCATGAAGCCGTGACGCAGCACTCGTGTCGGGTGTCCCTGGCGGGACAAAGAGCGGCAGCGGTTCCTGCCCGCCGGAGGCTCGATTCAGGGGCGGGCGGCCTCTGGCGGGAGCCCCTGACTCAAGGAACCACCCGACGTACGCGGCACCGTGCGCGGGTCATGCAACTGATACGGGAACACAACCACCGGCTCGCCCGTGACGAGTCGGGGATAAAATCGCGAGGGCGCCACGACGCGGCAGCGAACCGAGTGCAGCTCTCCCTCCTGAATCACGAACCGCTCCACATCCACTTCCAGCGGTTCGTCCACCCAGTCCTCGTCCGCGGGAACCGTCGCGTGAACCACCTGGTCGACCGGGCAACTGCGAAATCGCTCGAACAGGGACTGCGACTCGCGGACGGGAGGCCGGGGAGGCTCTGGTTCCGGGCCAGATCGTCTCGGCCCGCTCCACCAGAACGTCCCGGTCCAGGCTCCCGACTGCCGCAGCTGCTCCACATCGAGTCCCGTCCAGGGCAGCTCGCTGTGGGCGAAGCGATGAATCTCCAACGCAGCGGTGCGAAACTCCAGCGGCCCCTTCCCGATCAAGGCCCGGCGGTATCCATCATGATAGACGGCCAGTGTCTGGTCGCTGACGATCGCGGCGGCGACGGTGCCATTCGGGTCAGGTCTCATTGATTGGCCAATTGAGATGAACAAAGAGAATCGCGGTAGGGACGGTCATTGCTGACCGCCCCCCGCACAGATCCGTACGTGCGGAACTACCGCATACGGCTCCTACCTCGGATGATGACGACCC
>JAYWFM010000277.1:0-9856 GCA_043778825.1 Planctomycetota bacterium | reverse complement strand
CCCCGGAGCGCGCCGAGGTCGCCAACAACCTCCCGCCAAGCCCCGCTACACCCCGCTAACGAGGGTCACAGTGCAATTCTTGGACAAACTCCTAGGCGGGCATCTTTCGGGAATGGGACAGTCCGGCCTTGGTGATTGGCGGCGTCGAGGATCATGTGCATGCTCTCTTCTCACTCTCGAAGAATCACGCCCTGAAAAAGATCGTCGAGGAGGTCAAAAAGGGGAGTTCGAAATGGATGAAGTCGGAAGGCCCTGGCATCGCCGAGTTCAGTTGGCAAGCCGGTTACGCCGCCTTCTCCGTCAGCCAATCGAGCATTGCCGATGTCATTCGATACATCGAAACCCAAGAAGAGCACCACCGGAAATGGACGTTTCAGGACGAACTGCGAGGGTTGCTCAGGCGGCACGAAATCGAATTCGACGAGCGGTACATTTGGGATTGAACCGGTGTTTCAGTCGCCGTGCCTTTATCCGCGTCTGAAACGCCCCGAAGGGGCAGCGACAGATCAGCCCAGGGCAGAGCGAAGCGGCGAATGCCGCGTAGCGTCGCCCTGGGTTTGAGAGGCGAATTGAGTTCAAGCCCTGTCAGGGCGGTTCACGGCGGTTTGTTTCGCCCTTTCAGGGCTGGGCGGGTTTACGGGGACCGGAACCTGGGGCGACGCTCCCTGCGGTCGCTGTGCCCCAGGCTGGTTTGTGGCTGCCCCTTCGGGGCGTGGGACGGCGACCTCCGAATTGCGATGGCACGGCGCAGCGAGGCTGTCGTAGAATCCCTTCGGTCGTGTCGCGGAACGACTCGTTTCGAGCCAACGCGAACGACTCGCTCGGGCATTCCACGATTCGGTGTGCGCCCTCGTGGATGGCTCTTCTGACTCACCGATCCCCAAGGATGCCTGCATGCGACGACTCGGTGCCTTACCCGATCGCGACTCGGCGGAGTTGTTTCGCGACCATCTCGATACGTTGGGGGTGCGGACGCGCCTCGATCGGGACGGCACGAACTGGGTGCTGTGGATTCACGACGAGGACCAACTCGCACAGGCTCGCGAGGAACTGGCGACGTTTCAGGAGAACCCCGCTGCACCATGCTACGCCGGAGCGCGGGCGAAGGCGGAGGCGGTGCGGACTCAGCGGGTGAACGAAGAGATCGCGGCCCGTAAGCGGCAGGTCCACATGAGCGACCGCTGGCGGGGGGGCCAGCGACAGATTCCGGTCACGGCGATTCTGATCACACTCTCGATGGGGGTCGCCATCGTCACGCAAGTCGGCTTGGACAAGAATGCCTGCGCCCGGTTCCTGATGGCGGACTGGTTCCTCGATCCACAGACCGAGCGGCTGACCTTTCTGGGGGTCTGGGAGTTGCTCAAGCTGGGGCAGTTCCACCGTTGGATTTCGCCGATCTTCTTGCACTTTGGCCCGATGCACCTGTTCTTCAACATGTCGGCCACGCTGGCGTATGGACGGATGATCGAGCAGCGCAGCGGCTCGTTCCGGTTTCTGGGGATGGTGCTGTTGATGGCCTTGATCTCGAATTTTGCCCAGTACGCGGTTTCCGGCCCGTCCTTCGGAGGCATGTCGGGGGTCGATTTCGGGATGTTTGGGTTCTTGTGGATGAAGTCGCGGTACGCCCCGGACTACGGCATCGCGCTGAGCCGCGACAGCGTGACGTACATGCTGGTGTTCGCTGGCTTGTGCGTGTTCGGGGTCTTTGGACGGATTGCCAACACCGCCCACTTCGCGGGGATGTTCACCGGCATGGCACTGGCGATGATTCCGGTGCTGCCCCGCATCTGGCGGCGGTATGTCGGGCGGCGATCACCGTAGCTCACGTCGCTCCGAGACTGAGACTCCTCTCGCCGAACACTCCCCTTTGCACACAGGGAGCCTTGATGAGTGGGGCTTCTGGCGTGCGGAATGCGAGTCGCGGAGCGACATCGCCTACGTAGCTCACGTCGCTCCGCGACTGAGATTCCTCTCGCCGGTCACCGTTCAGCCCAGGGGAGTTCGGCTGAGTCGTCCTTCAGGGGGAATGCGAGTCGCGGAGCGACATCGCCTACGTAGTCGGCCATTCCCGAGAACCGGAAAAGACCGGCACAAATCGGAGAACGTCGAACCGTATGGCCCCTCCGTTGTCCGGATACTCGACCGATGCTCTGTTTTCTCTATGCTACGGGGACTTCGGCCAGCGTTCGCGAGACCGCTGCGTGCCGGACCCCTGAGCCACAGGCGGTCGAGGCCCTCGACCCACCCCGGAAACTTGCCATGCCACGCGTGCTGATCACCGACAACCTCTCCCAGGCCGGACTCCAGATCCTCGAGCAAACGCCGGGGATCGAAGTGGTCAACAAGTCGGTCGCCTCGCTCGCCGAACTGCGAGCCGAACTGGCCAACGCCGACGGGATCATCGTCCGCAGTGCCACCAAGCTCCCGGCAGCCGCCCTCGAAGGCCAGACCCGGCTGAAGGTCATCGTTCGCGCCGGGGTCGGCGTCGACACGATCGATCTCACCACGGCGACGCGGCAGGGGATCGTCGTCATGAACACCCCGGCAGGGAACACGACGAGTACCGCCGAACTGACCATCGCCATGCTGATGGCGATGGCCCGGCACATCGGCCCGGCCTCGCAGTCGGTCCGCGAGGGGAAGTGGGACCGCAAGAGCTACACCGGCGTCCAACTCTCAGGCAAGTCTTTGGCAGTCATCGGCCTGGGGCGGATCGGGCTGTCGGTCGCCAAGCGGGCACAAGGGCTGGAGATGAAGATCCTGGGTTACGACCCGTTCCTCTCCGCCGAGAAAGCCGCCGAACTCGGGATCGAACTGTACCGCGACATCGACGCGATGATCCCCAAGTGCGACTTCCTGACCGTGCATACCCCGGCCACTCCCGAGACGATGGGCATGATTAACGCCGCCCGGCTGGCCTCGATGAAGAAGGGGGTGCGGCTCGTGAACTGTGCTCGCGGCGGCATCATCGACGAGAACGCTCTGGCCGACGCCATCGAATCCGGCCACGTCGCAGCCGCCGCAATCGACGTGTTCACGAGCGAGCCGCCGAAGCCGGATGACCGGCTGCCGAAGCTCAAGAATGTGCTGTGTACTCCGCACCTGGGGGCCTCGACGGATGAGGCTCAGGAGCAGGTCGCGATCGAGGCGGCTGAGCTGATCACGGGGTTCCTGGTGAATAACGAAATCCGCAGCGCGGTCAACATGACCAGCATCTCCGCCAGCGAAATGCAGACCGTCAAGCCGTACCTCGACCTCTCCTACCGGCTGGGGTTGCTGCTCGCTCAGTTGAGCAAAGGCAAGTCGATTCAGGGGGCCAAGATTCAGCTGCGAGGGGAGGCGGCCTCGAAGCCCGCCAAGCTATTGGCGAATGCCTTCACGACGGGCTTGATGGATGTGGCCCTCGACAGCGGCGTGAACATCGTCAATGCCGAAGTGGTGGCCAAGGATCGCGGGCTGAACATCAGCACGAGTACGGAGGTCAAGGCCGGAGCCTTTTCGACGCTCGTCTCCGCCACGATCATCACCGACGAGGGCGAACTGACCGCAGCCGGGACGATGTTCGGCAATGAGTTCCTGCGGCTGGTGAAGCTCGACAACTACCAGATGGACGCCTACCTCGACGGCCTGATGCTGGTCTACCGCCACCGCGACGTGCCGGGCCTGATCGGGGCCATCGGCACGACATTCGGCAAGCACAACGTCAACATCTCCTGCATGGCGCTGGGCCGCGAGCAAAGCGCCCCCGGCGGCAACGCGATCGCGATTCTGAACCTCGACAATGAGCCGTCGGCCCAGGCCCTCAGTGAAGTCTCGGGCCACAAGGACGTGACCGGCGTGCAGTTGGTCAAGCTGCCCAAGGCCGGGGCGTCGCTGCCGCGGTTAGGGATTTAGGCGATGGTCGGAGTCGGAGTGGCAGCGATTCGAAGTCCTATTTCTTCGAGGCCAAACATGACCTTCAATTGGGATGACATCCTCCGCAGCAAGCAGGAGTATCGGCTGAAGCTGGCCGCGCTGCCGATCGAGGAGAAGTTGCGTCTGCTGGATCAACTCCGCGAGCGTCACTTGACCATCGCTGCCAGCCGCCCGGCCCAGTCTCGTTCGCAGGATTCCTACGGCTCGGATGCATCGCCTGCCTTCGACCCCGGCAGGGGGCACAGCCCTTAGCCGGTGGTTGAGCGCAGCGACACCACCGGGAACAGGCCGCCAACATCACCCCCTCCCGGAGGGATGGCAGCGAACGTTCAACTGTGGCTCGAATCCTCTCCCGAGTTCGACGCCTGCTGGCATCCCACCGGGATGCGGGAACAGGCGGGGGCCGTCTTCCGGTGGTGTCGCTGCGCTCAACCACCGGCGAATTGCTGACATCCCTTCCGGGATGAAGAGCACTCGCCCGTGGCAGCATTCGGCTGTGGAATCGTCGAGTGTCCGACATGCCATCTGGCTGATCGCTGAAAGCGGACTGCTGATTGCTTCTCACTTCGGTTGCGGCTTCGCCGCGTTGTGTTGGTTTCGGCCCTTGCGGAGTCGACAACGGACAGCCGAAATGGCATCATGATCCGCTGATGGACCTGTCTCCGTGGAATTCTCCCGGGGCGGGCATCGCCAGTCTCTCCTTCTCCCCTCATATTTGGACCGAGGCGAACATGCTTCGACGGCAATCTCTTCTGTCAATTTGTATCGCGGTGATCGCGATCCAGTTCACTGCCCCCTGCTTCGCGCAGACGAAACCCGAGATTGAAGCGGCTCGTCTGAAGGGCATGGAGTTTATCAAGAGCGAACAGTACGACGATGGCAGTTGGGAGTTCGAGGGGCACGATGTGGGGATTACCTCCCTGTGTGCGATGGCCCTGATCGAGAACGGCATGCCGGTCTCCGATCCCCTCATCGACAAGGCTCACCGCTTTGTGCAGAAGGAGATGGAGGCCGAGAAGAGTACGTATGACATCGCCCTCGCGATTCTGTTCCTGTCCCGCGTGGGCGACCGCGACAATCGTTCGAAGATTCGCGATCTGGCCGCCCGCCTGATTGCTGGACAGAACGAAGAAGGCGGCTGGGGATATGCCTGTCCGCTGGCGAACGCTGGCATCCTGTCCAACCCGGAAACCAAGCCCAAGCTTCAGGCGGGCGTCGGGGACAATAGCTGTACCCAGTTTGCCGTACTCGGTCTGTGGGTCTCCTCGCGCTGGGGAGTGGACATTACCGACACCATGTCGCTGACGGGGAATCGGTTCATGGAGACGCAGCGGGAAGACGGCGGCTGGCCGTATCGCTGTGAGGAGTGGGCCAAGCAATTCGCCGACGCCGGAACCGATCGCACGAAGCCGGGCGACGACACCGAGTCCACTGCGGATGGCGATCCCAAGAAGAAAAAGAAGAAGGACAAAGACAAGGACAAGCCCGCAGTCGCTTTGCCTGGAGCGGTGCCTCCGGCGGACCCGGCCGCTGCGGGGACAGCCGACACGAAGTACGAACCGTCGAGTCCCTCGATGACGTTTGCGGGGCTGTTCTGTTTGACGGTCGCGCGGGTGACGGTCATTCGGGAGGAGCAGAACAAGGCCCGTGTGGCCCCCAAAGCCGGAGAGACTCCGTCTCAGGCCGCTGGGGGCGAGGGGGACACGCTGATGTCCGACCCCTCTTTCGCCGACGGGTTGAAGCGGGCCGGAGAATTCGCAGCCACGATGAGTGGGGGGAGTGCCCGCTATTTCATGTGGTCGGTCGAGCGGATGGGGGTCGTGCTGGGCATGGATAAGTTCGGGGACACGGAATGGTTCCCGAAGGGAGCGACCGCTCTACTCGCCACGCAGGCGATGGATGGCTCGTGGAAGAACCCCAGCGAGACACAGGGCTCGCTGGCCGACACCTCGTTCGCAATCCTGTTTCTGCGGAAGGCGAACCTCGGCAGCGATATCTCTCGCCTGCTGTCCGGTGAGCCGGCGGATCGGTTTCAGATTGTGTCTCAAGAAGAGCGGCCGCGTTTCAAGACCTTCGAGGACGCCCTCAAGGCGGCGAAGGAGGGAGACCGTATTCGGATCGATGGCACCGGGCCGTTTGTGTTGCCGCATCTCGAAATCGATCGCGATCTGACGATCGAAGCCGGTTTCGGATACCAGCCGGTCTTCCGCTACGATGTCGGATATGACAAGGACGGTCGCCGGTCGCGACCGCAGGACAACGCCGAGACCCGCCACATGCTGCGCGTCAACAAGGGCACGCTGACCTTGGAAGGGGTGGAACTCCAGATGGACCCGCCCGAACTGGGGAATGGTGTTCCGTGGGCCGCAGTGATCGTCAACGGAGGCACGCTGCGGATGCTCAATTGCTCCATCTCGGAGGGCAACAAGCAGGGCATGGCCGCCATCCGGATCACGGCTCCGGGAACCACGGTCCTGCATAATTGCCAACTGGTGGGGGGCCGGGCGGGGCTCGAGATCGTGACCGCGGGCGAGCAGAACGTCACTCTTCACAACTGCATTGTGTTCAACAAGAACGCCATCACTGCCGTGGATGGTCCGAGTGCTGCGGGGGCCAAGTGTACTCTGAACATCAGTCGTGGGGCCGTGCAGGCCAGCGACATTTTCGTCTGCAAGGGACTGACCAGCGAACTCCACATCGTCAGCCAGGGAGTCGCCTACCAGGGAGACTCGATGGGGTTGAACATGCTGACCGCTGCCAGCGGGCACAAGGGCCTGACCTGGACCGGCAGCGAGAACATCTACGATGTCAAACGCTGGGTCGGCAATGCGGGGAAGCCGAACGCGACGATCAAGGACGCCAAGACCTGGAACACCTTCTGGGGCGGCAGCGATGTCAACGGTTCGAATCGCACGATTCCGTTTGCCGGGCGTCGTCCGATGGGGGGCTTCAATCACACGGTCAAGGGGGATGACTTCGAGTTCGCGGCCAAGGACAGCATCTATGCCTCCCGCCGCAAGACGGGAATTGATCCGCTGCTGATCGGACCGGGGACACCGTTCCTGCGCTATCGCGAGAGCTTCGATTACCGCACCTGGGTGGCGGGTGAGGACGCCTCGACCGCCGCTGCCAAGTGAACTAGCATCCCCCACAAGACCATGTCGCCGCCGGGTTCTGCCCGGCGTGTTTTTTGGGTCTTCCCCCGTGGGTTCTCTCACTGTCAGGAGTGTTGCGAGTGAATCGCCAACTCAGGCTGATCGCCGGTGTCGCCAAAACGGGGCCGCATCTGCCGATCCTGAAAGCCGCCGGATTTGAAATCCTTCCCAGTGATCAACAAGTGCAGGTCTTCCAGGCCGACTGCCTCATCCGGGAACTCGCCGGATGCAGTGCCGTGATCTCCGGGTCGGAGCCGTACACCGCCGAGGTCATCGACGCCTGTCCCGAACTCCGTGTCATCGCCCGCACCGGAGTCGGCTACGACGCCATCGACACGGCGGCGTGCGATCGCGCGGGCATCGTGGTGGCAGTCACTCCGGGAGTGAACCACCACGCCGCAGCCGAACAAGCCATCTCGCTGCTCATGGGAGTCGCCCGTGGCTTTCCCGCAGCGGACCGGATGGTTCGCGAAGGCCGCTGGGGTTATGTGGCTCAACCGCGCGTGATCGGGGCCACGATCGGACTCGTCGGGCTGGGGCGGATTGGGCAGGCGGTGGCTACACGGGCCATCGGTCTGGGCCTGAAGGTGATCGCCTATGAACCGTTCCCACCGGAGGAGTTTCTGCAGAAGTGGGATATCGAGCTGACCTCGCTGGAGGAGCTACTGGGGCGATCCGATTACGTGTCGCTGCACTGCCCGTACTCGAAGGACTCGCACCATCTGATGGATGCCGAGCGGTTCGCTCAGATGAAGCCGGGGTCCGTGTTCATCAACACGGCTCGCGGCCTGCTGGTCGATGAGTCCGCGCTCGCGGCGGCGATTCGCAGCGGCCACCTGCGCGGGGCGGGCCTCGACGTGTTCGAGGTCGAGCCGCTGCCCCTGGAGAGTGAACTCCTGCAACTCCCCAACGTACTCCTGGCCCCCCACCTGGCCGGGGCCGACAACGAATCGCGTGAGGGCACCCTCACGATGTCCGCCGACACGATCGTGCAACTCGCCAACGGTGAGTGGCCCGCCGACCGAATCGTGAACCTCAAAGGGGTCCAGGGCTGGTCCTGGTCCCGTTAAGGGTTGGAGTTCAGCCTTTAGGCTGCTCTGGGGTCGCTCGCAGAGCAGCCTAAAGGCTGGACTCCAACTCCAATACTGAGTCCTGACAAAGCACTCGTGCCCCCCATCTCGCTCTCGATAGGATCCCCTCGCGTGGCGCTGCTTGTTGTGATTGAAGGCATTGACGGCTCCGGCAAGGGAACTCAGTCCGCGCGGCTCCGCGACCGGCTCCGCGCGCGGGGGCTGCGGGCCGGGCTGCTCAGCTTTCCGCGCTATGACGCGACGTTCTTCGGGCAGCGGATCGGCGACTTCCTCAACGGGCGTTTCGGCCAGTTGAACGAGGTCGATCCATTTCTGGCCTCGCTGCTCTATGCGGGGGACCGGCTGGAATCGAAGGCCGAACTCACTCGGCTGTTGGCCACCAACGATGTTCTCGTTCTCGACCGGTACGTTCCCTCGAACATCGCACATCAGGCGGGCAAGCGCACGGGCGAGCAGCGTCGCGAACTCGCCGACTGGATCGAGAAGATCGAGTACGACCTGTTCGGCCTGCCGCGTCCCGATCTGGTCGTGCTGCTCGATATCCCAACGAAAGACTCGCAAGAGTTGATCGCCAAGAAAGAGCAGCGGTCCTACACCACGCAGGCCGCCGACATCCAGGAAGCCGACACCGACTACCTCTCCCGCGTGCGCTCGGCTTACCGGGAACTGGCGGCGGAACGCGGGTGGTCGATCGTCTCGGTCGTCCACCAACAGGCGATCCGGTCGATGGAGGACATCACCGCCGAGATCGAACAGTTGGTCGACCAAGCCTTGCTCAGCCGGGCCGCCGCACCCGCCGCGAAGAGGTCCTGATGACCAGCCGCGTGATCGTGGAACCGGCCCCCTGCTCCGGCAGTTGGAACATGGCGGTCGATGAAGTCCTGCTCGAAGCCGCAGCTGCGGGTGAGTCCTGTTCACTGCGAATCTATGAGTGGGAACAGGCGACCGTCTCGCTGGGTTACTTTCAGTCGTCGGACGACCCGTCGCTGGAAAGCCGGTTTCCTCAATTGCCGAAGGTCAAGCGGCTGTCCGGCGGCGGGGCGATCCTGCACCATCATGAGGTGACGTACTCAATCGCGATTGCGGACGGCCACCCGCTGGCGGTCAGTCCTGGTGTGTTGTACGAGGAGGTCCACCGCCGGGTGATCGCGCTGCTCGCTCGGCTCGGCGTTGAGGTGCGGTTGCGAGGCGAGCCGATCAAGTTGGCCGCCGAGCCGTTCCTGTGCTTCAGTCGCGGCGATGCGCGGGACATCGTTCTCGGGCCGCACAAGATTCTGGGGAGTGCCCAGCGCCGGCGGCGCGGTGCGGTGCTGCAACACGGGGCACTGCTGCTCGCGCGGTCCGAATATGCTCCCGAGTTCCCCGGCTTGGCCGAGTTGGCGGGGTTCTCGCACGAGCCCCGTGAGGTGGTTGACGCACTCCATCAGGCACTCCGTGATCTGCTGCCGGGCGATGTGGTGGACAGTGGGCTCACCGACGCCGAGCTAGTGCAGGCGGCGGAGTTGGCCCGAACTCGGTATGCCGATCTGAGCGACTCACAGTAGGATGTCCATGCGCGTCGTGTGTGCCTCCGGCTTATCGGTGGCGAACGTCGTCCGGGAGGGCGAGGCCAGTGCTGTGAACACGATGGAATGAGCTATCATCGGTGATTCCCTGGGTTTTGGAGGATCATGGAGGATCATTCGAGCAGTCCAT
>JAYWFM010000276.1:0-9875 GCA_043778825.1 Planctomycetota bacterium | reverse complement strand
CCCAAGGCGACCAATCGATCCGCGACAGGATCTCCTCCAACATCCGCACCGGATGATCCACCGCCAGAACCTCATCCAGCCGCGTCGTAAACAACACCATCTGCCCCCGCCCCTGCGGAGCCTTCGCCCAATAGTCCACGCTCATCCCCTCCCCAGCCGCCGCGAGCCTCCCCAGACGGACGGAATCGTAATGAAGGGGACGATAAAATCAACAGGCCGTCAAGCGGAGGGGACTCGCGCGACGGCTCTTGTGCGGTGGCTCGGCTGGGACATCACGACCGGTCAAAGCCGAAGAGCCGCCCACCCGCCTCCCCATGATTTTGTTCTTCATGATTTTGTGAATCCTCTTCCGGTCCTTCGGGCGGTTTGGAGCGAGAAGAGAATGACAAGATCATGACCACAAGATCATGCAGAGATCAGCGGCCAGTCGCGAGTCCTCGATTGGCACAAGAGGAGGTTCTTCTCGCGAAAGCCGTTGCTGGATGTTGTCCTGCCTACTTTTCTGATGCACACACATCGAACACCGCCGGTGGCCGAACACAATCTGCACACGCGGACCTGTGGCGTGACCCATTCCGCCAGATCTGTGCGGATGAGCCGAGCCGTCTATCCCCGGGGGTGGCAGCGCGAGTGGATCGCCTTCAACCGGCTGTGTTCGACGTGGGTGTAGATCTGCGTCGTGCGAATACTCGCGTGGCCGAGCATCTCTTGCAGGGCGCGGATCTCCGCCCCGCCCGCCAGCATGTGCGTCGCGAAGCTGTGGCGCAGTGTGTGCGGGCTGATCTTCTGGCCGCAGCCGATTCGTCCGGCGTAGCGCTTCACGAGATGCCAGACGTTGATGCGGGTCAGCGTTTTCCCGGAGCGGGTGAGGAACAGGGCCTCTTCGCCGGGTTCATGTACCAGCTTGGGTCGTTCATGTTCGAGGTACGCCTCGAGCGCCAGGACCGCGACCGGGTTGAGCGAGACGATCCGCTCCTTGTTCCCCTTCCCCAGGCAGCGGCAGTACCGCTCCCCCAAGCGGATGTCGGAGAGTTTTAAGTTGGCCACTTCGGAGGCTCGGCAACCCGTGGCGTACATCACCGTCAGCAAGGCCCGATCCCGCAACGGATAGCGGTCCTCCCGACAGGGAGCGGCGAGCAACTTCTCGACCATCTCCGGACTGAGAACGGTGGGGAGATACTGCCACAACTTGGGCGAGGTGATGAGGTCGATCGTACTCTCGGTGACCACCTGTTCCAGCACCAGATACCGGAAGAACATCTTGAGCGCCACCAGCTTGCGGGCCACGCTGCTGGCGGCCAGACCCAACCCGTGCATGTGCTGCAAATACCCGCTCATCAGGGCCAGGTCGACTTGCAGCAGCGACAGCACCTTTTGCGATTCGAGCCAGTTCAGGAACTGCGACAGGTCATTGCGGTAGGCTGCAATCGTATTGGCCGACATCCCGCACTCGGCAGCCAGGTACTGCTGAAAAGGCACATAATACGCCCGGGGATGCGTGGGCGGAGTCTGCGGGTTGGTCTCGACAGGACGCTTGCGGGGGGGCATCGGGGGGGCCTCTGCCGGAATGGATCAGCGACATGCCTCTTGATCGACCAGGGACAGGCGGTGAGATTGCCTGGACTCGAAATCGGCGGCGGTTTCCGGACGGAGAGGGGCTGCGACGCGGGGCTGTACCGCTGTACGGTGGGGGGGGGGGGAATGGAGAAGTGCCTGTCTGTGTCGGGACTGTGGCGGCATGCCTTGTCGGAGAATTCCTCCTTCCGCGTGATCCCCAGAAAATAAATCAGCCCCGCGGATCGTGCGATCCGTAGGGCTGGATGCTGTCGGACTTCCGTTCTTGTCCAATGAATCGGAGTGAAGAACGTCTCAAGTCCGATCAGACTTGGGGATCAATAAAGCTCTTGGTTGGGTTTGTCCAAACCGCTTGTGGGTTTGAAGGTGGTTGAACCAAGACTTCGCTGTGCCGTGAGGCAATGCCTCACTCAGGGACCAAGAATGAACCACCCGCCGCAGCTACTGACACTGCGGGATCGCGTAGGATTGTCGACACTTTTGAACTCCTTCGCCGACTCACCCCTCTCTGGTTCCGCTGTTATTCTATTCCGGGGCCAAGTGTCGAGGGAAATCGGAAAGACAGGGGGCCAGAATCGATTTCTTTAATCATGTGCGAGGAGCGGTCAGCCCGCTTTTTGGGCGGGGATCGCGGCGGGGCGGACGAGCGTGGGGGCGGGGATCATCGGGAACCGGAGCGTGAAGGTCGTCCCGCGTCCGACGGTGCTTTCCACCCGGATACGGCCCTTGTGGGTGTCGATGATCTCCTTGCACAGGGCCAATCCCAGCCCGCTGCCGCCCTGACCCTGCTCGTCCGGAGTCTTCGTCGAGTAGAACTGATCGAAGATCTTCGGCAGCTTGTCGGCGGGGATGCCCGAACCGGAGTCGCGGATGGTGATCTCGCTGGTCCCGGCCTCACGGTTCTGAGAGACGCCGAGGAAGAGCGTTCCGCCGTTCCCCATCGCCTGGCGGGCGTTGATAATGAGGTTCACGAGCACCTGCTGGATCTGGCCGGAGTTGACCTCGGCCCAGACGTTCTCCTCGAAGCTCTTTTCGAGGCGAATGCGATGCACCTGCAAGTCCTTCTCGACCAGGATCAGCACATCCTCGACGAGCAGGCTGAGCCGAAATGCTTCGCGCTGGGTCGTTCGCCCCCGTGCATAGGAGAGCATCCCGGTGGTAATCTTGGCGGCCCGCTGCCCGGCATTCAGGATGCGGTCGAACGCCTTCTCCCGCGTGGCGGGCTCCTTGTGACGCAGGCCCATTTTGGCGTAGTTGATGACCGTCATCAGGATGTTGTTGAACTCGTGCGTGATCGACGAGGACAAGGCCCCCACCGAGGTCAGCTTCTGAGCCTGCATCAACTGCGATCGCATCTCCACCATCGATTGGCGGAGTTCGGTATTTTCCTGACGCAGTTGCTGGAGTTCGCTGGTCGACATGTGAGGAGACATCCCCGGGAGGCGGAGGGGCGATTGTGGTTCGACGCTGTCGTGCCACAATCCACGGTTCGCAGGCCGTCACCGGGAGTTATCGAACGGTCACCAGCGGGGATTGAAACCGCAACTCGCCACTGCGGCGGAGATCGGTAAACCGGTGGTTCGGAATCCTCACGGGAAGCCGGTGCGGATCAAGCGGATTTGTCGGCTTGGGAAAACTGAGTCAGCGATTCCGCGCCGGCCAGCGACACGAAGATCGGAAAACTCACCTCAGCCCCCCAAAGAATGGGGGACGATCAATCTGAAAAGACCGGATAAAATGGACACTCCGCGCTGAAGTCGACATCCATTCCGGAGTGTTCCAGACTTTCAGCCGCACACCGAGTGCGATCCACTGCCGCACAACATTGAAGCTGTACACAGATCGCACAGATTTTCACAGATGAGACACTGGCGGCGGCGGCGACTCCACGCGATCGGTCGCACTCCGCCCTTCGGGATCTGTGGTAATCTGCGAAATCTGTGTACGAATACTCGGCCTCGGACGAGTCGGGATGAGGTTGGCAACCACGGACCTCATGCCGTGTACCTCGCCAGACGATGTCAGGCTGTCGGCTTCAGCACGGAGTGTCAGAAAATGACACTCCGCACCGACGCCGACAGCGATTCCGAGGTCAGTGGCCCAAAGTCGCCGGACTCTCCGAGTCCGGTGTGGGCGATGCCCCCGCCGCGTGGGCGTTTGGAAGCTTGGTGCTCGGGGCACTCGTTGCTGTGTCAGTGTGTGCCCCGACTGGCGGACGCAGAACCGCCGGACTCGGAGAGTCCGGCGACTTCACGGAGTGTCAGAAAAACAGCCGAGTGGAAGCAGAGATGCTCTGCTCCCACTCGGCGGACATTCGACGTGTCTGGAGAGTCGGACCGTCAGTTGGCTCCGGCCCAGCGGATGAACCGCACGCGGAGTTCTTCTTTCTTGGTGGCATGTTGCTCGCCGGTCCAGAGTTCCTTCAGCGGGTAGTCCCCCTCGGGCATCCCTTCTCGCACGCGCTCCAGAATTAGTAACACCTTGAGGGCGTCTTCCACCAACTGCTCGTCGGATTGCAGAAGAATGCTTGGTCCCACTTTTTCCACGCCGTGCTCGTCCACGACTTTGAGATGTCCGAACTGATCGACGACTTTCTGCAAACTCTGGGCCCCCCGCTCGATCAGCTTCGCGGCTTCCGCCGGTTCGTAATCGACCTTGAAGGCTTTCTTGCCATCGTGGAAGTCCCGACGGGCATCGAGCATGTTCTGTTCCTGCTCCGCCCGGCAACGATCCTTCCAGTAGGTGTAGTTGACCGTGCCCCGGTAGCGATTCTGCCAATAGAGCTTGTCTTTCAACGGCTGACCATCTGCCTGGCCCATCTTGGCGAGATCCTCGGCGGAGCCTTCCAGCGTGATGAGCGTTCCGTCTCCGGCGACGGCAATGACCTTGCGTCCGTATTCACCGGTCCACTGTCGATACGCTTCGGCCCAGGCGGACTTCGCTTCGGCGTCGAAGAAGCCATCGTCCTCGCGAGCGGCTGCGTAATCCATCAGCGAGTGGTAGGGGTACGCCACGAAGAGTGCCTCGTCCATCTTGTGCTGTTCGATATCCTTTTTTCCGAGGCTCTCATTGGCCAGCAGATACCAGTCGCGGGCGACCTTGAAGTTATCCTTGTTCGCCGGGTTGATGTCGCCATCCCCTTTGCCCTTCCAGCGGAACTCATCCGGGTCGTGCGTGAAGTACTTGCGAAATTGCTCCTTCTCGTCGGCCCGGCCGATTTTCTGGCCGAAGAAGCGACCGCACTCGAAGTAGAGTTCGGGGAACTGCTTGTTGCGGTTGGTTCCGCGTTGCAGGTACTTGGCTCCCTGTTTCACCCAGAAGTAGCGGTCTTGCACCGCATCGCATTCGGCGGAGACGTTGAACCCCAGGTTCCACGCCTGGTACTCCCACACCTTCTTGAAGTGCGGTTGCAGCAGCGTGATCGAGTCCGCCGACTGCTGGAGTTGGGACCAGTTCTTGGTCATGCGGTAATGTTCCGCATCGCTCCACAGGATGCTGGCGGCGATGCCCCGGAACCCGAGCAGCACGAGGTTCATCGTCGAGCTGGCGGGGTCGACCTGGCCCAGGGTCGCCTCGCCCAGAGAATACTTCTCCCGCAGTCGAGAGACCTTTCCCCCGCTGCCGGGAGACCCGTCAGACGGCTGCCCCAACCCGATGATGACCCCCATCAGGATCAGGATGCCGAGCCCATACACCAGCTTCCGCTGGCCGGATGTGAGATTGTTCATTTTGCCTCCAGTTCACGCACTTGCAGGCCAAAGTAGCCAATGATGTAGGACGGGATGAAGAACCCCAGAGTGATGAGCACGCTGGGGAGAATGCACAAGTCGAACGGTACGTCGAAGCCATTGGCCGTGTATACGGCACCGTCAAAGTAACGAATGTCGGGGATCACGTACTGGGCCAGATAGAGCATCGCGTACACCCCCGCATCGAGTGTCTCGATGACCCGCTTGCTGATCGTCTCTTCCAGGGGGCCCGTTTCGCTCATGCCCATGATGAGTCGATAGAAGGCTTCGACCGAGCCGCCCCCCACGACCTTCCCGTTCTGCGAGAAGTACGTCGCCAGCCGACTCACCAGACTGTCTTTCAGGAAGCTGCCCAGAATCAACAGCCCGAACGTGGCCAGGGTCGCGACCGGTCCCTTCAGGAAGCAACTGGCTGTGGTGCCGATCGTGATGACCAGAACCAGCAGCAACCAGATCACAAAGATCGTCTTCCAGTAGCCGGTCGCAAACGAGCGATCCGGCCGGCGGACGAACAAGGCTCCCTGATTGACCCCCAGGTATTGGGAAGCATCCAGGCAGGCGATTTCCAGCCTCAGCTTGCCCCCATCCATCACGTCTTTGAACAAGTCAGCTGTCTTCTTGTTTTTCCCCTCGCCATAGGGAATCTCTCGCCGAATCGAGATCATGTTCTCGGTCTTCCCCCCGGACAGATCGTGAACGACTTCGCTGGTGAATTCGTTCACCGGGTAGACTCCGATGGGAACCCGCAACTTGGTGGTTTCATTCACCAGATCGACGCTGAACTCGATCTCCGTTTCGATATCGCCCTTGTAGGAGCGGAACGCCTCAAACATGTACTCGAGGCGGATCTCCTGGTCGCCTGGGAAGTCTTCGGCCTGGAGGTTGGTAAATTCCCAAACCGCCCGCTCCTTGGTGCCCCCGTTGATGAATCGCCGGAATTCGATGACATCACCGACGTTGATCCCCTGGAACTCCCCACCCTGCTCATTGAGCAGGTGGAAGTTCTCCCGGTCGACGTAGAGGGGAACGCGGGAGATCAACTGCCGCTGCGCCCGTTCGGGGACCACGCGGCGGACCCACAAATACCCCACCGCACTGACCACCAGCAGCAGGCAGGTGATTACAAACACGTACCCGCCAATGCGGCCCAGTACCACTTCGCTGCGGCGCACCGGCTTGGTCACGACGGTGTGCAGCGAGCGATCCCGAATATCGGCTGGCAGACCCCAGCACGCCAAGAGCACCGCCACCGGCAGCAACATCCAGCGGATCGTGGTCATCACGAAGCTGATGTATGGCTTGGCGGGAGTCGTGTCACTGGTGTCCCCAATGAACCACCCCGCAAACATGAACAGCACCAGGAACACCGCGCCGACCCACAGCGCCTTGCGACGGATCGACTCACGGGCGGTCAGAGTCGCCAGGGCGTAGATCCGCCGGGGAGCGAGACACACGAGGTCCACCAGACCGCGCCTCACCACGCTGCCGAAATTGGCGAGCCCCCGGCGTCCGTTCCCCATCCAACTGGAGACGAACCCCACGAAGGCCCCGAGCAGGGCCAGCACACACACGACAATCAGCCACCGCATGAGCGGGTGCTGGAAAATGGGATGATTGGTATCGAAAGGCATGTTCGATTCAATCCCTTTCTGGACAACAGGTATGAATGGAACAGGCGGGCCAGAATGGTCGTCAATCCAGGTCGCAATGGAACGAAATAACGAATCGCGTCCTGTTCTGGCGACGGGCCAGCCTCACGAAATCGAAAGAGGGCCGCCTCGCGCGACCACTCCTCACCCACCACGGGATGCGGGTCAGGCCTTCGGCGTTTCGCCCGGTGCATAACGCCGACCCGGGCGAGCCTTGCTCTCCTCGACCGTCCGCAGGAACAACTCTTCCAGGTTGGCGGTCGGAGACGAATTGCTGTGCAGCGCAGCCCCGTGCTTCTTCAGCACCGCTTCGATGTCGGCCACCGCCGCCGGGGCCAGCTTCGAGGTGATCAACTGGGTTTCGTCCTTCGACTCGAGCAGATCCTTGACATTGCCCAACACCTTCAGCTCGCCGCCGTAGAGGATCGCAATCCGGTCACACACGTCCTGCACGTCTTGCAGCAAGTGGCTGCACATCACGACCGTCTTGCCTTCGTCGCGCAGGCGGAGAATCAAGTCCTTCACTTCTCGCGTGCCGAGCGGGTCCAGACCGCTGGTCGGTTCGTCGAGGATCACCAGTTCGGGATCGTTAATCAGGGCCTGCGCCAGACCGATGCGGCGGGTCATCCCCTTCGAGTATTCCTTCAATTGACGGCGGCGAGCGCCCTGCAAGCCGACCATCTCGATCAGCTTGTCGCGCCGCTCCTTGCGGAGGGCCGACGACATGTTGAACAGCTGACCGTAGAAGTCGAGTGTCTCGTCCGCGTTCAAGAAGCGGTACAGATAGGACTCTTCCGGGAGGTAGCCGATCTTCTCGTTCTTACTCACATCGTGAGCCTGCTTGCCGAGGATCTTGATCTCGCCTTCGGTCGGGAAGAGCAGCCCGAGCAGCATCTTGAGGGTGGTCGTCTTTCCGGCCCCGTTGGGACCGAGCAGGCCGAAGATTTCGCCCTTCTTGACTTCCAGGCTCAGTGAATTGACGGCCTTGACCTTGGATCGGCCCCAGAAGTCACGATAGATCTTCGTGAGGTTGCGGATTTCAATGACAGGTTCTGCGGACATCGAGATGAGAACTCCTTGTGCCAGACTGAACCGAGTGCCCACCCGAATGGGCGACCCACAGTTCAACAGACCTCAACAACAGGGGCCACGTACTCGGAAGGAACTCCCGAGGGATACCGCCGTAACAAAAGAAGAGACGGAATGATCCGGCGGAGACTCCACACTTTATGCCTGACCGGGAGACGATTCAAGACTGCGGACGTACGTCTCCCGATATTCGGTCAATCGATTCTGACGGATCGCTTCCCGCAGTTCCCGCATGATCCGCTGGTAGTATGCCAGATTGTGGACCGACAGCAGCATCGGCCCGAGCATCTCTCCCGATTGGAACAGATGCCGCAGATAACCCCGGCTGAATTGCGTGCAGGTCGGGCACTCGCACTCCGGATCGAGGGGTGACGTGTCCCGCATGTGCTTCTGATTCTTAAGCTTGACGGAACCGACGCTGGTGAAAGCGGTTGCATTCCGAGCATTGCGAGTCGGCATGACGCAGTCGAACAGATCGACGCCCCGGCAGACCGCCTCGATAATGTCGATCGGTCTCCCGACTCCCATCAGATACCTCGGCTTGTCGGCGGGCAGCATCGGCACCGTGAAGTCGAGCGTGTCGTACATCTCCGATGGCTTTTCGCCCACGCTCAAGCCCCCGATGGCATAACCGGGGAACTCAATCGGGAGCAGCCCCTGCGCCGAAAGTTCACGAAGTGCCGGGTCCGTGCCACCCTGCACGATCCCAAACAGAGCCTGATCAGTCCGCTTCTGGGCGTCGCGGCAGCGCCTGGCCCAAGCGGTCGTCCGCTCGACGGCCTGCCGGATGCGCTCCCGCGACACGTCATGCGGCGGACACTCGTCGAGGCACATGATGCAGTCGGCCCCCAGAGCCTCCTGAATCGCAACCGCCTTCTCGGGGGAGAGTTCAAACAGGCTCCCGTCAATGTGCGATTTGAACACCACCTGGGTGTCATCGATCTGCCGCAACTCCGCCAAGCTGAAGACCTGAAACCCCCCACTGTCCGTCAGGATCGGCCCGTCCCAGTTCATCATGCGGTGCAGGCCCCCCAAGTCCCGGACCACCTCCGCCCCCGGTCGCAACGCCAAGTGGTACGTGTTTGCCAGCACCATCTGGACGCCAATCTGCCGCAGCTGGGCTGGCCAGACCCCCTTGACAGTGGCCTTGGTCCCGACCGGCATGAAGAGCGGTGTCTCGACAATCCCATGCGGCGTCTGCCACAGACCCCTCCGGCCCGCGGTCCGGGAGTCAGTCGCTTGCAGAGTGAATTGAAAGTGAGTCACGGGGAATCAAACAGCCGTTCAGCAGGGAGTGGGTCAGTGGGACAACGCTTCGGTGATTCCCATCCTGATGTCCACAATACTATCTGCCCTGACGCAGACGATCTACCAACTCACGCTCACCACCACGGCCATCGCCTGTTTGAATATGGGTTGAGTGGCGTGGGCTTTAGCCCACGCGAACTGAAGGAGATCCGTCGATCGCGTGGGCTAGAGCGGTTTCAGATCCGGTCTTTACACATTGAATTCCCAGCCCCAGTCTGCCTCCCGAGGGCACACCTCCGACGCCCCGAAGGGGCCCGACTCGATAGCCCAGGGCAAAGTGACCCGACAAAGTCGGGGAACGCCGCCCTGGGTCAGGAGGCCAAACGACCGATCGAAGCCCTGAAAGGGCGACACCATTGGGGCGGCTCGGGGTGGCGCCCTTTCAGGGCTGAGGGCAGCTCTGTGATGCTCGCGGACCCAGGGCTGCGCGGCACGACTGTCGTCGTTCTGCTCCGCCCTGGGCTATCGAGTCCGGCCCCTTCGGGGCGAAGAGGTGGCGGATATT